>NZ_JBJGZZ010000003.1:0-334723 GCF_054050775.1 Blastococcus sp. SYSU DS0533 | reverse complement strand
GACCGGGCCGGCTGCCCCGGGTGGGGGACCCGGCGGGTGGCCCGTGGCACGGTGGCCGGCGTCGGAGGTGATACTAGGTGCGCATCTGGCGTGACCGGCCCGGGGGGGGGGGGGGGGGGGGGCGCGCCCGGCCCGCCCCCCCCCCCGCCCCGCCCCCCCCGCGCCCCCCCCCCCCCGCCCGACCGGGGGGGCCGGCCGCCCCCGTCCGGGACGGGCCCGCCAGACTCGGCAGCATGAGCGCACCGGCCGCGAACACGACGACGCGCACCGACGACGGCCGGGCGGTGGTCGCCGAGCTGCGCCGCGCCGGCATCGGGGACGTCGACGACTCGGGCCTGGCCCGGGCCCTGTACTCCTCCGACGCGTCGCTCTACCGCGTCCTCCCCCGGGCCGTGGTGCGGCCGCGCCACGCCGACGAGATCGTGGCGGCCCTCGACGTCTGCCGCGCGCTCGGCGTGCCGTTGACCGCCCGCGGCGCGGGGACGTCGATCGCGGGCAACGCCGTGGGCACCGGCGTGGTGCTCGACACCAGCCGCCACCTGAACCGTGTGCACGGCATCGACCCGGAGGCCCGGACCGCGACGGTCGACCCCGGCGTGGTCCAGGCCGCGCTGCAGACCGCCGCCCGGCCGCACGGCCTGCGCTTCGGCCCCGACCCGAGCACGCACAACCGCTGCACGATCGGCGGGATGATCGGCAACAACGCCTGCGGCTCCCGGGCACTGGGCTACGGCCGGACGTCGGACAACGTCGTGGGCCTCGACGTCGTCACCGGCACCGGCACGCGCCTGCGGCTGGGGCCGGGCACCGAGCCCGCACCGGGGGTGCTCGAGGACCTCCACCGGCTCGTCGCCGGGCACCTCGCGACCATGCGCACCGAGCTCGGCACGTTCGGCCGGCAGGTGTCGGGCTACTCGCTGGAGCACCTGCTGCCCGAGCGCGGCTTCGACGTGGCCCGCGCGCTGGTGGGGAGCGAGGGGACGCTCGCCGTCGTCCTCGGGGCCACCGTGCGCCTGGTCGCCGACGCCCCGGTCCGCGGCCTCGTGGTGCTGGGGTACCCGGGCATGGCCGACGCCGCCGACGCCACCCCCGGGTTGCTCCCCCACGAGCCCACCGCGGTCGAGGGCCTCGACCAGCGGATCGTGCAGCGGCTGCGCGACGTGCCCGCCGCCGTCGTCCCCGAGCTGCCGCGGGGCGACGGCTGGCTGA
The DNA here is from genome assembly GCF_054050775.1 of Blastococcus sp. SYSU DS0533. Classification (NCBI taxonomy): domain Bacteria; kingdom Bacillati; phylum Actinomycetota; class Actinomycetes; order Geodermatophilales; family Geodermatophilaceae; genus Blastococcus; species Blastococcus sp. SYSU DS0533. Next base: position 333,514 of record NZ_JBJGZZ010000003.1, on the reverse strand, counting down.
TCGTGGAGCTCACCGGCGACAGCGTGGCCGAGGTGCAGGCCAAGGCCCGGGGGGTGCTGGCCGACGCCGGCGCGCTGGACTCCCTCGTCGTCACCGACCCGGCGCACGCCGCGGCGATCTGGCGGATCCGGGAGGACGGCGCGGGGCTGGCCAACCGCACCTCCGACGGCCGCCCGGCGCACGCCGGCTGGGAGGACGCCGCCGTGCCGGTGGAGCGGCTGGGCGAGTACCTGCGCGGCTTCGAAGCGCTGCTCTACGGCCACGGCCTGCAGGGCGTGCCCTACGGCCATTTCGGCGACGGCTGCGTGCACGTGCGGATCGACTTCCCGTTCGGGAAGGGGCCCGACCGCGGCCGGGCGGCTTACCGCTCCTTCGTCGAGGACGCCGCCCGGCTGGTCGCCGGCTACGGCGGGTCGCTCTCCGGCGAGCACGGCGACGGGCGGGCGCGCAGCGAGCTGCTGCCGCACATGTACTCCCCCGCCACGCTGGACCTCTTCGCGCAGGTCAAGGCGGTCTTCGACCCGGCCGACGTGCTGAACCCGGGCGTGCTGGTGCGCCCGGCACCGCTCGACGAGGACGTCCGGATCGCCGCCGCCCCGCCGCTGGTCTCGACCTCCCGCCGCCCCCTGGCGCTGGCCTACCGGCACGACGGCGGCGACTTCTCGGCGGCGGTGCACCGCTGTACGGGCGTGGGCAAGTGCCGGGCCGACCTGCAGTCCACCGGCGCCGTCATGTGCCCGTCCTGGCCGGCCACGCGAGAGGAGAAGGACACCACCCGCGGCCGCGCCCGCGTGCTGCAGGAGATGCTCGCCCCGGGCGGCCCGGTGCGCGACTGGCGCGCGCCGGAGGTGCACGAGGCGCTGGACCTGTGCCTGTCGTGCAAGGGGTGCTCGTCGGACTGCCCCACCGGCGTCGACATGGCCTCCTACAAGGCCGAGGTGCTGCACCAGTCCTACCGGCGGCGGCTGCGGCCCCGCTCGCACTACACGCTGGGCCGGCTGCCGTTCTGGTCCGACCTGGTCGCCCGCGCCCCGCGCCTGGTCAACGCGATGCTCGGTTCCGCGCTGGTGGGCTCGGTGGCCAAGTGGGGGGCGGGCATCGACCAGCGGCGCCCCGTGCCGGCCTTCGCGCCGCGCACCTTCCGGCAGCAGTGGGCGCAGCGACCGCAGGCCGGCGGCGGGCAGCGGGTCGCGCTGTGGGTGGACTCGTTCACCGACCACTTCGCCCCCGAGGTGGCGTTCGCCGCCGCGCGGGTGCTCGAGGCCGCCGGCTACCGGGTGGAGGTGCCCGGCGCGGACACCTGCTGCGGGCTCACCTGGATCACCACCGGTCAGCTCGACGCGGCCCGGCGCATCCTCGGCGGCACCGTGCGCACCCTCGCCCCGCTCGCCGCCGCCGGCGTGCCGGTCGTCGGCATCGAGCCCTCCTGCACGGCGGTGCTGCGCAGCGAGGCCCTGGAGCTCGTCGGCGGCGCCGAGGCCGAGCAGGTGGCGGCGGCGACCCGCACCCTCGCCGAGGTGCTGCGCGACACCCCCGGCTGGACGCCGCCGTCGCTCGAGGGCCTGGAGGTCGTCGCCCAGCCGCACTGCCACCACGCGTCGGTGCTGGGCTGGTCGGCCGACGCCCGGCTGCTGCAGCAGGCCGGTGCCCGCGTCACCCGGCTCGGCGGCTGCTGCGGCCTCGCCGGCAACTGGGGCGTCGAGCGGGGGCACCACGACGTGTCGGTCGCCGTCGCCGAGCAGCAGCTGCTGCCCGCCGTCCGCGACCTCCCCGAGGACGCGGTCGTCCTGGCCGACGGCTTCTCCTGCCGCACCCAGCTCGACCAGCTCGCCGGCCGGCGCGGGCGGCACCTCGCCGAGCTGCTGGCGGACCGGCTGGGCTGAGGGCGGGTCTGCGACCATGCCCGACGTGGAGCTCGAGGAGACCCTGCTGCCGGGTGTCGGCGTCCGGTACCAGCTGCGCACCCGGTCGGGCCAGCTGCTGGGCATCGTCGTGCAGCGTGAGGGCGGCGCGGAGATCGCGGTGTTCGACCGGCGCGACCCCGACCAGGCGCGGGAGACCTTCCGGCTGGACCCGGAGGAGGTCGACGCCGTGGCCGAGGTGCTCGGGGCGCCGCGGTTGACCCAGCGGTTCGCCGACCTCTCCCGCGAGGTCCCGGGGCTGGAGTCCGGGCGGATCACCGTACGCCCGGACTCCCCGTTCGCGGGCCGGACGCTGGGCGACACCCGGGCGCGCACGCTCACCGGCTGCTCGGTGGTGGCGATCGTCCGCGGCGCCGACGTCGTCCCCTCGCCCTCGCCCGGTGACCCGCTGTTCGCCGGTGACGTGCTGGTCGCCATCGGCTCGGCGGCCGGGCTGGAGCAGCTGGACCGGCGGCTCGCGGGCCAGGAGTAGGGCCGCGGTGGACCACGTCGCCGCCCTGCTCCTGGAGCTGGGGCTGCTCTTCCTCGGCCTCTCGGCCCTCGGGCTGCTGGCCCGGCGGCTGGGGCTCTCCCCCATCCCGTTCATCCTGCTGGCGGCTCTGGCGGTCGGCGAGGGCGGCCTGGTGCCGGTGGAGAACGCCGGCCCGTTCCTGGAGGCGGCCGCGGAGATCGGGGTCGTCCTGCTGCTGCTGACCCTGGGCCTGGAGTTCTCCGCCACCGAGCTGTTCGCGTCGTTCCGCCGGCACGCGCCGTCCGGGCTCGTGGACCTGGTGCTCAACGGCCCGCCCGGCTTCGTCGCCGGGCTGCTCCTCGGGCTGCCGTGGCAGGGGGCGGTGGCGCTGGGCGGGGTCACCTACATCTCGTCGTCGGGGATCATCGCGCGGCTGCTCGGCGACCTGGGGCGCCTGGCGAACCGGGAGACCCCGGCGGTGCTCTCGGTGCTGGTGCTCGAGGACCTGGCGATGGCGTTGTTCCTCCCCCTGCTCGTCGTGGCGCTCGCCGGCCAGGGCCCGATGTCCGCGGTCGCCGGCGTCGGGCTCGCCGTGGGAGCGGTGCTCCTGGTCCTCCTGGCGGCGCAGCGGCACGGCCACCGGCTGGGCCGGCTGCTCTCCCACGACGACGACGAGCAGGTGATGCTGCGGCTGATCGGGCTGACCCTGCTGGTGGCCGGCGCCGCGCAGGCGCTGGGGGCGTCCGCGGCGGTCGGCGCGTTCCTCGTCGGGCTGGCGCTCCCGGCGTCGTTCGCCGAGCGGGCCCGGGCCATCCTCGGCCCGCTCCGCGACCTCTTCGCCGCCACCTTCTTCGTCGCCTTCGGCCTGGCCACCGACCCGGGCGCGATCCTGCCGGTGCTGCCCGCGGCGCTCGCGCTGGCCGCCGTCACCACCGTGACGAAGATCGGCACCGGCTGGTTCGCCGCCGCGCGCGACGGCGTCGCGGTCCCGGGCCGGTTGCGCGCGGGGACCGCGCTGGTGGCCCGCGGTGAGTTCTCCGTCGTGATCGCCGGGCTGGCGGTCACGGCCGGCATCCCCGCCGTCGGCCCCGTGGCCACGGGGTACGTGCTCGTGCTCGCGGTGACCGGGCCGCTGCTGACCCGCTTCGTCGAGCCGCTGTCGGCCCGGCTGGTGCGGCCCCCGCAGCGGGCCTGAGACCGTCAGGCCGCGGCATCGTCCCGCCGGGCCCGGGCCGCGGCCAGGACCGACGGCGCGAGCACCTCGGCGATCCGCGCGTAGCCGGCCGAGGAGGGGTGGAAGCGGTCCGCGGAGAACAGCGCCGGGTCCGCCGCGAAGGCGTGGGCGACCTCGGCCGCGACCGGCGCGACCGTGGCGCCGCCGGAGAGGGCGACCTGCTCCTGCCGCCGCTGCAGCACCGCGCAGGCGCCGCGGACCAGCGCCCGCAGGGCCGGCGGGACGAACGGGACCATGGACATGTCCGGCGCGGGCACCACGACGACGTCGGTGCCGGCGGCCCGCAGCGCGGTCACCGCGGCCGCGAGCGCCGTCGCGGCCTGCTCGGCCGGCACGAAGCGGGCGAGGTCGTTCGCCCCGATGACGACGACGGCGAGGTCCGCCGAGAGCGGCAGGGCCCGGCTGACCTGATCGGCCAGCCCTCCCGAGACGGCGCCGGGGACGGCGAGGACGTGCAGATCGACGTCGAACCCGTCCTCGCCCAGCGCCTGGGCCAGCCGGGGTCCGAGGGCGTCGGCGGGCCGGGCGGCGCCGGTGCCGTAGCCGAGGGAGTCACCGAGCACGAGCAGGCGCAGAGCGGAGCGGGTCACACCTGCTGCAACGCCCCCCGGCGGTCCGCGCCTTCCCGGCGATCAGGTCTCCTGATCATCCGGAGGGTGGGGCGGGCCTCAGCGGCCGCGCCACACCGGCGGGCGGCGCTCGGCGAAGGCGGTGGAGCCCTCACGGGCGTCCTCCGAGCCGAACACCGGGCGGACGATCCGCTCCTGCCGCTCCCACGCCTCCTCCGCCGGCCACGACGGCGCCTCGAGGACGACCTGCTTGGTGGCCGCCACCGCCAGCGGGCCGTTGGCGGCGATCACCTCGGCGAGCGCGACGGCGGCATCCAGCGCACCGCCGTCGTCGACCACCCGGTTGACCAGCCCGACGGCCGCCGCGCGCCCGGCGTCGACCGGCTCGCCGGTCAGCAGCAGCTCGAGCGCGACCGCGCGCGGCACCCGCTGCGGCAGCAGCAGCGCGGCGCCGCCGGCGGCGACCAGCGAGCGCTTGACCTCGGGCACCCCGAACCGGGCGCCGCGGCCGGCCACCACGAGGTCGCAGGCGAGCACCAGCTCGAAGCCGCCGGCCAGGGCCCAGCCCTCGACGGCCGCGACGAGCGGCTTGCGCGGTGGCGTGCGGGTGATCCCGCAGAGCCCCCGGCCCTCGATCGACGGGCTCTCCCCGCGGAGGAAGGCCTTGAGGTCCATCCCGGAGGAGAAGCTGCCACCCGCCCCGGTGAGCACGCCGGCCCGCAGGTCGCCGTCGGCGTCGAGCTCGTCCACGGCGGCGGCGACCGCGCGGGCCACGGCCCCGTCGAGCGCGTTGCGGGCCTCCGGCCGGTTGATGGTGATGACCTGCACCGCACCGCGGCGCTCGACGAGGACGGACTGCTGCTCGGGCACGGTTCTCCTCCTACGGGAAGCTCTCGCCGGTCGATGGTGTGCGCTGGCGCCCACTTCTCAGTCCTGGAAGTGGGCGCCAGCGCACATCGTCCGGTCCTCTCAGGCCTTCGGCCCGCCGGCGGCGTAGACGACCTGTCCGGAGACGAAGCCGGCGCCCTCGCTCACGAAGAACGACACCAGGTGCGCGATGTCCTCGGGCTTGCCGGTGCGGGCCACCGGGATCTGGGAGGCGGCGCCCTTGATGAAGTCGTCGAAGGGGATGCCGATGCGGTCCGCCGTGGCCTTGGTCATCTCGGTCTCGATGAAGCCCGGCGCGATCGCGTTGGCGGTGACGCCGAACTTGCCCAGCTCGATGGCGAGGGTCTTGGTGAAGCCCTGCAGGCCCGCCTTCGCCGTCGAGTAGTTGGCCTGGCCGCGGTTGCCCAGCGCCGAGGTGCTGGACAGGTTGACGATCCGGCCCCACTTCGCGTCGATCATGTGCTTCTGCGCCGCGCGGGTCATCAGGAAGGCGCCCTTGAGGTGCACGTTCATGACGATGTCCCAGTCGGACTCGGACATCTTGAACAGCATGTTGTCGCGGAGCACGCCTGCGTTGTTGACCAGGACGGTGGGCGGGCCGAGCTCGGCCACGATCCGCTCGACGGCGGCCTCCACCTGCGCGGCGTCGCTCACGTCGGCGCCGACGGCCAGCGCGCGGCCACCGGCGGCCTCGATCGCCTCGACGGTGCCCTTGGCCGAGCCCTCGTCCAGGTCCAGGACGGCGACGGCGAAGCCGTCCTGCGCCAGCCGCTGGGCGGTGGCGGCGCCGATGCCGCGGGCCCCGCCGGTCACGATGGCCACGCGGGGTGCCGTGGTACCTGCCTCGGTCATGTCGTTCCCTTCGTCTCGGATGCCGGCGGTCACCGGGGCGGACGGCCCCGGCGCGCGGCGAGCTGCGCCCGACACGTTACGGCCGCCGGTTGCGGCCGCCGTCACAAGGTCCACCGGCCCGTGCCCGCCCGGGAGCACCCCCGGCCCCGCGGGCCCCTGCCGGACGACGTCCACCCGGTCGAAGCCCTCGTCGGGCGACGGCGGCACGAACCGGGCCCGGGTGGCGTGGATGCCGACGAGCGGGACGCGGGCGCGCCCGGTGCGGGCGTCGTTGCGGGCCAGGCAGACCTCCGGCGGGGTGTCCAGCCACACGGCGCGCACCGGCACCCCTGCGTCGCGGGCCAGGGCGATCAGCGCCGCCCGGTCCTCCCGCGCCGGGTGGGTGTTGTCGACGACGACGCTGCGCCCGGCGGCGAGCAGCTCGGCGACCAGCCGCTGCTGGCGGGCCTCGCGGCGCCGGGCGTTGGGCCAGTGGTCCTTGCTGACCACGTGGTGGGTGCCGGCCAGGTGCTCCGCCACCCAGGTGCTCTTGCCACTGCCCTGCAGGCCGACGAGGACGACGAGCTCCGGCGCGGTCAGGACCGCCCCGCCGGGGTCGGCGTCTCCTCCTCCGAGTCGGCGGCCGCCGACCGCCGGGAGGGGTGGTGGTGCAGCCGCCGCATCGACGCCAGCGCGGCGTGCCGGTCGGCCATCCGCCGCCGGGCCCGCATGGTGCGCGGGGCCCGCGGCTCCTCGCGGAGCAGCGCGTCGAGCCAGTGGCCCCGCGGGTCGACGTCGACCATGAGCGCCTTGACCAGCAGGGTCAGCGGGATGGCCAGCAGCGCACCGAGCGCACCCAGGACCCACCCCCAGAACAGCAGCGCCACGAAGGTCACCGTCATGGACAGGCCCACGGAGTCACCGACGAAGCGTGGCTGGACGAGGGTCTGGACGACGAAGTTGAGCAGCGAGTAGACGACCAGGATCGCGACGAAGTCGCCCCAGCCGCCGGCGAGCAGCCCCAGCACCGCGGGCGGGGCGACGCCCAGCAGGAAACCGATGTTCGGCACGTAGTTCGTGATGAAGGCGAGCAGGCCCCACAGCGGCGCCGCCGGCACGTCGAGCAGCGCGAGGGCGATCGTGTCACCCACCGCGACGATGGCCCCGAACACCGTGCTCACCAGCAGGTAGCTGCGGGTGCCGCGGGTGAACAGCGTCATGGCCACCGGCAGGTGGGGGCGCTCGGCCCCGATCAGCGCCAGCCGCCGGCCGAAGCCGCTGCTCTCGATGGCCATGAAGACCAGCGCCGAGAGCAGGAGGACCAGCGTGGTCGCCGCGTCGGTGAGCCGGCTCAGCAGGTCGGTGGCCAGCCCGACCAGCGAGCCGTAGTCGATCTGCTCGACGAGGTCCGACAGCTGCCCGGAGACGATCCCCCGGCTGTTGAGGTCGTCGACGACGTCGTTGATCAGCACCTGTGCCTGGTCGGCGTAGTCCGGCAGCAGGGCGGCGAACTGGGCGACCGAGGCCACCAGCAGGGCGACGAAGGCGAGCAGCACCGCCCACACGAGCACGAGCAGGACCGTCGTCGCCAGCCAGCGCGGCGCACCCATGCGGCGCAGCCACCGCTGCACCGGGGTGAGCGCGATGACGACGACGAGGGCGAGGAAGACCGGCGCCACGAGCCAGGCGACCGCCTGCAGGCCGGCGATGGCGATGGTGGCCGCGGCGGCGCCGCCGACCAGCAGCAGCCAGCGGGGCAGGCCCGGCTCGGGCCTGGGCAGGGGTACGCCGACCTCCGCCCCGGCGGTTCGCGGTGCGCCGGCCGGTCCCGTGCCCTGCTCCTCCGGCCGGACCAGCGGCGGTGGCCCCGTCTCCGGTCGGTCACCACGTGCTGCCACGCCCGTCTCCCCCTCCGTCGCCCGCGGCCGCACCGGTTGCCCCGAGCCCGTCAGGCCCGGGTGTCCAGGAGCGCGGTCATGGCTGGCAGGTCGAAGAACGCGGCGGTCTCCCGGGCGCTGGGCCCGCCCGCGTCGGGGTCGGCGCCGGCGGCCAGCAGGTGCTGCACCGTCCCGGCCGACTGCTTGAACACCGCCGCGGCCAGCGCCGTCTGCCCGCGGTCGTTGGCCCGGGCGTGGTCGGCGCCGCGCTCCAGCAGCGCCGCGACCGTGCCGCTGTGGCCGTGGTAGGCCGCGAGGATGAGCAGGGTGTCGCCCTTGTCGTTGGTGAGGTCCACCGGCACGCCGGCGTCCACGTACGCGGAGAGCTCGTCGGTGTGCCCGCCGCGGGCGAGGTCGAAGACCCGCCCGGCGAGCTCGATGACTCCGGGATCGATCGGCTGGCCGCTCACCCGACCCAGCGTAGGAGACCGTCGGCGCAGGGGTCCGCGCGCCGGTCGGCCGCCGCCACGGGACGTCGGCCGCGGGCACCGGGCGCCCGCGGCGCAGGGGCTGTCACACCCGGGCCACGCGGTCGACGAGGGCCAGCACGTGCTCCCACGCGTCGCGGCAGGCGTCGGCCCACTCCCCGTGCGCCCGGTCGAAGAAGGAGTGCGGCGCCCCGTCGTAGACGGCGACGTCGACGTCGGCCCCCGCCGCCCGCAACCGGTCGGCCAGGGCGAGCTGCTCGGCCACCGGGGTCGCGGTGTCGGCGCCGGCGACGAGCAGGACCGTGGGCAGGTGCGCCCGGTCGGCGGCGTCGCCCACCAGCGCCGGGCGACCGTAGAAACCGGCGCAGCCCGCGAGGTCCAGGTCACCGCCGGCCAGCCGCCACGCGTGGCTGCCGCCGAAGCAGAAACCGACCGCCACCACCGGCAGGTCCGCGCCGGCCCGCTCGCGCAGGTGGGCGATGGCAGCGTCGACGTCGGCGTCGATGCCCTCGTGGGTGGTGCGCGGGATGTGCGCCTGCCAGTCGAAGCCCTCCGGCCGGACGCCCTCCGCGCACACCCCCGCGGTCCGGCCGAACCAGTCGATGGCCACCGCGGCCAGGCCCGCCTCGGCGAACCGCTCGGCCAGGGCGACGTAGTAGGGGTGCAGCCCCCGGATGTCCGGGAGGACCACCACCCCCGCCCGGGCGCGCCCCCCGGGCAGTGCGGTGGCGGCCGAGAAGGTGGTGCCGTCGGCCGCCGTCAGCGTGCCCGAGGTGCGCTCCCCCACCGGGCCGGTGCTCGGCGGGGCCGGCGGCCGGCTGTCCTGGTCGTGGCACATGCGGCCTCCCTCGATCGCTGCGGCGGTGCCCGACACCATCCTGGCGGGGCGGTCGCCGCGCCGCCCGGCGGGCGCTCAGCCGCGGAGCAGGACCGCGACCCCCACGCAGGCCGCGGCCCACAGACCGCTGGCCAGGGTGCCGACGATGAACCGCTCGGCCGCCGCCGGGGCGCGCAGCTCGGAGAACCGGCCCAGCCCCTTGACCGCGAGGACGACGGCGAGCCCCTCGGGCCAGCCGACCAGCAGCGTGGCGGCGATGGCACCGCGCTCGAGGACGCCGATCCACGCGCCGCCCCTGAGGATGTCGGGGTCCTGCGGCCCCCCGGAGACCCCGGTGGCGGCCGGGTCGGCGGCGTGCAGCACCGCCGTCGCGACCGGCCCCCCACCGACGACCGCGGCCAGGGCGGCGAGCGCCGCACCGGCCTGCACCGCGCCGGGCCCGCCGTCGGCCGGCCAGGCGATGGCGGCGGCGACCGCGAGCGACCCGACGAGCGCGACGGCCCCGGTGGCGCCCGTCCCCCGCTCCCCGCGGAGGGTGAGGACCAGCCCGGCGAGGCCGACCAGACCGAGCAGCAGCAGGACGGCGACGCTCATCCCGCCGCCCGCTGCAGCAGCCGGGCGGCCGTCGGCCGCAGCTCGCGCTCCAGGTCCCAGGAGGCGGCAGCCAGGCGCTGGCCCACCGCCTGCCGCGAGATGCCCAGGACCGCGGCCGCCTCGGCCTGCGTCCGCCCGCCCTCGACCAGTTCGATCGCCTCCCACGCCTGCTCGCTGCGGCGGCCCACCAGCACCGCCAGCGCGCCGAGCACCGCCTGCGCATCGGCGGCGTCGGAGGCTACCGCCCCGCGGACGGCCAGGTGCACCGATCGCTGCTTGGCCGCGTCGACGGCGCGCCGGGCGCACAGGAAGGCGGGCCCGGCTGCCGCCCGTGTGCTCGGCGGCAGCGGCTGCTGGGCGGCGCCGGCCCCGATGCCGATGCTCCACCCGCCCAGCCGGACCAGGCGCAGCGCGACGTCCACCGCGGCCTCGGGCTCGGCGAGCACCCCCTGGAACTCGTCGCCCGCCGTCCGCTCGAAGGCCAGCAGCGTGCCCACGTCGGCGTTGAGCTGCGCCAGGACGTCGGCGACCCGGTCGGGCCCGCGCCGGCTGGCCCGCTGGTCGACGGTCAGGACGTACACCATGAGGAAAGACTGGCACCTTTCCTCGACCGGAGCAAGCCTCAGAGCTTGTCGGCGACCGCGGCCGGGAAGCCGCCGGTCGCGATCGGTCCCCAGGACGTGACGGTCACCCGGAGCAGCGCCTTCCCCTGGCGTTCCATGGCGGCGCGGTACGCGGCCCAGTCGGGGTGCTCCCCGCTGATGGACCGGTAGTACTCGACCAGCGGCTCCAGCGCCTCGGGCATCGCGAGCACCTCTGCCCGGCCGTCGAGCTGCACCCACGGACCGTCCCACTCGTCCGAGAGCACGCACAGCGAGACGGCCGGGTCGCGCCGTGCGTTGACCGCCTTGGCGCGCTGCGGGTAGGTCGAGACGACCACGCGGCCCTCGGCGTCCACCCCGCAGGTGACCGGCGAGAGCTGCGCACCACCCTCGCGCCGGCGGGTGAGCAGCACCGCGCGGTGGCGCTCGCGGAGGAACTCCAGCAGGGACTCCCGGTCGACCCGGTCGGCGGTCGCGATCTTCGGCATACCCGCACGCTACGACGCCGGTGTGACGACCGTTTCCCGCCCGGTCGGTCGCGTGCATCTGTGCTGAGATCGGCGCATGAGGATCCGCTTGCCCGGTCGCACCGACACGCCACCGGACGAGACCGCCGACGAGGTCGAGCCCGACCAGCCGACGCCGGGGTCCGGCGTCCGGCCGGCGACGCACGCCCCGGCACCCACCACCGAGCGCGGGGAGCGCCTGCGGCGGGCGAGCCGGGCCGTGGCCGTCGCCTCGGCGGAGCTGCTGCTGATCGTCGGCGGGCTGATCGTCGTCGGCTACGTCGTGGGCAAGCTGTGGGTCGTCCTGCTGCCGGTCGTGCTGGGCCTGCTGTTCACCACGGTGCTGTGGCCCCCCACCCGCTTCCTGCGCAACCACGGCTGGCCCTCGGCGCTGGCCGCCCTCACCGTCCTGCTCACCTTCTTCGCGGCCTTCGCCGGGATCATCGCGCTGATCGCGCCGCCCGTCGTCCAGCAGGTCGAGGAGCTCGCCGACGGCGTCAGCGTGGGGCTGGAGCAGCTGCAGGACTGGCTGACCGGGCCACCGTTCAACCTGGGCGAGGAGCAGATCGGCAACGCCGTCGACCAGGCGATCAACACCATCCAGGGCAATGCGCAGAACATCGCGCAGTACGCCGTCACCGGCGCCACCGCCATCGGCAGCATGCTGATCAACCTGGTGCTGGCACTGGTGCTCACCTTCTTCTTCCTGAAGGACGGGCCCCGCTGGGTCCCGTGGCTGGCCGCGCAGACCGGTCCGCCCGCGGCGCCGCACGTCGCCGCGCTGTCCTACAAGACGTGGTCGACGCTCTCGGAGTTCATCCGCCAGCAGGCGATCGTCGGCTTCGTCGACGCCTTCTTCATCGGCCTGGGGCTGTGGATCCTGGGCGTGCCCCTGGTGCTGCCGCTGGCCGTGCTGACCTTCTTCGGCGCGTTCATCCCGATCATCGGCGCGTTCGTCGCCGGCGGCTTCGCGGTGCTGATCGCGCTGGTCGACAGCGGCTTCACCACGGCCCTGATCGTCCTGGGCATCGTGCTCCTCGTCCAGCAGATCGAGGGCAACGTCCTGCAGCCGATCCTCCAGGGCCGCGGGCTGAACCTGCACGCCGCCGTGGTCATCCTCGCCGTCACCGCAGGCAGCAGCCTCGCCGGCATCATCGGCGCCTTCCTCGCCGTCCCGGTGACCGCGCTCATCGCCGTCTCCTACCGCTACGCGCGCGACCAGCTCGACGGCAAGTCGCCCGAGATCCTCCCCGACGGGACGCGGGCGCAGATCGTCCCCGACGAGACCGGCGCCCACCTGACCCGCGAGCGGGCGGAGGGCTCCGAGGACGGGGACCCGGGGCGGGTCGAAGGCCGCGACGAGGGCAGCGCGGAGCGCGCCCCCCGCTGAGACACCCCACCGGGTGGCCCCCGGCCGCGCGGGAATGCCGCGGGCCGCCCGGCGGCTCTACGGAGGAGCGTGGCCCGCCGTCACGCCGGACCACCCGACAGGAGGTGCCCCGTGGCCCAGCGACCGGAGGACCTGGTCGAGCTGCTCCCCGCGGCCGAGCCGTTCCTCACCCGCGAAGCCGCCGTCGGCGACCCGGCCGAGCGCCGGGGGCTCGTGCTCGTGCACGACCTGGCCGGCGACTTCGACGCCGCTTCCGCCGGCACGCTGGCCGGCGCGCACCTGCTGGCCGAGCTGCCGCACGAGGTGGTCGCCCGCTTCGACGCCGACAGCCTCGTGGACTACCGGGCCCGCCGTCCGCGCATGACGTTCAACGCCGACCGGTACGAGGCCTTCACCGCGCCGGAGATCCTGCTGTACGCCGTCGAGGACGACGCCGGCGAGCCCTTCCTGCTGTTGCACGGCGCCGAACCCGACTATGCCTGGGAGCGGTTCGTCGCCGCGGTCGGCGGCCTGGTCGAGCGGCTCGGCGTCACCTCCGTCGCCGCGCTGCAGGCCATCCCGATGCCGGTGCCCCACACCCGGCCGGTCACCGTCACCGCCCACGCGACGCGGCGGCAGCTGATCGAGTCCTATCCGGTCTACTGGGGCGAGATGCGCATCCCGGGCAGCGTCTCGGCCCTGCTGGAGCTGCGCATGGGCGAGGCCGGGGTGGACGCCTTCGGCGTGGCCGCGCACGTGCCGCACTACCTGGCGCAGGCCACCTACCCGGCCGCGTCGCTGACGCTGCTCGAGCACCTGGAGCAGCTGACCGGGCTCCGCCTGCCGACCGAGTCGCTGCGCGAGGCCGCCGAGCTGCACCGGACCGAGGTGGACGCGCAGATCGCGCGGTCGGCGGACAACGTCGCCGTCGTCGCCGCCCTGGAGCAGCAGTACGACTCGTTCACCGCCGCCCGAGAGGGCAGCGACCTGCTCGGGGGCGGCGGTGAGGTGCCCAGCGCCGAGGAGATCGGCGCGGAGTTCGAGCGGTTCCTCGCCGACCAGGACCGCCGGCGCGACTGACCGGTCAGGGCCGGTCGCGCCGCCGGGCGGTGCTCAGGGCCACCGCCCCGAGGCCGCCCACGACGGCGAACAGGTAGAAGCCCCAGGGGAACGCGATCCCCGCGGTGACCAGCGCACCGGTGAGCACCGGGCCCACGATCGCGCCGATGCGCCCGGCCCCGGCCGACCAGCCCAGCGCGGTGGCGCGCACCTGCGGCGGGTGGTTGGCACTGGTGAAGGCGTACACCAGCACCTGGGCGCTGAAGACGAAGCAGCCGGTCAGGAAGCACATCGCGTACAGGCCCGCGGTGGGCAGCTCCACGGACAGCAGCGCCAGGAACAGCGCGCCCGAGGCGAACCAGACCATGCCGGCGGAGCGCGCCCCGATCCGGTCGGCCACGGCGCCGGCCACCAGCAGGCCGACCACGGCGCCCACGTTCAGCACGAGCAGGAACGCCAGGGAGTCGCCGAGGTCGTAGCCGGCCTCCCGCATGATCGTCGGCAGCCAGTTGTTGAGGCCGTAGACCAGCAGCAGGCCCATGAAGGACGTCACGCCGATGGCGACGGTGTTGCGCAGGTAGCGCGCCGCGAAGAGCGCGCGCACGGTGTCGGTGGCACCGCCGGAACCCTCCGCGGCCGGGGCGACGTCGGCCGCCGGCTGCTCGAGCTCGAGCCCGTACCGGGCGGCCACCTGCTCGGCCTCCGCCCGCCGGCCGTGCGCCAGCAGGAACGCCGCCGACTCCGGCAGCCGGGCGAGCATCAGGGGCACGAGCACCAGGGCGGGCAGCGCGCCGATCACGAACATCCACCGCCACCCGAGCGCGGGGAGCACGACGATGGCCAGCGCCGCCGTCGCCACCGCACCCACGTGGTAGCCGGTCATCATCGTCGTGGTGGCCCGGCCGCTGCGCCCGGCCCTCGTGAACTCGTTGACCATCGCGATCGCCGTCGGCAGGCAGCCGCCGAGGCCGATGCCGGCCAGGAAGCGCAGCACCCCGAACACCAGGGCGTTGGGCGCGAAGGCGCAGAGCAGGGTGAGCACGGAGAAGGCCACGACCGCGCCGATGAGCGCCTTCCGCCGGCCCACCAGATCGGTCAGGGTGCCGATGGTCAGCGCGCCGACCATCATGCCGACCAGGCCGACGGTGATGACAGCGGTCGCGCCGGTGCCGCTGAGCGCCCACTCCTCCGGCGTGCGCAGGGTGGGGATCACCGCACCCACCACCACGAGGTCGAAGCCGTCCAGCAGCACGGCGATCCAGCACAGCGGGGCCACCCAGCCCGCTGCGCGGCGGCTGCTGGTGGCGGTGGCGGTGGGCGCGGAGTCCACGTCGTCCCCTCGGGTCGGCGAGTGTCGTCACACGCTAGGTCCCGGACCGCCGCTGCTCCGCACCGGGCTTCCAGCGAGTGGAAGCCCGCAGACCGCGACGGGCCGCGACCGGGTGCTCCCGGTCGCGGCCCGCTGCGCTGCAGGTGGATCGGAGGACGACCGCACCCGCCGGCCCGGGTGCCCCGCCGCGAGCGTGCGTGCGGCGGGGCACCGAGGCCCTTCGTCAGGCGACGACGACGCGCTCGTTGGGCACGCAGTGCGTCATGACCAGGCCGGTCACGTCGCGCGGACCGTTCTTGCCGAGGTTGGCGGCGCGCTGCTGCTCCTCCTCGGTGAGGGTCTGCGTCTGCAGCGGCGGCAGGGTGCGGACGTCGTCGGCGGTGATGCCCAGCGCGTCACCGACGCGCTGCCCCCACTCGTCCTCGCACATGAAGAAGTGCCAGACCATCCGCTCCTGGATCTCGCGGCGGCACTGCTGCAGGGCGCCGACCAGGTTGGTGACCAGGTCGTCCTTCTCCCACTGCTCGCTCAGCAGGTAGCGCTCGCCGGCCTGCTTGTAGTCGTTGGTCCGCGGGATCCGCTTGCGCGTGAGCCGGCCGTTGATGACCGGGCCCTGCTCGTCGTGCGTGGGGTAGGTGGCCTCGCGCAGGCCGCCGGTGATCGACGGCTCGTAGTTGACGTGCGGGTTGTCGCCCACGTTGTCGCGGCCGTAGGACATCGGGCCGCCCTGCTGGTTCGTGTTCACCGGCACCTTGGGGCGGTTCACCGGCAGCTGCAGGTAGTTCGGCCCCACCCGGTAGCGCTGGGTGTCGGAGTAGGAGAACGTCCGGCCGACGAGCATCTTGTCGTCCGAGAAGTCCAGGCCGTCCACCAGCACACCGGTGCCGAAGGCGATCTGCTCGTTCTCGGCGAAGAAGTCCTCGGGCATCCGGTCCAGGGTCATCGTCCCGACCTTGCGGAGCGGGAAGACCTCCTCGGGCCACACCTTGGTGTCGTCGAGCGGGTCGAAGTCCAGCTCGGGGTGCTCGTCGTCGCTCATGAGCTGCACGTGCAGCTCCCACGACGGGAAGTCGCCGGCGGCGATCGAGTCGTAGAGGTCCTTGGTGTGCGCCCCGAGGGTCTGCGCCTGGACCTTGGCGCCGTCCTCGGCCGTGTAGGACTTCACGCCCTGCTTCGGCAGCCAGTGGTACTTGACCAGGACTGTCTCACCCTGCGCGTTGACCCACTTGTAGGTGTTCACGCCGAAGCCCTGCATGTGGCGGTAGGACGCCGGCAGGCCGCGGGGGCTGAAGACCAGGGACACCATGTGCATGGCCTCCGGGGTCTGGCTGAAGAAGTCGAACGCCCGCTCGGCGACGTTCGCCTCGAAGGTGACCGGGTCCGGCTTCTGAGAGTGGATGAAGTCGGGGAACTTGATCGCGTCACGGATGAAGAAGACGCCCAGGTTGTTGCCGACGAGGTCCCAGTTGCCCTCCTCGGTGTAGAACTTCACCGCGAAGCCACGCGGGTCGCGGGCCATCTCCGAGGAGTCGCGGCCACCGGCCACGGTCGAGAAGCGCAGCGCGACGTCGGTGCGCTTGCCCTTCTCCTGGAACAGCTTGGCCCGGGTGTACTTGGCGACGGGCTCGTCGCCCACGGTGCCGTCGGCCTCGAAGTAGCCGTAGGCGGTCACGCCGCGGGCGTGCACGACGCGCTCCGGGATCCGCTCCCGGTCGAAGTGGCTGATCTTCTCGAGGAACTGGTAGTTCTCCAGGGTGGCGGGGCCACGGGCGCCCACCGTCCGCTGGTTCTGGTTGTCGTAGACCGGGTGGCCCTGGCGGTTGGTCAGGACGGGCTTGCCGGCCTGGCTGGGCGCCGTGCCCTGCGATGCGACGTCGGTCATGCTCCTGCTCCTCCTCGGGTCCCGCGCTCCTCGAGCTGCACGGGTTCGGCGGCGTCCGCGACCTGGCGGTCACGGTTCTGACATGCCCGGCACAGCCCCCAGAACACGACCTCGGCCTCGTCGATGACGAAGCCGGCCGGATCCGAGGGGGCCAGGCAGGGGGCCGCGCCCAGGACGCAGTCGACATCCGCGACCGCGCCGCACGAGCGGCAGACCAGGTGGTGGTGGTTGTCGCCCACCCGCAGCTCGAACAGCGCGGGCGCACCCGCGGGCTCGATCCGCCGGGCGATCCCCGCCGCGACGAACGCCTTCAGGACGCCGTAGACGGCCTGCGGGGACAGCGACGGGTGCACCTCGCGGGCGCCGGTCACGATCGTGTCGGCGTCCGCGTGCGGGCGGTCGGCCAGGACGCTCAGCACCGACAGCCGGGGCCGCGTCACGCGCAGCCCCGCCTCCCGCAACTGGTGCGCCCAGGTCGTCTCCACGCCGCCATCCAACGCCCTTTTCTTGAGCCAGTCAAGAAAAGGACACCCGGCGGTGTGGTGAACGCCGGTCGACCCCGACCGGGTGAGCCGCGCCGCGAGCGCGGGGCCGGCCCCCGGGGGAGCGCGCCGCACCCGCCGGACGATCAGCGGACCTGATCGTGGCGCGTCCTCCCTCACCGCCCACCGTGAGGAAGAACGCTGGAGGATGAGGTCGGCTGGTCGTGGCGCGGCGATCAGGGGCCGCGGTCAGGCGAAGACGATGGTCCGGTCGCCCTCGACGATGACCCGGTCCTCCACGTGCCAGGTCACCGCCTGTGCCAGCACCTGGCGCTCGACATAGCGCCCGACCCTCCGCATGTCGTCGACCGTCGCGCGGTGGTCGACCCGGGCGACCTCCTGCTCGATGATCGGACCGGCGTCCAGCTCGGCCGTGACGTAGTGCGCGGTAGCGCCGATCAGCTTCACCCCGCGGTCGTGCGCCGCCTGGTACGGGTTCGCCCCGACGAAGGCCGGCAGGAAGCTGTGGTGGATGTTGATGAGCCGCTCGGGGAAGCGCGCGCAGAACTCCGGCGACACGATCTGCATGTACCGCGCCAGCACCACCAGGTCGACCTCGCCGACGATCTCCAGCGCCCGCGCCTCGGCCTCGGCCTTGGTGGCCGGCGTGACCGGCACGTGGTGGAAGGGGATGCCCGCCGCGGCCGCCACGGGCTCCAGGTCGGGGTGGTTGCTCACGACCGCGGTGATGTCCGCGCGCAGGTCACCGGCCCGCACGCGGTAGATGAGCTCCTGCAGCACGTGATCGGTCCGGCTCACGAAGACGGCGACGGTCGGGCGGTGCGCGGCCTCCCCCAGCCGCCAGGTGAGCTGCCACTCCCGGGTCAGCTCGGAGAGCCGCCGCTCCAGCTCCGCGCGCCGGCCGGCGAGGCCCGCCAGCACGAATTCCAGCCGCAGGGTGAAGGTGCCGCCGCTCGGGTCGGACGAGTGCTGCTGCGACTCGGTGATGTTCGCGCCGACCTCGGCCATGAGACCGCTGAGGGCGGCCACGATCCCGGGCCGGTCGGGGCAGCGGACGACCAGCCGTCCCAGGTCGGCGGTGCGGGGATCCTGCGGGTCGGCGGCTGACATGGCGGACAGTTTCCCAAAGCCGGGTCCCGGCCCCGTCCAGAGGCTCACCCGAGCCTGCGAGGGGTGAGGAGGACGGGGTCCGTCACCAGGCCGCGGGCAGGGGCGCGCGCCGGGCGCCGGCGACGTCGAAGAGGTCGCCGTACTCCTCGACGCGCGCCAGCACCTGGTCGGTCGTGAACCGCAGCGCGGCCGGGTCCAGGGAGCCGTCGCGAACGGCGTCCACCTCGTCCCAGCCGATGGGCGTGGAGACCGTCGCCCCCGCCCGTGCCCGCAGCGAGTAGGGGGCCACCGTGGTCTTCGCCGGGTTGTTCTGGCTCCAGTCGATGAGCACCTTGCCCGGGCGCAGGGCCTTCTCCATCCGCCAGACGACGTGCTCGGGCGTCTCGGCCGAGAGCTCCTGCGCCAGCGCCTTCGCGTACCGGCTGGGGTGCTCGCGGTCGGCCGGCATCTCGATCGGCGCGTAGACCTGCATGCCCTTCGAGCCGGAGGTCTTCACCACCGGGTCCAGGCCGTCCGCCTCCAGCCGCACCCCCAGCCGCTCGGCCACCTCGCAGCACTCGGCGATGCCGGTCTCCGGGCCCGGGTCGAGGTCGAGCACCAGCAGATCGGGCAGCTGCGGCTCGCCGTCGTCGTCCACCCGCCACTGCGGCACGTGCACCTCGAGGGCAGCGAGGTTCGCCGCCCAGGCCAGGTCGGGGACGTCGGCCAGCAGCACCATGTCCAGCGTCTCGCGGCCCCGCGAGCTGCCGGGGCTCGGCAGCCGGACCCGCCGCACCCACTCGGGGGCGTGCCGCGCGCTGTTCTTCTCGAAGAAGGCCTGACCCTCCACGCCGTCGGGCCACCGGGTGAAGGTGACCGGCCGGCCGGCCACGTGCGGCAGCAGCACCGGCGCGATGCGCACGTAGTAGTCGATGACCTGCGCCTTGGTGAAGCCGACCTCGGGGAAGAGCACCTTCTCCAGGTTCGACACCGACAGCTGCCGGCCGGCGATCTCCACCCGCTGCCTGGCGGGGCTCACGACTCCCTCACCACGTCGTCGGGCTCCAGGTCGTCGCGCACCCCGCGCCAGACCGGGTGCCGCAGCCGGGCGTCCGCCGTCCACACCGCGTACGCGACCTCCCCGACCAGGTCCGGCTCCACCCACTGCGCGTCCCGGGTGACCTCGCGGGGCAGGGCGCCGTCGAAGGGCGGGGTGCGGCGCCGGGTGAGCGACCGCTGGAGGTCCCGGAGGTCCTGGTCGCCGAACCCGGTGCCGACGTGCCCGACGTAGACCAGCCGCCCGTCGTCGTCCGGCACGCCGACCAGCAGCGAGCCGATCGTGCCCGCGCGCCGGCCCTGCCCGGGCCGCCACCCGCCGACGACGACCGACTGCGTGTAGAAGTTCTTGACCTTCCGCCACTCGGGGCTCCGGACGCCGTCGCGGTAGGTCGAGGCGAGCCGTTTCGCCACCACGCCCTCGAGGCCGTTCTCCACGCTGGCCGCCCGCACCTGCGCACCGGAGCCGGGGAACCACGGCGTCAGCACCCACCGGGAGCCGGCCGGGCCGAGGTCGTCGAGGAGCTCCCGCCGCTCGGCGTACGGGCGGCCGCGCAGGTCCGTGCCGTCGAGGGCGAGCAGGTCGAACACCAGGTAGGTCACCGGGGCCGCCGCCGCCAGCCGCGGCACCTCCGGGCCGGTGCGGTGCATCCGGTTCTGCAGGGCACCGAAGTCCGGCCGCCCCCGGGCGTCCATCAGCACGACCTCGCCGTCGACGACGACGTCGCGGCCGGCGAGTGCGGCGGGCAGCCGGGCCACCTCCGGGTAGCGGACGGTGATGTCGCCGCCCTTGCGCGAGGCGAGCACCAGCCGGCCGTCGCGCACCCCGGCGACCGCGCGCACGCCGTCCCACTTGAACTCGAAGCCCCAGCCGTCGTCGTCGGCGGGGAGCTCACCGGGCACGGCGAGCATCGGCAGCGGGAGGCCGGCCGGCTCGGGCGCCGCCACCTCAGGCGCTGCGGCGGGCCCGCTTCACCGGTGGCTTGTCGCCGCCGGCGGCCCGCGCGGTCGTCTTCTCCCCGGCGGCCGCCGCCTTCTTCGGGGCGGCCTTCCTCGCGGCGGCCTTCTTCGCCGGCGCCTTCTCCGACGGCCCGTCGGCGGCGGCCTTCCGCGGTGCGGCCTTCCGCGTCGACGCCGTCTTCTTCGCCGGCGGCTCCGCGGGCGCCTGCTCGGCGGCCCCGCCGCCCCGCGCGCGCTCGACGCTGCGGCGAAGCGCGCTCATCAGGTCGACGACGGCGGCCCCCTCGTCCGGGGCCTCCGCCGGCTGGGCCACCTCTCCCCCGCTCTGCTTGGCCTCCAGCAGCGCGGTCATCGCCTCGCGGTAGTCGTCGGTGAACTGCGTGGGATCGAACTCGGTGGTCATCGAGCCGATCAGGGCCTCGGCCATCTTCAGCTCCTGTGGCCGCACCGAGATGTCCTCGTCGAGGAAGCCGAAGTCGGGCCGCCGGATCTCGTCCGGCCACCGCATCGTGTGCAGCACCAGGACGCCGTCGCGCACGCGCAGCGCCGCGAGCGACTCGCGCTGCCGCAGGGCGATCTTGGTGATCGCCACCTGCCCCGCGTTCTCCAGCGCGTCGCGCAGCAGGACGTAGGGGCGGGCAGCGGGGCCGTCGGGCTCGAGGTAGTACGTCTTCTCGAACATGATCGGGTCGATCTCGCCCTGGTCGACGAACTCCAGCACCTCGATCTCGCGGCGGGTGCTGAGCGGCAGCTCGTCGAAGTCCTCGTCGGTGAGGATGACCACCTCGCCGCTGGGCAGCTCGTAGCCCTTGGCGATGTCGGCGTACTCGAGCTCCTCGCCGTCGATCGAGCACACCCGCCGGTACTTCACCCGGCCGCCGTCGGCCGCGTGCACCTGGTGGAAGCGGATGTCCTTGTCCTCGGTGGCCGAGTACAGCTTCACGCCGATGCTGACCAGGCCGAACGACACGGCGCCGCGCCAGATCGATCGCATGCCGAGCCTCCCTCGCACCCGTTCCGCCGGGCGGTCCCCGACCCGGAGCCGGGTCAAGATCGCAGGATAGGTCCGCCGCGCCCTCCCCGGCAGCGCGAACGACGCGCCGGGTACCCCGACGGGCGACGGCCGGCTCCTCAGCCCCGTTCGGCCGCCTCGTCCTCCGCCGGGGCCAGCGCGCCGTTCTGGATCGAGTCGTACACGAACTGCAGGACGTCGGAACCGGCGACCGTCGTCATGGTGAGCGCGGCCAGCCGGGTGGCCCGGGGGGCGGTCACGTACCCGAAGACGAACGCCGTGCCGACCCACTGGGCCAGGCAGAAGGGGCAGGTGAGCAGTTCGCCGACGGCGTGCTTGACGCCCCCGTGCTCCCGCACCTCCTCGGCCACCTCGGCGTGCCCCGACGTCCCCTCGTAGCGCACGAACGGGGCCCGCAGCGGGCTGGTCACCGGATCCTTGGCGATGCGGCGGGCCAGCCGGAAGGTGGCGATGGTGAGCAGCGCGACGTCGCCCAGCGGGATCCGTTCGGGCAGCTGCTTTCCCGCGGTCCGCACCGCCGCGGCGCCGCCGACCACCAGGCCCGCGTAGACCCCCATGGCACCCAGGTCGCCGGCCAGCGGCCGGGGCTCCCCCTGGGTGTACTCGCGCTTCTGGGTGCGCGCCCACCGGCGGAGGGGTGCCCCGACCCGCTGGACCTCGTCTGCGATCGCCATGGCCCCCCGCTACCCCGCGGGCGCGCTCCCATGCCGCCCCCGAGGGCGCAGTGCTGCGACCCACAGCGGCGCATGGCCGCCGGGGACCCGGGTAGGGCGGGGGTCCGACGCCGGTCCCCGGCCGGCGCGGCGTCCCCCGAGCGACGCCGACACGAACCACGAGCGCACCCGCGCAGAGACGGAGGCACCGCATGACGCAGCCCGAGGGCCAGACCGCGCGCGACATCTTCCCCGAGGACGACGGCATCCCCGAGGTGTCGCAGGACGACTCCCCCACCATGGATCGGGCGGAGGACCCTCAGTTCGAGCCGCTGCCCGGCGAGCGGCCCACCGCCACCACCGACTTCGGCACCACCGCCTTCGAGCAGTCCGAGGGCGAGCCGCTGACCGAGCGGCTGGAGCGGGAGCTGCCCGACGACGCGCTCGACGTCCGGCCCGCCGAGGACCCGGAGCGCGCCGACGCCCAGCTCGAGCAGGACACCTCCACCACCCCCGAGAGCGACTCGGGCACCAACCGCACCGCCGACGACATCGAGGCCACCGCGGACCTGCCCGTGGGCGGCGAGGGCCCCGAGGAGTCCGCCGTCCACGTCACCGACGGCTGACTGCTCCTCCGCACGCCACCGACCCGCCCCGCGGAGGCCGCCCCCACCGGGTTGCCTCCGCGGGGCGGGTTGGCGCGCGCCCGGCAGGTTGTCTACGTTGGGTCCGCGGTTCAGCAGGCAGCCGCGACGTGCTGGACCCGTGTCCGGCGCGCGACACGTTCGACCACCGCGAACGGGGGCCCCACGGCTCCCGGTGCCGCAGAGCGGTAGATTGTCCGGGCGGCCCGTCGTCCGGGTCCGCCGAGAGGAGCCACTGTCCGTGACCACTTCCGACCTGCCCGCCGAGGGGCAGCCCGACGTGTCGACCGAGGGCACCGAGGCACCCTTCGACGACGTGATCACGCTGTCGACCTCCACCGACGAGGACGGCGCTGTCACGGTCACGGTCGTCGGCGAGGTGGACACCTTCACCGCTCCCGTGCTCCGTTCGACCCTGGACAGCCAGCTCGAGCAGCAGCCGCGTGAGCTGGTGATCGACCTCTCCGGTGTCCAGTTCCTGGGCTCCGCCGGTCTCGCCGTCCTCGTGGAGACGCAGAAGTCCGCCCGCAGCCGCGAGGTCCCCCTCCGGCTCATCGCCACCACGCGCGCCGTCACGCGGCCGCTCGAGGTGACCGGGCTGATCGACCTCTTCACGATCGCCGACGCCCGCTAGAAGGAAACACCACCTCGTCCCCCGCACCCTTCCCGAGCTCAGGGCGGGTCCCGGGACGGGGCCGGCCGAGGGCCTCCGCCGCACAGCGCGGCGGGGGCCCTCGTCGTCCTCAGGCCGAGAGCAGCCGGCAGACGGCCTGCTCGAGCACCTTCTGGGTGTCCCGGTCGGCCTCCGCCTCGTCCGCCTCCTGCAGCGCTTCGGCGACCGTCTCCCCGTGCTCGAACCGGTCCACGACCCGGGGGTCCACGTAGCTGGCCTTGCAGACCGCGGGCGTGTTGCCGAGCTGCTCGCTGACCTGCTTGTAGGCGGCGGTGACGACCTTCTTCCGGGCGGTCTTGGACGCCGGCGGGGGCGCCTCGGCCAGCGCGGCCGCCATGAGCACCGTCGCCGTCCACGTGCGGAAGTCCTTGGCGGAGATCTCCGCGCCGCTGATCTCCTTGAGGTAGGCGTTGACCTCGGCGCTGGTCACGTCGTGCCACCCGCCGTCCTGGTCCTGGTAGGCGAGCAGGTCCTCACCGGCGTCGGCGGGGCGCTCCAGCAGCTGGCGGACGACGGTGGCGGTCGGCCGGTCGGTGATCTCCACCTCGCGCTCGATGCCGCCCTTGGCGACGTAGGAGTAGAACGTCCGCTCGCCGCGCACCGACACGTGCCGGCGCTTCAGCGTGGCCAGGCCGTAGGTGCCGTTCTCCTCCTCGTACTGCTCGCTGCCGACGCGGAACGCGCCGAGGTCCAGCAACCGGATCGCGGTGGCGAGTACGCGCTCGCGCGTGAGGCCGCGGGTGCGCAGGCCGGCCCGCACCGCGTCGCGGACGTCGGGCAGCTGGCGGGCGATCTCCAGCACCCGCTCGTGCTTCTCCGCGTCACGCCGGGCGCGCCACTCGTCGTGGTAGCGGTACTGGCGGCGCCCGGCGGCGTCCACCCCGGTCGCCTGGATGTGCCCGTTGGGCCAGGGGCAGATCCAGACGTCCTTCCACGCGGGCGGGATCGCCAGCGCGCGGATGCGGTCGAGCCGGTCGTCCTTGATCAGGCTGCCGTCGGTGTCGTAGTAGGCGAAGCCCCGCCCGGCCTTGCGGCGCCGGTAGCCGGGGCCGTGCACGTCGCTCCGCCGCAGTCTCACGGGCGGTCAATGGGCACCACGGGCGTTCCGCAAACGCCGCGGTACGCGGGGTCACACCTCAGCGGAGGTCCACCAGCCCGTCGAGGCCGCTGATCTCGAGCACGTGGCGGGTCACCCCGCCCTCCGGGGCGAGGACCGCCAGGCGCCACGACTCGTCGCGGGCGATGCGCGCCATGGCCAGCACGACGCGGACGGCCGCGCTGCTGAACAGGCCGACCCCGCCGAGGTCGAGCTCCATCGGCATGGCACCGCCGTGGCTGGCCTCCAGCATCCGGATGCGCAGCTGCTCGGCGGCGGTCGCGTCGATCGCTCCGGCGGCCCGCACGACCGGGCGCGGGCCCTGGCGGTCGACCACCACGTCGGCGCCCTCGACGACGCGGTGCGGGTCGACCTCCTCGTCCGGGGTCCGCCGCAGCCGGAAGCTCAGCCTCACCGTCGTCCCGTGGTCCTCGACGAGCGTCACGCCGTCGACCAGTTGGCGCATGATCAGCAGCCCGCGTCCCCGGTCGCCGGGATCGCGGTCCGGCGGGCGCCAGGTGCCCTCGTCGTGCACCGTCACGGTGAGGACGCCGTCGACGTCCACCTGGGCGGTCACCGACATGGGGCCCGGCTCCGTGCCGCGGTAGGCGTGCTCGGCCGCGTTGGCGCACGCCTCACCGACCGCCACCATGACCCCGACCCGGTCCTGCTCACCCATGCCCAGCTCGGTCAGCCAGGCGTTGAGCCGCCGGCGCACTCCGGGCAACGCCGACGGCACCGCCGGCAGGTCCAACCGCAGCGCCTCGTGGCTGGTCGCCCGCCGGTGCGCGACCAGGACGGCCACGTCGTCCAGCCAACCGTGCGGCCGGCGCACCCCTTCGGCGATCGCCCCCGCGAGCCCGGCCGCCGCCTCGACGTCGAGGGCGGCGGGCTCGTCCAGCTCCGCGCGCGCGGCCGCGCCGAGCCGCTCCAGCGCCTCGGCGGGCGGCTCGTCGAGGCCGGTGACCGCCCCGTTGGAGAAGAGCACCAGCGTGGCGCCCTGGGCCAGCTGCGTCTCGTGCACCGGAGCAGCCGCCCCGGGGAGGCTGCCGAGGGGTGGCCGGGGGGTCACCGCCAGGAAACGGCTCGTCCCGTCCGCCTCGACCACGAGCGGTGCGGGATGCCCGGCCGCGCTGTACACGAGGTTGCCGCTGGCGGCGTCGAGCACGCCGTAGAACACCGACGTCCCCTCGACGTCGTGCATCTGGGCCGCGAAGGCGTCCAGCGCGCCGAGCACCGCCACCGGCTCGGGGTTCCCGAGCAGCGTCGAGCGCAGCGCCCCGCGCAGGCGGCTCATCGCACCGGCGGCGGCCACCCCGTGCCCGACGGCGTCGCCCACCACCAGGGCGACCTGACCCTTGCCGAGCGGGACGGCGTCGTACCAGTCACCCCCGGCCGCGGAGAGCTCGGTCGCGCGGTGGTAGCTCCCGGACAGGACGACGTCGGGCAGCATCGGCAGCGCCGGCGGGAGCAGCGCCCGCTGCGCGCGGTGGACGTCGTCGGCCGCCAGCGCCTCGATCAGCAGGAGGGCGCCCGGTCGGCCGTCGATCGCCAGGGGCCGCGCCGTCGCCGTCGCCAGGGGGCCCTCGGGGCCGAGGGACCCGCTGAGGGTCTCCACCTGCCCGGCGCGCACGGCGGCGTCGACCAGGTCGGTCAGGGGCCGGCCGGAGAGCTCCGGCAGTCCACCACGGCCCGTCTCCAGACCTCGGGCGCGCGCGTTGGCCCACAGCGGTCCCGCCGCGTCGGCCGTGAGGCAGAAGAGCGCGTCGGGCGCGGACTCCAGGGCAGCGAGCAGCGCTGCGGAACCCTCGTCCAGGGCGCCGTCGGGAGGAGGTGGCAGACTGCCGGAACCGGTGCTCATCTCCGGCCAGCAAACAGCAGGGTCCCGGAGGCGGCAACCGCGTGCCGGGGCCGCGGAACCGGTGGTCCGGGCCAGGTTTCGCGGTCCACGAGGTCCGGGTAGGCAGACATCTTGTGCACCGACCGGTCGGCCGGTCCGCGCCCCCACCGGAGGCAGGGCCACCCGGCACGGAGCACCGCCGCGGCTCGAGGGTCGAGCGCGCCGGGAACGAAGGAGCGGACGACGGATGGTCGACTCGAGGGGCCCCCTCGCGCAGGACGGACGGCGCGCGGAGCGACTGGAGCTGCGGGTGCCCACCACACCGACCCAGCTGCCCGCGGTGCGGGCCATGGCCGGTGACCTCGCGATGCGGATGGACTACGACCTCGACGCGATCGAGGACCTCCGCCTCGCGGTCGACGAGGCCTGCGCCACGCTGTCGACGATCGTCCTTGGCGACGCGCCGCTGACCGTCGTCTTCGAGACCACGCGGGCCGGCCTGCACATCAGCGCCTGGGTGCCGACCGCGGACGGCACCGAGGTCCCCACCGACGGCTTCGGCTGGGCCGTGCTCGCCGCGCTGGTCGACTCCGTGGAGGGCCGCCGGGCCACCGAGGGCGAGATGCCGGGCGGCCACGGCGGCGACGTGCCGGTCGCGGTCATCTCCCTCGCCAAGTACCTGCCGGGCCAGCACCCGGCCGGGGTGGGCAGCGGCGACAACCTCTCGGTGGCCCGGTGAGCAGGTCGGCCGCCGCCGACTCCGTCGAGGAGGAACCACTGGACGCCACCGACGGCAAGCCGGTCGACCCCCGGGCGGACGTGCCGGTCGAGACCCCGGAGCAGCCCGCGCCGGGCGGACCGGCCACGGATGCCGGTGAGCCCGACGCCCCTCCGCTGTCGGAGAACCGGCGCCGGGCCGAGCGCACGGCGCCGCTGTTCGCCGAGCTCGCCACGCTGGAGAAGGACGACCCGCGCCGGGAGCGGCTCCGGGAGACCCTGGTCGAGGAGCACCTGCCGCTGGTGCGCCACTTCGCGCGCCGGTTCAGCAACCGCGGTGAGCCGTTCGACGACCTCCTGCAGGTGGGCACGCTCGGGCTGATCGCCGCCATCGACCGGTTCGACCCCACCCGGGGCGTCGAGTTCCTGTCCTTCGCCGTCCCGACGATCACCGGCGAGATCAAGCGGCACTTCCGCGACCAGGGCTGGTCGGTGCGCGTACCGCGGCGGTTGCAGGAGCTGCACCTGTCGCTGAACGCCGCGGTGGGCGAACTGGCGCAGAAGAACGGCCGCGCGCCGACGCCGTCGGAGCTGGCCGAGCACCTGGGCATCCCGCGGGCCGAGGTGCTGGAGGGCCTAGCGGTCGCCAACGCCTACCGGAGCAGCTCGCTGGACGAGCGGCTCTCCGGCGAGGACGACTCCCCCACCCTGGCGGCGACGCTGGGCGAGGAGGACGCCGCGCTCGAGGGCGTGGAGTACCGCGAGTCGCTCCAGCCGCTGCTGGCCACCATCCCGGCCCGCGAGCGCCGCATCCTCATCCTGCGGTTCTTCGGCAACATGACCCAGTCACAGATCGCCGCCGACATCGGCATCTCGCAGATGCACGTCTCGCGCCTGCTCAGCCAGACCCTGGCCAAGCTCCGCGAGGGGCTGCTCAAGGACTGAGGGAGGGCCTCCCTGGCCCCCGCACCTCGCACGCTCGGCGCGGGCCCCTGCCAGGGAGGCCGGTCCAGCACGTCGCCAGGCCGGGGCCCCGACGGGGCCGAGGACGCCGGTGGCCCAGAACCCCACGGGTTCCGGGCCACCGGAGTCGGGGGGGCCGGCTACTGCGCGGGCAGCTGCGGCGGGCCGTCCGGGGCGTCCGGGTCGTCGCTGCCGGCCCGGTTGCGCGGATCGGCGGCCGGGCCGCTGTCCCGCACGTCCTGGGTGACCTGGGCCAGCGGCGGCGGGGTCGGCACCGCGGGCGCGCTGTCGGCGATGCTCGAGAGCTCGATCTTCGCCTCCGGCTGGTCGGCCGCCCGCGGCAGCTGCGACTCGAACCAGGTGCTCGTGTCCAGCCCACCGTCCCTGGGGCCTCCGCCACCGTCGCCGGACGGCTCGACGTCCATCCAGGACTTCCCCTCGGCTGCGCCGCCGAGGTTCGCCAGCCCGTCCAGCGCCTTGCTGAACTCGCTGGGCACGATCCACATCTTGTTGGCGTCGCCCTGCGCGATCTGCGGCAGCGTCTGGAGGTACTGGTAGGCCAGCAGGCCCTGGTCGGGCTTGCCGTCGTGGATAGCCTGGAAGACCGTCTCGATCGACTTCGCCTGACCCTGCGCCTGCAGGTACAGCGCGGCGCGCTCGCCCTCGGCGCGCAGGATCCGGCTCTGCCGCTCGGCCTCGGCCTCGAGGATCGCCGCCTGCTTCTTGCCCTCGGCGGAGAGGATGGCCGCGGCCTTCTCGCCCTCGGCGGTGGTGATCGCCGACTGCCGGGCACCTTCGGCGGTGAGGATGATGGCGCGCTTGTCGCGATCGGCGCGCATCTGCTTCTCCATCGAGTCCTGGATGGAGGGCGGCGGGTCGATCGCCTTGATCTCCACGCGCGCCACGCGCAGGCCCCAGGGGCCGGTCGTGCCGTCGAGCACCGAGCGCAGCTGGCTGTTGATGCCGTCGCGGCCGGTGAGCGCGCCCTCGAGGTTCAGGCCACCGACCACGTTGCGCAGCGTCGTCGTGGTCAGCTGCTCCATGCCGGTGATGTAGTTCGCGATGCCGTACACGGCCAGCCGGGGATCGGTGACCTGGAAGTAGACGACGGTGTCGATGCCGACCTGGAGGTTGTCGGCGGTGATGACCGGCTGGGGCGGGAAGGAGACGACCTGCTCGCGCAGGTCGATCGTCGCGCGCACGCGGTCGACGAACGGCACGAGGACCGAGAGACCGGGCGACAGCGTGCGGCTGTACCGGCCCAGCCGCTCGACGACCTTGGCCTGAGCCTGGGGGACGATCGTCACGCTCTTCGCGATCACGATGATCACGAGCACGGCGACGACGATCAGTGCGATGAGCGCCGCATCCACGGCTGGCTCCCTTCGTCGGGGGTCACCGTCGATCCTGCCCTGCCGGGTCCACCCGGGTCAGCACCCCGGGGACGACGTTCACTCCAGCGCGTCGCCCACGACCGCCGTCGCGCCGTCGACCTGCAGGATGCGCACGGTCTCGCCGACGGCGAAGGACTCCGCGCTGTGCTGGCTGCGCGCGCTCCACTCGTCGGCACCGAGCCGGATCCGCCCGCCGCTGCGGTCGACCTGCGCGGTGACCTGCGCGGTCCGGCCGATGAGCGTGTCGACGCCGTCGAGCTGCAGCGGCGTGCGGTCGGTCAGCTGCTTCTTCGCGATCGGGCGCACCGCCACCAGCAGCACCCCGGAGACGACGATGAAGGTGACCAGCTGCAGCCAGAGCGCCCCGCCGAGGAGTGCGACCGTCATGCCCCCGAGGGCCCCGCCGGCCAGCATGAGCATCACCAGGTCGAGCGTGAGCATCTCGCCGACGGCCAGCGCCCCGGCACCGATCAACCACAGCAACCACGCCATACCAGGAGTCTGGCAGAGCCGCGGGCCCGGGACGCCCGCCTGTGCCTCGGTCGCGCCGTCGTAGCCTCGACCGGTGCACGACTTCCCCGCCGGCCGGCTCGCGATCTGGGCCACCGCCTGGCTCGGCGGCCGCGCCTCGTACGACGAGGCCCTCGACGCGGTCACCGGCGACACCGCCCACCGGGTGAGCGGCCTGCCCGGGACGGAGGCCGCCGTCCCGCTGCGGGAAGCGCTCAGCGCACTGCGCGGCCTGGGCGAGCGGCGGCTGCGGCTGGTGCTCCCCGCACCCGGCGACGTCCGCGGCGTGCCGGCCGCGCCGGGGCTCGCGCCGCTCGCGCTGGAGGCCGGCCAGGTCGCCGTCGGCGAGCGGGTGGTGCTGGTGCCCGAGCCGATCGGCCCGGGAGTCGTGCAGTGGACGGCGTTCCCGCTGGACGGCGTCCCTGCCGCGCCGCCGGCCGTGGAGGGCACGCTGCGCGCCGCGTCCGGGGCGCTGGACCTGGCCATGGCCGACGCCGCACGCACGCTGGCCGATCTCGACCTCGCCCGGTGGCACCCCGAGGTGCCCGCGCTGCTGGCCGATCTCGGCCGGCCGGTGCGCGGGGTGGTGCTGCCCGACGACACCGATCCGCTGGCGCTGTCGCTGCTGGCGCGGGGCATGCGGTTGGCCGCGGTGCTCGACCTGGCGCTCGCCGACGCCCCCGGCGGGGCCGTCACCCACCGCCAGGCCGCAGCCCGGGACGAGGCGCTGCGGCCGCTGTCCACCTCCGTGCGGGAGGCGATCACCGCCGCCTGCAACTGGATCCCGAGGTGACGGAGGCGAGGCCGTCGCCGCGAGGCGACCCGGGCCGAGCGGGGCCCGGAGGGTCCCGCGCAGGCACGAAGCAGCGGCTCAGCCCGCAGAGGAACGGCCGTCGGCCGCGGTGTCGGCCGCAGGCCGACGGACGAAACAGCAGGAGGCCGGGCAGTTGGTGCCCAGCCGCGGTTCGCCGCCGGCCCGCCGCTCCTCCAGCAGCTCCCGCAACGCCGCCACGAAGGCCGGGTGGGTGCCGGCGGTGGCGGCCCGGGCGAAGGCCAGGCCCAGCCGCTCGGCGGTCTCCTTCGCCTCGTTGTCGAGGTCCCAGATCACCTCGAGGTGGTCGCTGACGAAGCCGACCGGGAAGAGCACGACCGCCTTCTCCCCGGCTTCCGCCAGCGCCTCCAGGTGGTCGTTGACGTCGGGCTCCAGCCACGGCACCGACGGCGGGCCGCTGCGGCTCTGCCACACCAGGTCGAACGGCCGGCCCGGGGCGGCGAGGGCGACGACCTGCTGCGCGGCGGCCCGCAGTTCGGCCTCGTAGGCGTGCCCCTCCGGCCCGGCGACGGCGGCCATCGCGTCGGGGATGCTGTGCGCCGTCGCGACCAGGCGGGCGGAGTCGCGCACGTCGGCCGGCAGCTCGGCGAGCGCGGCGGCGAGGGCGTCGGCGTTGGCCCGCACGAAGCCGTCGGCGTCGAAGTAGTGCGGCAGCTTCTCGGCGGTCGGACCGCCCGGGGTGGCGGCGTCGCCGGTCAGCGCGGCGCGGGCCCGGGCGACGTCCTCGTGGTACTGCCGGCAGCCCGAGAACGAGGCGTAGGCCGAGGTGGCGAGCACGTAGGCGTGCTGGATGCCGTCGTCGGCCATCTGCTGCCAGACGTCCTCGACGTAGGGCGCCCAGTTGCGGTTGCCCCAGTAGACCGGCAGGTCGATCCCGGCCGAGCGCAGCTCGCCCTCCAGCGCCGCCAGCAGCGCCTTGTTCTGGTCGTTGATCGGGCTGACGCCGCCGAAGTGGTGGTAGTGCTCGGCGACCTCCTCCAGCCGCTCGCGCGGGATGCCGCGGCCCCGGGTGACGTTCTCCAGGAACGGCATGACGTCGTCGTGCCCCTCGGGGCCGCCGAAGGAGAGCAGCAGCAGCGCCTCCCGCCGACCGGGCGGGGCGGGCTCGACCGACGGCGGGACGCCACCGTTGTTGCGGACGGCCAGCGACGGGTCCTCGTCGGGACGCTGGCCGGCAGGGGTGATGTCGACGATGGCGCGGGGCACGTGGGTTCTTTCCTGTCGCGGGGCGTCGCCGGATGCACTCACACGCCGACGGCGTGGAAGCCCCCGTCGACGTGGACGATCTCGCCGGTGGTGGCGGGGAACCAGTCGGAGAGGAGGGCGACCACGGCCTTGCCTGCGGGCTCGGTGTCGGTGACCGACCAACCCAGCGGCGCGCGCCCCTCCCACGCCTCCTCGAACTGCTTGCTGCCCGGGATGGACTTCATGGCCATGCTGCGCAGCGGCCCGGCGGCGACGATGTTGGACCGCACGCCCTCGGGGCCGAGCTCGCGGGCCACGTAGCGGCTCACCGACTCCAGCGCCGCCTTGGCCGCGCCCATCCAGCCGTACACCGGCCAGGCCACGGAGGCGTCGAAGGTGAGGCCGACCACCGAGGACGGGTTCGCCAGCAGCGGCCGGCAGGCCTGGGTGAGCGAGGCGTAGGACCAGGACGAGACCTGGAACGCCGTGGCGGCGTGCTCCCACGCGACCTCGGGGAAGCCCTCCCCCATCGCCTCCTGCGGCGCGAAGCCGATCGAGTGCACGACGCCGTCCAGGCGGTCGAAGCCCTGCTCGCGCAGCCGGTCGGCCAGCGTCGCCAGGTGCTCGGTGTCCGTCACGTCGAGCTCGACGACGGCGGCCTCCTGCGGCAGCCGCTTGGCGATCCGCTGGCACAGCGACAGGGCCCGCCCGAAGTTGGAGAGGACGACGGTGGCGCCCTGCTCCTGCGCCAGGCGCGCGGTGGCGAAGGCGATCGACGCCTCGGTGAGGACCCCGGTGATCAGGACCTTCTTGCCCTCGAGGATGCCGCTCATCAGTGCCCCATTCCCAGTCCGCCGTCGACCGGGACGACCGCCCCGGTGATGTAGCCCGCCGCGTCGCTGGCCAGGAACCGCACGACGCCGGCGATCTCGTCGGCGTCGGCGTACCGGCCCAGCGGCACCTGCCCGAGGATCTCCTTCTGCCGGGCCTCGGGCAGCTCTGCCGTCATGTCGGTGGTCACGAACCCGGGTGCGACGACGTTGGCCGTGATGCCGCGGCTGCCGAGCTCGCGGGCGATCGAGCGGGCCAGCCCCACGAGCCCCGCCTTCGACGCCGCGTAGTTCGTCTGCCCGGCCGAGCCCAGCAGGCCCACCACGGAGGAGACGAACACCATCCGGCCCGAGCGGGCGCGCACCATCTTGGCGGCCGCGCGCTTGGACACCCGGTAGGCGGCGGTCAGGTTGGCGTCGAGGACGTCGGTGAAGTCCTCCTCCTTCATCCGCATGAGCAGCCCGTCGCGGGTGATCCCGGCGTTGCTCACCAGCACCTCGACCGGGCCCTGGTGCCCTTCGACCTCGGTGAAGGCGCGGTCGACGTCCTCGGCGCTGGTGACGTCGCACCGCACGCCGAAGAGCCCGTCGGGTGCGCCGCTGCCGCGGTGCGTGACGGCGACGGAGTCACCCTGCTCGGCGAAGGAACGGGCGATCGCGAGCCCGATGCCGCGGTTGCCGCCTGTCACCAGCACCGACCTGCCCACGTGCCACTCCCCTGCGCCGACGACCCGGTCCTCCCCCGAACCTAGTGCCTGAGCGGCGGTCCCACCGGCTACCGGCGGGTACGTGATCACCGCCTCACGCCACCGGGCGGCCGGCGGCGGGAGGACGGGCGTCGGCCCGCCGGCGCCGCCGCAGCCAGCCGCCGCCGTGGAGGGCCCAGAGCACCAGCAGCGGCTGGAAGAACGCCGGACGAACCGTTCGCGGCCGGGGTCGAGGCCGAACGCGTCGGTCGCCTCGACGTACTGCGCGATGTTGCCGGGGAGCACCACGACGAGAACCACCGGCGGCCACCATGACCGCGCCGAGCAGCAGGCGGGCGGCGGTGCGGGCGGCCGAGCTCGTGCCCGGACCTGACCGCGGCCCGGGCACCGCGCGTTGACAGGCGGGCCGGGCCGCCCGTAGACAGCGACCATGGCTGACGACGTCTCGCGCCGGGTGGCGCTCACGGTGACCGACGGCGTGGCGACCGTGCGGCTGGACCGGCCCGAGAAGATGAACGCGCTGGACCCGGCGATGTTCACGGCGATCCTGGCCACCGGCAAGGAGCTGATGGCCCGGGACGACGTCGGCGCGGTGGTGCTCACCGGCGCCGGCCGGGCCTTCTGCGCCGGCCTGGACTTCGGCTCCTTCGCGGACATGGCCCAACGCGGGCAGGAGCGGACCCGCGAGCGCGAAGCGACCGCCCCGGAGCCGCTGGGCGCGGCCGGCGCGCTGGCCCAGCAGGTCGTGCACGTGTGGTCGCTGGTACCCGCCCCCGTGATCGCGGCGGTGCACGGCGTGGCGTTCGGCGGCGGCCTGCAGATCGCCCTGGGCGCGGACATCCGGCTGGTCGCCCCCGACGCGCAGCTGTCGCTGATGGAGATCGTGTGGGGCATCGTGCCGGACATGTGCGGCACGCAGCTGCTGCCCGAGCTGGTCGGCCGCGACGTCGCCAAGGAGCTCGCGCTGACCGGGCGGAAGGTGTCGGGCACCGAGGCGGTGCGGCTCGGCCTGGCCACCCGCGAGGCCGCCGACCCGCTCGCCGCCGCGCTGGAGCTGGCCGCCGAGATCGCCGGGCACAGCCGCAGCGCCACCCGGGCGGTCAAGCGGCTGGTCGACCTGGCCGGCCGGGTGCCGCTCGCCGAGGGGCTGGCCGCCGAGCAGGCGGAGATCGGCGCGCTCATCGGCTCGCCGGAGCAGGCCGCCGTCGTCCGGCGCCGGCTGGAGAGCCGCGCCTGACTCCCCGGCGGCTACCGCGGCACCAGCACCGACCAGGCGTGGTGCGCGAGCCGCCAGCCTCCCGCCTGCCGCAGCTCGCCGAGCTCGCCGTCGGCGTCGACGGGCACCGGGCCACCCGAGATCCGCACCTCGCGACCGCGCAGCACCAGCACGTCGGGCCGCTCGACGTGCCGGCCCGCGGTCAGCGCTGCCGCGTAGGCGGCCCGGGCGACCGGCCCCGTCGCCGTGCAGACCACCACGTCGGCCAGGCCGTCGTCGGGCCGCGCGTCCGGGGCCAGCGCGGTGCCGCCGCCGATCGTCGCCCCGTTGCACACCCCGGCCATGAGGACGGGCCGCCCGCCGTCGGCGGCCCAGCCCTCGCCCTCGTGGACGGCGACCCGCCCGTCGACCTCCACCCGCAGCGGCCAACCGGTGCCCCCCAGCCCGGCGATCGCCGCGCCCACCGGGTAGGCGGCCGCGCCGAGCCGCTGCTTGAGCCGGTGCGCCTCGGCGGCGGCCTCCGCCCCCACCCCGGCGTGGACGGCGTTGACCACCACGGCCCCGGCCTCGTCGCGGAGCAGGTCCAGCCGGCGCGGCACCCCGGCCAGCACGGCGGCGGCACCGTCGGCCGGGTCCAGCGGCAGCCCGAGCGTGCGGGCCAGGTCGTTGCCCGTGCCGCACGCGATGACACCGACCGGCTCGTCGGCCGAGAGCCGACCGGCCCGGTCGAGGGCGGCGACCACGGCGTGCACCGAACCGTCACCGCCCAGCACCACGACCCGGGAGCCGGGGTGGGCGGCCAGCGCCTCGTCGAGGTCACCGGCGTCGGCGGTCGCGGCCACGGCGACGTCGCCGCCGGCACGCAGCCCGGCGACCGCCGCCTCCACCCGGTCGTCCTGGGCGGTCCCGGCCGCCCGGTTCACCACGAGAAGCATCTCCGGGCTCCCGGACATCGGGCCTCCTGCCTGGTCGGACGGACGGCCGACCGTACTGGCCGGCCCGCACCGCCCGACGGGCGAGGGGTGCTCAGCCGCGCCGGGCGCGGGCCGCCTCCGCGAGCTCGGCCAGCAGCTGCTCGGTCGTCGGCAGGTCGACGCAGGCGTCGGTGACGCTCTTGCCGTACTCCAGCTCGCCGGGCCGCTGCTGGTCGAGGTCCTGCCGGCCGGCGACCAGGTTGCTCTCCACCATCACCCCCCGGATCGCCTGCTCGCCGCCGGCGATCTGGCCCGCCAGGTCGCGCACGACGTCGATCTGGCGCAGGTGGTCCTTCTGGCTGTTGCCGTGCGAGGCGTCGACGACGAGCACCTCGGGCAGCCCGCGCGCGGCCAGCCGGCGCCGCGCGTCGGCGATGTGGGCGGCGGAGTAGTTCGGGCCGTCCTTGGCGCCGCGCAGGATGACGTGGCCGGTGCCGTTGCCCGCCGTCGACAGCTGGGCGGAGACGCCGTGGGCGTCCACGCCGAGGAACTGGTGCGGCGCCCGCGCCGTCATCACCGCCTGGATCGCGGAGTCCACGCTGCCCTCGGGCGAGTTCTTGAACCCGACCACCGACGAGAAACCCGACACCCGCTCCCGGGCGGTCTGGTCGGTGACGTTCCGCGCCCCGACGCCGTTGTAGGTGACCAGGCCGTTGACGTACTGCGGCGTCAGCGCGTTCAGCGGCTCGGCGGCCACCGGCACGCCGGACGCGGTGATGCGGCACATCAGCATCCGGGTCGCGACGAGGCCGACGCTGATCCGGCTGGACCCGTCGAGGAAGGGGTCGTAGGCGAAGCCCTTCCAGTCGACCTCGGTGCGCGGCTTCTCGGTGTAGGTGCGCATGAGGATCTCGAGGTCCGCGCCGTGCCGCTCCCGCATGCGGGCGATGAAGGCCGCGTACTCGAGCGCGGCCTCGGGGTCGTGGATCGAGCACGGCCCGGCGATGACCGCGAGGCGCTCGTCAGCCCCGGTGAGGATGCCGGTCACCGCCCGCCGCGCCGCCCGCGTGGTGGCGGCCGAGCCCTCCGGCACCGGGACCACGGAGGCGACCGCGGCCGGGGTGACGACGGCGCTGGAGCCGGTGATCCGGGTGTTGACCAGGTCGGAGAGGTCGGCGGCGCCGTTCGGGGAGACGCCCAGCTGCCGCTGGACGCCGGGCAGCAGCTCCGCGAGCTCGGCGTCGATCCGCCGGTTGACGCGGGTCTGTACCTCGAGCAGGAGCTCGGCGACCCGCGTCGCCGAGGTCAGGAGCGGTTCGGCGGTCATCGGTCCTCCAGTGCGGCGGTGAGCAGCGCGACGAGCGCCTCGAGCTGGACGTCGGCCGAGCCCTGCATCTCCTCGTCCGAGCCGTCGAGCGCGCGGGCGGCCAGGCCGGCCTTGCTGTCGATGAGCTCGGCGATCCGGGCGTCGAGGGTCTGCGCGGCGATGATCCGCCAGGCGGTGACCGGCTCGGTCTGCCCGATGCGGTGGCTGCGGTCGATGGCCTGGGTCTGCTCGGCGTCGGTCCAGGAGAGCTCGGCGAGCACCAGGTTGGAGGCGACCTGCAGGTTGATCCCCACGCCGGCCGAGGTCAGCGAGCAGACCGCGACGGCGACCTCCGGGTCGTTGACGAAGGCGTCGATGTTGCGCTGCCGCACCGCGGGGGTCTGGTCACCGCGGATCGAGGAGTAGCGCAGGCCCATGCCCTCGAAGGTCTCCTCGGCCACGTCCATGACATCGACGTGCTTGGCGAAGAAGACCACCTTGCCGGCGCTGCGGGCCAGCTGGGCGGCGTAGTCGGCGGCGAGCCCGGCCTTCGCCTGCCCGATCCGCCGCATCATCGTGAAGACGTTGTCGCCGCCGGTGCCCGAGGTCGAGTCCTTGAGCTCCCAGCCGGCGACCTTGCGCACCAGCGCGTGGTCGATGCCCTCGACCACGGTGGCCGACTCGCGGGCCGCGAGCGCGCTCTCGTAGCGCTTGACCAGGCGGCGGGCGAGCTCCCGCTCGGCGGCACGGATCGAGCGGCCGGCCTTGTCGTCGAGCTCGACGGGGAGGTCGGCGATGCGGCGCGCGGGGATGTCGGCGGCGACGTCGACCTTCCGGCGGCGGACGATGCCCCGGTCGATGACGCACTGGCGGGCCGCCGGGTAGAAACCGGGGTCGGCCGGCGTCAGCCCGGTGCCCTCCAGGCACTCCATCAGCTCGCCGAGCGGCTTCTCCTCGTCGATCCAGCCGAGGAACTGCCAGATCGCCCTGAAGTCGTCGATGTCGTTGATCAGCGGGGTACCGGTGAGCGCCATGAGCAGCGGCCGCGCGGTGCGCAGCCGGATGCGCTGGGCGATCTCGAGCACGTTCTGCGAGCGCTGCGAGCTCTTGTTCTTGATGAAGTGGGCCTCGTCGACGACCATCCCGCCGAACCCGAAGTCGCCCAGCCAGCCCGCGTGCCGGTCCAGCACCTCGTAGTTGACGACGACGATGTCGGCGAAGCCGTCGGCGTTCTCGCCGTTGCCCTGGATCACCGTGGCCCGGCGCTGCGGCACCCAGCGCGCGGCCTCGCGGGCCCAGTTGGTCTTGACGACGTTGGGGACGACCACGAGCAAGGGGAACGCCTGCGCCGCCTCGGCCGCGAGCAGCGACTGGGCCGTCTTGCCGAGGCCCGGCTCGTCGGCGAGCAGGAAGGTGCGGTGGCCGTTCGCCGCCGCCGCGACCAGCTGACCCTGGTGCGGCATGAGCTCCAGCCCCGCCGGGGTGAACTGCGAGCTCGGGAACGGCAGGGGCATGCACGCCGGGGCGCCTCCGCCGGCCCGCTCGAAGGAGTTGAACAGCGGCTCGAGCAGCTCCCAGCCGGCCAGCCGGCGCGGCCGCACCGCGGTGGGCCGCACGACGTCGAAGTCCGGGGCGAGGAAGGGGTTGGCCAGCTGCCGCGAGATGACCGACTGCGGCACCACCTGGCGCTCGGCGGACGCGGTCACCGGCGCGGCCTGCACGGGCTCCGGGGCCTCTTCCTCGGGTGCCTCGATGCCGGCGGCGGCGAGCAGCTCCCGCCGGTGCGAGCGGGCCGCCTCGGTGGCGACCGCGTCGTCGGAGAGCAACGCGAGCAGGCCCGAGTTCCGGACGGCCGTGGTGGCGAGGATGGTGGCGATGCCGTCGAGCCGCTTCAGCTGCTCGGCGCGGCGTCCCTCGCCGGTGCTCTGGTCGGCCTGCACCCGGGCGCGCTCCTCGCGCAGCACCAGGGCGATGGCCTGGAACTCGGCGCGCACCGACGGGGTCACGCGGTCGCGCTTGACCGCCGCCTCGACGTCGCGGACGGCGCGGGCGAGCACCGCGATGACGTCGCCCTCGCGGACACGCCGCTGGGTTCGCGGAGCGCCGCGCCGGGCGCCCGTCGAGCGCCGTCCTGGTCGAGCCACAGACTCCTCCTCTGCACTGCCCGGCGGGGTTGCCGGGCAGGACGCGCACACGGCCCCGTCGACCGGACGGCGGAAGCCGCGGGACCGCACGCCCCGCGGGTGGTGCGCTCCGCGATCCGGCCCCGCCCCGGGGCTGCGCGGGAGAACGACGTCCCGGGCCGCGCGCCCCGAGGGCCCCTCGGGACCGTCAGCCCGCCGGACGACGGCGGGAGCACCGGTCGCACCAGCGGGCATCCTCGCCAGGCGAGGGCGTGCTGGCCCGCGGCCGGTACGCCCCCACAGTAGACCCCGCGCGGCGCCGGCGGCCGGGGCGTCGCCGCGCCGCCTGCCGCTCAGCCCCCGACGGTCGCCTGCAGGTCGTTGCGCGGGACGACCCGGAGGGCGCGGAAGGGCAGGCCGTGCGCGCCGGGCCGGGCCCACTCCACCTCGACGACCTGCCCGGCCCGCAGGCCGCCCGAGCCGGTGGTGCTCTGCTCCACCGCGTGCGCGTCGGCCCAGCAGCCGCCCGGGAGGTCGGGGGCCTCGATGACCGCGCCGGTGGGGTCGTCGTCCCAGCGGACGACGGTGCCGAAGGTGGTGCCGCCCTGCGTCATGGGCCGAGGCTCCGCCGTCCACGCCGCAGGAGCAAGGCGGTCGGTCACCGACGCGGCGGAACCGTTGCGGCCGCGCGCCGCCGGGGGTGGGATGTGCCATGGCTGTCGTCCGGGGTGGGGGCCCCTCCGGTGGCGTGCGGAGCCGGCGCGGGCACGAGGCGCACTCCCCGCACCGGATCCCCGCCGCCGGGTGGCGGCGGGTGCTCCGGCGGGTGGCGCGCCAGGTGCTCAGCGACCGCCTCATGGTGCAGAGCGCCGGGGTCGCGTTCTTCGCCGTCCTGTCGGTCGCCCCCGTGCTGGTGACGGCGCTGTCCATCTACGGCTTCGTCAACACGCCCGAGACCGCCCGCCGGCAGCTGTCGGGCATGGCGGACGTGCTGCCCACGGAGCTCGACGCGGTCGTGACCGACCAGCTCACGACGATCACCGCGGCATCGGGCCAGGTGCTCACCTTCCGCGGGCTCACCGGGCTGATCGTGGCGCTCTGGACGGCGACCACCGCGATGACCTACCTCCTCGACGGGCTCGGCATCGCCTACCACCAGCCGGAGACGCGGAGCTTCCCGCGCCGGGTGGGGCTCGCCCTGGTCTTCGTCCTCGGCGGTGCTGTCCTCCTCGCCGCGCTGCTCGCCGTCGCGGGGGTCGCCGCGGCCGAGGTCACCACGTCCTCCGGCCCGCTCCGGCTCGCCACCCAGGTCCTCTCGTGGCTGGCGCTCGCCGCGCTCATGGCCGTGGCGCTGGCCGTCCTCTACCGGTTCGGCCCGGCCCGGGCGCGCGCCCGGTGGCGGTGGCTCACCCCCGGATCGGTCCTGGCGACGGTCGTCTGGCTGGCGGTGACCTACGGGTTCTTCTCCTACGTGCAGGGCCTGGGCAGCTACCAGTCGACGTACGGCTCGCTCGCCGGCGTGGCGATCAGCATGTTCTGGCTGTGGACCACCGTCCTGCTCATCTTCTTCGGCGCCGCGGTGAACGCCGAGGCCGAGCGGCAGACCGTCCGTGACTCCACCGTGGGGCCGGAGCTGCCCGCAGGGAGCCGGGGCGCCGTCGTCGCCGACGACGTCCCGCCGCACCCCGGCGAGTGACGGGCGCCCGCCCCGAGGAGGAGCTCGAGGGTCTCCGGACGGAGCGAGCAGCAGCGCGCGTCGGGCGGCTGACCGGTCCGCTCCCTACGCTGGCGTGATGTTGCTGCTCTTCGGGTTCGGCACCAGGCGCAAGCACCTCGGCCCTGGCGCGACCCGCACCTGCCCGAACTGCCACAACACCACGCGCTGGTCGCGGATCCGGCAGTACCGGCAGTTCTCGCTGTTCCTCGTCCCGGTGGCCCGGTGGAAGCGCCAGGAGCTCGAGGTCTGCGGAGTCTGCGGCACCGGCGTCGAGGTGTGAGCCGACTCCGCTCGCCCCGCACGGGAGGACGACCGGCTCGCGCGGGTGCTCACGTGTCGGGCACCACCACGGAGCGGAGCACGTCGCCGGCGTGCATCTTGTGGAACGCCTCCTCCACGTCGTCCAGCGCGATGGTCTCGGTGACGAACGCCTCCAGCGGGAAGCGGCCCTGCAGGTAGAGGTCGACCAGCATCGGGAAGTCGCGGCTGGGCAGGCAGTCGCCGTACCAGGAGGACTTCACCGCACCACCCCGGCCGAAGACCTCGATCGCCGGCAGGGTGATCTCCATGCCCGGCGTCGGGACGCCGACCATGACCACGCGGCCGGCCAGGTCGCGGGCGCAGAACGCCTGCTCGAACACCTCCGGGTGGCCGACGGCGTCGATGGCGACGTCGACGCCGAACCCGCCGGTGAACCCCGTGATCGCCTCGACCGGGTCGGTCTCCTTCGAGTTGACCGTGTGGGTGGCACCGAACTGCCGGGCCCACTCCAGCTTCCGGTCGTCGATGTCCACGGCGATGATCGTCGTCGCGCCCACCCCGGCCATCACGCCGCAGCCCCACGAGACCCCCGCGCTCGGGCTCACCACCACTCTCACTCCCGACGGGGCGGTCCGCGCGGAGGTCGTCGTCGTAGGCACGGCGTGCCTGCCTGCCGGTGGTGTGGTCGAGCGAGGTGGGCCCGGTACGCCGCATCACGCTGGGTGGTGCGGCGGACCTGCGCGGCGACGGCGGGTCAGCGCATCTCCCCCGCCCCGACGTAGGGGAAGGGACTGGTGAGCAGCGCGCCCTCGGCGAA
This sequence comes from Blastococcus sp. SYSU DS0533, assembly GCF_054050775.1. Classification (NCBI taxonomy): domain Bacteria; kingdom Bacillati; phylum Actinomycetota; class Actinomycetes; order Geodermatophilales; family Geodermatophilaceae; genus Blastococcus; species Blastococcus sp. SYSU DS0533. The sequence continues at coordinate 292,035 of NZ_JBJGZZ010000003.1, read as the reverse complement.
CCGCGACAACCGGAAGTCGGACTCGGGGACGTCGACGTCCGAGCTCTTGCCGTCGACGACCAGGTCGGCGACGAGCCGCCCCACCGCCGGCGAGATCTTGAACCCGTGCCCGCTGAACCCGGCGGCGACGAGCAGCGACTCCACCGGCGTCTCCGAGATCACCGGGTTGAAGTCCGGCGTCACGTCGTAGCACCCGGCATAGGTGCCCGTGACCGAGGCGTCCCCGAGCCCCGGGAAGCGGTGCGAGATCTTCTGCCCCGCCATCTCCAGGAAGTCGTCGGTGGCACGGTTCAGGTAGAAGTCGGGGTCGGCGGGCTCCGGGATCGACAGGTCGCTGTTGCCGAACAGCAGCCGCCCACCGCTCTCCGCCCGGATGTACTGCAGCGAGACGAGATCGGAGAAGACGGGGAGCTGCCCGAGGTCGGCGCCCGGGTCGAGCACCACGATCGGCTCGCGGTGCACGCGGATCGGCAGGTCGATGCCGTGCCCCGCCAGCAGCGGCACCGACCAGGGGCCGGCCGCGACGACGACGGTTCCCGCCCGGATCACCGAACCGTCCACGAGCCGCACCCCGGTGACCCGGCCACCGCCGGCCAGCACCTCGGCGACGGCCGTGCCCTGGCGGACGCGGACCCCCAGTCGCCGCGCGGCCGCCGCGAACGCCTGGGCGGTCTGGTAGGCGTCGCCGTAGCCACCGCGGGCCTCCCAGGCGAACGCGGCGAAGTCGGAGAGGTCGGCCACCGGCCACAGGCGCCCGACCTCCGCCCGGTCGATCTCCTCGGTCTGCACGCCGACCGCCCGCTGGTTGGCCAGGCTGGCCCTCAGCGCGTCCACGTTCGCCTCGCCGACGCCGACGACGTACCCGGTCTGCCGGAAGCCGACGTCGTCGCCCAGGATCTCGGCCGCGTTCTCGAAGAGCTCGAGGCTGCGGGTGGCCATCGCGGCCAGCGACGACACCCCGTAGTGGCACCGCACGATGCCGCTGGACTTGCCGGTGCCGCCGGAACCGACGGTGTCCCGCTCGCAGACGATTACGTCGGTCACCCCTCGTCGAGCCAGCGACCAGGCGATGGACGTCCCCTCCAGCCCACCGCCGACGACGACGACGTCGGCGGTGGCCGCCGCGGTCACAGCCCGCGCCCCGGGATCCAGCTGGTGCCCGCCAGCGGCACCCGGGCCATGGCGGCGGCCTCGATGGTGAGCGCCACCAGGTCCTCGGGTTCCAGGGAGTGCAGGTGCGCCTTGCCGCAGGCACGGGCGATGATCTGCGCCTCCATGGTCATCACCCGGATGAAGTTGGCCAGCCGCCGCCCGCCCTGAACCGGGTCGAGGCGCTGCGCGAGCTCGTCGTCCTGGGTGGTGATCCCGGCCGGGTCGCGGCCGGCCTGCCAGTCGTCGTAGTAGCCTGCTGCCGACCCGAGCCGGCGGTACTCCGCGTCCAGGTGCGGTGCGTTGTCACCGAGCGCGATGAGCGCCGCGGTGCCGATCGCGACGGCATCGGCGCCCAGCGCCATGCACTTGGCCAGGTCCGCGCCGTTCCGGATGCCCCCGGAGACGACGAGCTGGACCTTCCGGTGCAGCTCCTCCTCCTGGAGCGCCTGCACGGCCTGCGGCAGCGCGGCGAGCGTCGGGATGCCGACGTGCTCGATGAAGACGTCCTGCGTCGCGGCCGTGCCGCCCTGCATCCCGTCGAGGACGATGACGTCGGCCCCGGCCTTGGCGGCGAGCTTGACGTCGTAGTAGGTGCGGGTCGCGCCGATCTTGACGTAGATCGGCTTCTCCCAGTCGGTGATCTCCCGCAGCTCCCGGATCTTGATCTCCAGGTCGTCGGGGCCGGTCCAGTCGGGGTGCCGGCAGGCGCTGCGCTGGTCGACGCCCATGGGCAGGGTGCGCATGCCGGCCACCCGCTCGGTGATCTTCTGGCCGAGCAGCATCCCGCCGCCGCCGGGCTTCGCCCCCTGCCCCAGCACGACCTCGATGGCGTCGGCCATGCGCAGGTGGTCGGGGTTCATGCCGTAGCGGGACGGGAGGTACTGGTAGACGAGGTGCTTGGACTGGCCGCGCTCCTCCGGTGTCATCCCGCCGTCGCCGGTGGTCGTGGAGGTGCCGACCTCGCTGGCGCCGCGGCCCAGCGCCTCCTTGGCCCGCCCGGAGAGCGCACCGAAGCTCATGCCGGCGATGGTGACCGGCGTAGCCAGGTGCAGCGGGTACGTGGCGTTGCGGTTCCCGAGGACGACGTCGGTGTCGCAGCGCTCCCGGTACCCCTCCAGCGGGTAGCGGGACATGCTGGCGCCGAGGAAGAGCAGGTCGTCGAAGTGCGGGACCTTGCGCTTGGCGCCGCCGCCGCGGATGTCGTAGATGCCGGTCTCCGCGGCGCGCTGGATGTCGGCGATGGTCGCGCGGTCGAAGGTGGCGGACTCGCGGAGAGCGGGGTCGGGGGCCAGTGCGGGGTTGTCGGTCACGGGGTGCCCCTCCTCAGTACGCCGAGGCGTTGTCGACGTGGAAGTTGTAGAGCTGCCGGGCGGAGCCGTACCGCCGGAAGGACGACGGGTCGGCGTCGATACCGGCGGCGGCCAGCAGGCCGGCGATCTCGGCGAGGTGCTCGGCGCGCACCTCCTTCTCGACGCAGTCCGCGCCGAGGGACTTCACCGAACCGGCTACGTAGATCCGCGCCTCGTACAGGGAGTCGCCGAGCGCGTCGCCGGCATCACCGCAGACGACCAGGCGGCCGGCCTGCCCCATGAATGCGCTCATGTGGCCGACGTCGCCGCCGACGACGACGTCCACGCCTTTCATCGAGATGCCGCAGCGGGCCGCCGCCGACCCCTCGACGACGAGCAACCCGCCGTGCGCGGTGGCGCCGGCCGACTGCGACGCGTTGCCGCGGATGCGCACGGTCCCGCTCATCATGTTCTCGGCGACACCGACGCCCGCGTTGCCGTTGACGGTCACCGTCGCGGCCTTGTTCATGCCGGCGCAGTAGTAGCCGACGTGCCCGTCGACCACGACGTCGATGTCGGCGTCCAGACCCACGGCGATGTTGTGCCGGCCGCCGGGGTTCGCGACCCGCCAGGTGGGCGCCTTCTCGGCGACGTCGACGGCGTGCAGCGCGCTGTTGAGCGCGCGGACGTCGGACACGGCCAGGTCCACCAGGGTGGGCTCGGCGAGCTCCACCCGCCGCTCCTCGAACTCCAGGGACGTGCTCAGCGCTGCCATGCGTAGACCTCTTCCGGCTCGGGCTCGAAGATGCGGGCGTTCTCGACACCGGGCAGCCCGGCGAGGGCGCGGTACTCCGACGCCATGGCGACCCACTCGGGCGTCTCGGCGACGACGGCCGGCTTGCACGCGATGGCGTCGCGGACCACCGCGAAGCTGTCCCGGGTGGCGACCAGCAGGGTGTAGAAGCCGTCGAACCGCTCGCACAGCAACGTCAGCGACTTCTCCAGGTCGTAGCCGGCGGCGAGCTGGGCGGCGACGAACCGGGCGCCGACCTCGGAGTCGTTCTCGCTGTCGAACGTCATGCCCCCGGCCCGGAGCTCGCGGCGGATCGTCGCGTGGTTGGCGAAGGAGCCGTTGTGCACGAGGCACTGGTCCAGGCCGACGGAGAACGGGTGCGAGCCCTCCGGCGTCACCGCCGACTCGGTGGCCATCCGGGTGTGCGCCACGCCCTGCCAGCCCTGCGCCGACAGCAGGCCGAACTCGGCGGCGAGGGCCTGCGGGTGGCCGACGCCCTTCAGGACGGCGAGGTCCTCCCCCTGGCCGATCACGATCCCCCCGGGCGCCACGGCGCGGACGGCGGCGACGAGCGTGCCGGGGTCGGTGGGGGCGTGCACGACCAGCGTCTGCCCGGCGACGACCACCACCGCCCCGGGCAGCCGCTCGCGCAGCGCCGTCCCGATCTCCTGGGCGCTCGCGTCGCCGGGGAGCAGCGACACCGTCGACTCCCCCGGCGGCGACCAGCGCGGATCCCCGTAGACGGCGACCCCCGCGGAGTCCGGTCCTCGCTCGGTGACCTGGCAGAGCATCCCGGTCAGCAGCTCACCGAGCCGGGGGTACAGGGAGGGCTCCCGCAGGTGGAGCCCGGCGATCCCGCACATGGGGCTGTTTCCTCTCGACGAACCGGCTGGTCAGAAGGCGGTCACGTACCGGTCGACCTCCCAGGAGGTCACCTGCCCGTGCCACTCGAAGAACTCCTCGCGCTTGAGGCCGGCGAAGTAGGCGGCAACTCCCGGGCCGGCGACGTCCAGGGCTCCCGCGACCACCGGGTCGGTCTCCAGGGCCTCGACCGCGTGCAGCAGCGTGGGCGGCAGCGGGCTGCTGGTCGTCGCCCCCGGGTCGCCCGGGTCCAGCCCCCGGCGGACCCCGTCCAGCCCGGCGGCCAGCGCCGCCGCCGCAGCGAGGTAGGGGTTCGCCGAGCCGTCACCGCCGCGTAGCTCCACCCTGTTGCCGTCCGGCACGCGGAGCAGGTGGGTGCGGTCGTTGCCGCCGTAGGACGCCGTGCGTGGGGACCAGGTGGCGCCGGACCGCGTGCCGGTGGCGCCGGTGCGCTTGTAGGCGTTGACGGTCGGGGCCAGCACCGCCTGCAGGCCGCAGGCGTGGTCGATCAGCCCGGCGAGGAAGGAGTACGCCAGCGCCGAGAGCCCCAGGCCTCGCGGGTCCCCGGCGTCCGGGAACACCGGTGCGCCGTCGCGCCACAGCGAGAGGTGCATGTGCAGGCCGCTGCCGGTGCGGTCGGTGAACGGCTTGCCCATGAAGGTGGCCGTCATGCCCCGCTGCTCGGCGAGGACCGAGAGCAGGTACCGGAGGGTGACCACCCGGTCGGCGGTGGTCAGCGCGTCGGCGTAGCGGAAGTTCTGCTCGAACTGCCCGTTGCCGTCCTCGTGGTCGTTGGCGTAGTTGCCCCAGCCCAGCGAGTTGATGGCCCGGGAGACCTCGGTCAGGTGGTCGTACATGCGGGTGAGGCCGCGGGCGTCGTAGCAGGGGCGCTCGGCGGTGTCCTTGGGGTCGGCCGGGCGCAGGGTGCCGTCCGGGCCGCGCTCCACGAGGAAGTACTCGACCTCGGCGCCGACCTTGAGGTCCAGACCGAGCTCCGCGGCGCGGGCCAGCTGTTCCTTGAGGATCACCCGTGGCGCGTACGGCCAGGGCCGGCCCTGGACGTGCGGGTCGCAGTGCACGATCGCCAGCCCGGGGCGGATGAAGGACACCGGCATGTACGAGGCGGGGTCGGGGATCGCGATGAGGTCCGGGTCCTTCGGCTCCTGACCCATGGCGCCGACGGCGTACCCGGCGAAACCGACACCGTCGGCCTGCAGCTCCTCCACCGCCTCGACCGGGACGAGCTTGGCGCACGGCTTGCCGGTGAGGTCGACGAAGAGCGCGAGGATGAACTGCGTGCCGTCGGCGCGGGCCCGCGTGGCGAGGTCGAGCGTCTCGGGTGCGGTCGCGAGGGCCGCCGGCGGGGCCTCGGGACGGGTGGCGGTGAGCGGCACGGGATCCTCCTGCGACTGTTCACTGTCATGAACCTCTGTCGCATACGAGTTAACACTCCCTGGGTTTCCGCGGCGTTACGGTGGCGCCAGGTTCGTGTTGCGGGGGACCTCGCGCGACGCGCCGGAGGCCGGCCCCCTCAGGGACCGGCCTCCGGTTTCTCGTGACTGCCGCCGGGAGGCGGCGGCGGGTCAGACGGGCGACCTCGGGGTTGCGGCAATCGGCGCGGGGGGCACCTGGTCCGGGCCGTAGACGGTCGCGCCCACGCGGGTGGGGCTCACGCCCCGGTCGAAGTCGTACGCCGACTCGGCGTGGACTGCGACGTCCAGGCCGGCGTCCTCCGTCGCCTCGTCGACGCGCAGCCCGATCGTGCGCTGCAGCACCCAGGCGATGGCGTAGGTCATCACGAAGGAGAAGGTGCAGGTCGCGACGATCGCCACCAGCTCGCGCCAGACGATGTCGAAGCTCCCGCCGAGCAGGATGCCCTGCACGCCGCCCGGCGAGTTCGACGCGCCGATGAGCATGACGCAGAGGGTGCCGGCGATGCCGCCGACGCCGTGCACGGCGAACGCGTCGAGGCTCTCGTCGACGCCCAGCTTGGTCTTCCACGTCACCGCCCAGGCTACGACCGCACCGGCGACGAAGCCGACCACCAGTGCACCGACGGCGTTCACCGTGTCCGCCGAGGGGGTGATGCCGACCAGGCCGGCGATGGCCCCGGAGGCCATGCCGAGCGTCGTGGCGTGGCCGTCGCGCAGCTTCTCGACCAGCAGGAAGCCGAGGATGCCGGTGGACCCGGCGAGCAGCGTGGTGAGGACGACGTACTGCGCGAGGAAGTTCGCCCCGGCCGCCGAGCCCCCGTTGAACCCGATCCAGCCGAACCACAGGATGCCGGCGCCCAGGACGACCAGGGGCAGGTTGTGCGGTCGGTGCGTCGGCGTGCGCCGCTTGCCGAGGACCATCGCGAGCGCCAGGGCGGCGACGCCGGCGTTCATGTGCACCGCGGTGCCGCCGGCGAAGTCGTGCAGCTGGAGCACGTTGCGCATCCAGCCACCGACGACGCCGCTCTCCTCGTCGTCGAAGGCGAACACCCAGTGCGCGAGCGGGAAGTAGACGAGGGTGAGCCACACGGCGGAGAACACCAGCCAGGAGCCGAACTTCATCCGGCCGGCTGCACCGCTGGCCACGATCGCGATCGTGATGGCGGCGAACAGGATGAAGAAGGCGGTCCAGTAGACGCCTTCCGCTCCGCCGGTGCCCCCGTCGTCGTGGAAGCCGGCCAGGCCGAGGTGGTCGGCCGGGTTGCCGATCAGACCCCAGCCGCCGAGCGAGTCGCCCGACACCAGCCCGTAGCCGAAGAGCACGTAGAGGACGCTCGTGACGGCCAGCGTGCTCATGACCATCATCACCATGTTGAGCATGTTCTTGCTGCCGAGCATGCCCCCGTAGAACAGGGCGAGGCCCGGGAACATCAGCAGCACGAGGGCGAACGCCGCCAGGAGCCAGGCGAGATCGGCTGCGGGCATGAGCCACTCTCCTCAGGTCGGTCGGGCGGGAGCCGGCCACGCCACGACATCGGTGGGTCGCACCCGGAGCCGGGTGCGGGGACGCCACCGCCGGCGACCACCGCCCGCCCGGCACCGGGGTACCGGGGTACGAGGCGGTCGCCGCGTGTCACGTCGTGAAACGGAGTCTCATGGCGCTGGACGCGCTCGTGGTTACACCGACGTGAATCTGCGTTACGAAAGCGAGAGTTCCGCCGCACGTGCTGCGGGCCGGCCGGACGGGACCTAGACGACGTGCCCGTAGCCGGTGACGGTCAGGAAGCGGATGGGGAGCTCGGTCAGCTGGACCGGCCCGTGCGGCCCCTCGCCGTCGAAGACCAGCGAGTCACCGGGACGCATCTCGTAGCGGGCTTCCCCGTGGCCGTACGTGAGCGCGCCCTCGAGGACGTAGATGAACTCGGTGCCCGGGTGCTGGAACAGCGGGAACACCTCGCTGGCCTCGGTGAGGGTGACCAGCAGCGGCTCCAGCCGCTTGTGCTCCCCGCGAAGCGCCCCCAGGAGCTGGTAGAGGTGCCCGACGTTGCTACCCCGACGGACGATCTGCGCGCCGTGGCCGGCGGGGGTGAAGACCGCCTCGCGTTCTGCGTCCACGCCACGGAACAGCGCCGTGACCGGCACCGCCAGCGCCTCGGCCAGCCGCGCGAGGCTGGACAGGCTGCAGGAGGTCTGGGCGTGCTCGATCTTCGACAGCATCGCCTTGCTCAGGCCGGTGCTCCGCGCGAGCTCGGCCAGCGAGACGCCCTTGGCCAGCCGGAACTCGCGGACGCGCATCGCTATGACGTCCTCCAGCTGCCCGCCGGGTGCCTCGTCGTGCCCGCCGGGCTCGGGGGTCGCCTCCACGGCGCGAGCATAGGTGCCGGCCGGGGAGCGAGGCGGGCTCCACCGCGGTCGCATGACCCGGACGGGAGAGGTGCACCCGCGCCTCGATCGACCCCCGTCACCCACTCGTTACAGCGATGACACCCATCCGATCGTCCACTGGCGTTACATGTCGTCCACCCACAGGGATCGGTCGCCCGACCGCTCCCACGCTGAGGAGGCGGACATGACCACCACCGGCACCATGGTCTTCGGACATGCGAGCGGCACCTACGGGGACCTGCCGAGCATGGAGGTTCCCGGCGTCAACGCCGCCATCGGCGACACGTTCGCCAACCCCGGGGGCTCGGAACTGTGCTCGGGCTTCTTCGAGCTGCTCGCCGGCGAGCCGCTGGACTACACCTACACCTACGACGAGATGAAGGTCGTCGTGGAAGGCGAGTTCCACCTCACCGACCTCGACAGCGGCGCGCGGGTGGTCGCCCGCCCCAAGGACGTGCTGTTCTTCCCCAAGGGCTCGCGGATCCGCTTCGAGACCCCCGACCGGGCGCTGGGTTTCTACACCGGCCAGCGGTCCTTCGCTCCCTGATCGGCATGGGGATCGAGCACACCAGCGTGCCCCGGTGGGCGGCCGCTCCACCGGCCCTCCCCCACGGCGTCCGCAGCGCCGCCGTCCTCGGCCTGGACGAGGCCGCCGGCCCTGTCGTCACCGCCTGGGCGGCGGAGGCCGCGGCCGCCGGGGCGGCGGTGAGCGTGCTGCGGGCGCGCACCACCACCGAGGCGCTCGCCTGGGTGGACGCCCGGGCGAGCGAGGCCCTGATCGGCTGGCGGCTGCTCGTAGCGGGCCCGGAGGAGGGCGTCCTCCGGGCCCGCGCCCGGGCCCTCCGGCTGGGAGCCGTCCCCGCCGAGGTGCTGACCCACGTGACGGGGATCCCCAGCCGCCGGGTCCACTGCGCCCACTGCACGCACGAGACGCAGACCTCCGCTGCCATCGGGGCGACCTGCACCTGCCAGGGCTGCGGGCGGACGCTGCACGTCTACCACCACGTGTCCCGGCGGCTGGGCGCCTACCTCGGGTACATGGTCGACGCCGAGGACGCCGGGCCGGAGGCGCTGACGGGGGTGCCGGCATGATCGCGGTGACCCCGCCCGCGCCCGCGCCCGCGCCCGCGGGGACCGTGGTGCACGCCGGCCCGGGCACCCTCCTGCTCCGGGTCACCGGCGTGCGAGAGGCGGCACCGGGCATCCGGACGGTCGAGCTCGCCTCAGCCGACGGGGCCGCGCTTCCCGCCTTCCCGCCGGGCAGCCACCTGGTGCTGCACTGCGGCGAACGGCGCAACGCCTACTCGCTGACCGGCGCCGGCATCGCACCGGAGAGCTACTCGATCTCGGTGCTGCTCTGCCCCGACGGGTCCGGCGGCTCCCGGTGGGTGCACGACCTGGTGGTCGGCGACGTCGTGGCGGCCGACGGGCCGCGCAGCGCATTCGCGCCCGTCGCCACCGCGCGGCACCACCTGCTCGTCGCCGGCGGCATCGGCATCACCCCGTTGCTCTCGCACGCACGCGCCGCGGCGAGGTGGAACCGGGACTTCACGCTCCTCTACGGCTACCGCCCGGGCGCCGGTGCCCACCTGGACGAGCTGCGCGAGCTCTGCGGCCCGCGCCTGGAGGAGCACCCGGACGTGGCCGGGTTCGTGGCCCGCATCGAGGCCGCCCTCGCCTCCGCCCCGCTCGGTATCCACCTCTACGCCTGCGGGCCGGCCGCTCTCCTCGACACGGTCCTCAGCGCGGCGGAGCGGCTGGGCTGGCCGGAGGCGCGGGTCCACACCGAACGCTTCTCCGCCGCGGCGCTCGACCCGGGCGACCCCTTCGAGGTGACCCTCGCCCGCTCGGGACGGCGGGTCGCGGTGCCGTCCGGGGTCAGCCTGCTGGAGGCCCTCGAGGACTCCGGCGTCCCCGTGCCCAACCTGTGCCGGCAGGGGGTCTGCGGCGAGTGCCGCGTGCCCGTTCTCTCCGGCCTGCCCCTGCACCGCGATCTCTTCCTCACCCAGGCGGAGAAAGCCGCCGCCGACAGCGTCATGTGCTGCGTCTCGCGCAGCACCGGCCCCGCCCTGGAGCTCGACCTGTGACAGCACCCGACGTCCGCGACCGGGCCCTGCCCGCCCGCGTCGCCTCGTTCCCCTTTCCCTTCCCGACGGACGCCTACCGGTACAGCACCAACGTGGAGCCGGCGGTCGCCCCACGGCGGACCGCCGCCGGCAGCTGGGGAGAGCACGTCCTGCACGTCGACGAGTACTACGCCTCCGACAGCGCCGAGTGCGCCGCCCTGCTGGCCGAGGACCCGACCCGGCTGCAGGAGCTGCCGCACATGAGGCCCGCCTCCTGGGACGCGATGCTCTACGTGATGGGCGAGCTGCAGCGGGCCCGTCCGGCGGCGTTCGCGCTCGACCGCCTCGCCGGGGATCGCTGGCGCTGGCGCAACGCGCTGCTGGGCGTCGACCAGGACTTCGCCTTCGGCGACGACAGCACGCTGCCGTCCGGCCCCCTGGAGTTCATCGCACCGCAGGTCCAGGACGACCTCGTGCTCCTGGACCAGCGCGAGGGCGCGCTGTGGGCCGACGCCGGCGTCGTCACCGCTGCCGCCGACTGGTCGATGCGGTTCGACGTGGGCATGAGCTTCCCCGAGATCCACGGGCCCGTTCCCCGGGTGCACCCGGAGGGCGTCATCGACCGCGCCCACCAGTTCCTCATGCGGCTCCAGCCCGGGGAGGCCTACCGCCGTACGAACTGGACGATGACCGTCGGCCGGCGGCTGGACACCGCGACGGAGACTTACCCCGAGTGGGGCCCCGACCGCCGCCTGGTCCTGGAGCAGGACCTCGGCGCCCGGCTGCACCTGCGGGTCGAGGTCCAGCACCTGGTCCGCCTGCCCAGCTCCGGTGCGGTGCTGTTCCTCATCCGGACCTACCTGCTGCCGCTGGAGGACCTGGCGCGGGTGCCCGCGTGGCGGGACCGGTTCGCGGCCGTCCTCGAAGAGCTGCCGCAGGACATGGCCGACTACAAGGGCCTGACCCGCTTCCGCTCCGCTGCCGTCGCCTGGCTGCGCGGTGCGGCATGCCCCCCGTGCTGACGGGTGAGCAGCTCCGAGCACGGCGCACCAGCGTGCCGTCGTGGCCGGCGCAGCCGCCGGCGCTGGACCTCAGCGGCCGGTCGTACCTCCTCGTCGAGGTCGGCGGCCGCGCCGTCGAGGTCGTCGACCGGTGGGCGGCCGAGGCGCGGGAGCACGGCCGGCCGGTGCGGCGCTGGGGGCTCGCGGGCGTGGACGGGTCGTCGGCCGCCGCGCTCGCCCGCCGCCTCGACGGGATGCACGTCGGCGACCGGGTGCTGGTGGCCGGGCCCGAGCCCGACGTCCTCACCCTGGTCGCCCTGGCCCGCGGGATGGGGCTCCTGCCCGAGGAGATCACCGCCTTCGCCGTCGACCGGGAGGCGATCCCGGTGTTCTGCGCCCACTGCGAGACGACCACGCGGCTCCCGGTGACTCCGGGCGCGGAGGTCGACTGCCCCGGGTGCGACCTGCGGCTCGAGGTGCACGCGCACGCGTCGGGGCACCGGGGCAGCTACCTCGCCTCCGCGGTCTCCGGCGCCGGGGAGGCGGGATGAGCGCGCCGGCCACGCAGCTGCTGCGGGTCACGCGGGTCGAGGCGGTGACCGACCGGGTGCGGCACATCGTGCTGGCCGACCCGGACGGCCGGTCGCTGGCCGGGTACGCGCCCGGCAGCCACCTGGTCGTGACCGCCGGCGGCACCCGCAACGCGTACTCGCTCACCGGTTCCGGGATCGCCCCGGGCGACTACCGGATCTCCGTCCTCCGCACCGGGGACGACGGGGGCTCGGCCTGGCTGCACGACGTCCTGCGGGAAGGGGACCTGCTGCCGGTGGAGGCGCCCCGGTCGGCCTTCCGGCCGGAACTGGCCGCGCGGAAGGCGTTCCTCGTCGCGGCGGGCATCGGGGTCACGCCGATCCTGTCGCACCTGTCCGCCGCCCGTGCGTGGGGACGCCCGGTGGAGGTCGTCTACGGATACCGCCCGGGCGCGGCCGCCCACCTGGACGAGGTCCGGGAGCTGGCCGGCCCCGACCTGGTGGAGGCGCAGGGCCGGGTGGCACTGGCCGGTGCGCTGCGCGAACGCATGGCCGTCCAGCCGTGGGGCACGCACGCCTACGCCTGCGGCCCCACCCCCGTCCTGGATCTCTTCACCGCGACGGCGCGCGCCGCCGGCTGGCCACCGGCCCGGGTGCACCTCGAGCACTTCCAGGCCCCGGAGCTCTCCCCAGGCAGGCCGTTCACCGCCCGGCTGCGCCGCAGCGACAGGGAGCTCCCCGTGCCCAGCGGCACGAGCTTGCTCGACGCGGTGCTCGGCGCCGGCGTCGACGTCCCGAACATGTGCCGCCAGGGCGTCTGCGGCCAGTGCCTGGTCCCCGTGGCCGCCGGCCGCGTGGAACACCGGGACCTGGTCCTCGACGAGTCCGACCGGCAGTCCTCGACCCACATGCTCGCCTGCGTCTCGCGGGCGGCCGACACCCACCTGGAGCTGGACCTGTGAGTGATCTGTCCCGGCTGCCCTGGCCCTTCGCCCCCGCCGACCGGTCGTTCCGGTACACGGTGAACGTCGAGCCCGCCCGCCGGCGCGTGGAGACGCCCGCCGGGTCCTGGGGTCAGCACGTCGTCGACCTGGGCGACGACTACGCCGAGCAGATGGCTCTGCGCCGCGACGTGCTGGCCCGTGATCCGGGGCGGCGCCAGGTCCTCCCGCACATGGAGCCGGCCTGCTGGGACATGCTCCTGTACCTGCTCAGGGAGCTCGTGACCGCCCGCCCGGACGCCATGCACCTGACCGACCTCGGATCCCAGGCCTTCACCTGGCGCAACGACCTCCTCGGCATCGAGCAGTCGTTCGTCCTGGGCGATGCCGCCACGCTGCCGACCGATCCCCTCACCTGGATCGGCTGCCAGGTGCCCGACGACATCCTCATGGTGAGCGACCGCGGCGGCCGGCTGTGGTTCGACGCCGCGCTGGTCACCTGGGCCGCCGCGTGGTCGGTGAAGTTCGACATCGGCATGCACCTCGACGAGATCCACGGCCCCGTGCCCCGGCTCAACGAGGACGGCGTGACCAGCCGCGCCACCCGGTTCATGCGCGGCATCACGGGCGACCAGACCTACCGCCGGGTCAACTGGACCTTCTCGGCGCACGGATCGCCGCGCCGCGACATCAGCCTGGAGGTCAAGCCTGAGTGGGACGCCGACATCCCGCAGCTGGTGCGGGACGGCGACTACGGCCGGCTGCAGCTGCGCATCGAGCTGGAGCACCTGACGCGGCTCCCGCTGACCGGGACGCTGACGTTCAACATCCGCACGTACATGGCGCCATTGGCCGAGATCGTCACGGTCCCGGGCTGGGGCGAGCAGCTCTCGGCGATCGTCGCCGAGCTCCCGGCCGACATCGCCGGGTACAAGGGCATCGCGCCCTACCGCGACGAGGTCGTGGCCTGGCTGTCCGACGCCGTGCCCACCACGGTCGCGGCCTAGCGCCGGCTCCGACGTCCGCGACGTCGTCGGCACCCCGGGCCTCAGCGGCGGGCCGGGGCTCGTGGTCGGCCAGGCCCGGCCGTTCGTCGGCCTCGATGAACACGTGGTCGGGGCCGTCGAGGTCGGGGCGAGGAAGTCCAGACCGGTCACGGGGTCGCCGATGGCACGGCCGGCGTGCGTGGCGGCTGCGGCGACCTCCGGGTGCAACCGGTCGGTGACGTCCTCGATCGTCCCGCCGGCGTGCAGGTTGGCCGTGCGCCGCACCTGGACCGGCATCCCCGCGGGCGGGACGTCGTCCATCCGCCACCCGGCCACGCGGACGTCGGCGCGCGGGGTCTCGTCGAGGAGGATGCGCGACTCGGCCCCGTCGCCCGCTCCCGCCGCCGGTCGCCGCCCGGATGAACGCCGTGACGTCCCGCTGGCCGTCCCGCGCACCACTCCCGCCGTGCGCGGACGGCCGCCGCACCGGGTCCCCCGCCGATCGGGCCCGCGGTCGGCGCCCTCCGCCGTTCCCCCGTGGCCGGCGCCGGCAGGCCGGGTGGACGGAGGCCCGGCGACCGCCGGCCTGGTCAGGCTGCCTGGAACGAACGCCGCGAGAGACCGAGGCCGTAGCCGTCGAGCGTGGTGACCACCGGGGCCGTCGGGTCGGTGGCCGCGCCGAGCGCGACGAAGACCGGGGTGAAGTGCTCCACGGTGGGATGGGCGTAGGGCATGCCCGGGGCCGCGGTGCGGAAGCGGGCGAGCTCGTCGACGTCGCCACGGGCCAGGGCGTCGGCCGCCCACGCGTCGAAGTCGGACGACCAGCCGGGCACCTCGTTGTCCACGAGCATCCGCCGGGTGAGGAACGGCAGTCCGTGGGTCATGTGGCCGGATGCGACCACGAGCACCCCGTGCTCCCGCAGCGGGCGGAGCCGCTCGCCGAGGGACAGCAGCTCCTCCGGGTCCTCGGTGGGCAGGCTCAGCTGGAGGACGGGGACGTCCGCGGCGGGGTACATGATCTTCAGGGGCACCCATGCGCCGTGGTCCAGGCCGCGGCGGGTGTGCTGGTGGACCTGCTCGCGGTCCGGCATGAGCCCGACCACCTGCGCGGCCAGGTCGGCTGCGTCCGGGGTGTCGTAGCGGAACGCGTGGTACAGCGGGTCGAAGCCGCCGAAGTCGTAGCCGAGCTCGCTCGGCCGGGTGGCGCTGACCGCCAGGGGCGCCGACTCCCAGTGCGCCGACACGACCAGGATGGCCTTCGGCTTGGGCAGGGAGCGCGCCCAGCCGTGCAACGGGCCGAGCCACTCGTCGCTGGCGAAGGGCATCGGGCCACCGCCGTGGGAGAGGTAGAGGCTCGGCAGCGGCCCGTCCTCCGGTGTCCAGAGCCGGTGCTGCTCCCCCGCCTCGAGGTCGCGGACCCGGCGCAGGTGGGCGGCGAAGGGATGTGCGTCCGGGATCCGGGCGTCGGCGAGAGCCGTCGTGGTGGGGGCCGGCGTGGTCATGCGGACTCCTCGGTGCTCGTGGCCGGGGCCGCCACGGACATCCCCGCGCTGGGGAAGGGAGCACCTGCCGTGCGGACCCAGCGGACGGTGAGCTCCTCGCGCTGGGCGAAGCGCTCGAGGTGGCTGCCGAGCACGTGCTCGACCCGCGCGACCGACTCCTCGTCGTCGCCGGCAGCCCACAGGGTGAGCACGCCGTCGCCGACGACGATGCCGGCGGTGGCACCGCCGATCACAGCGGTCGCAGGGGCGCTGGTGGCGTCGCCGGTGAACGCGACCTTGCGGCCCAGGTGCGACACCAGCTGCTTGGCGTAGCGGCCGGGGACGCCGGTGGCCACGTCGGCCCGGGATACCGTCACCCGGCCCTGTTGCGTGATGCGGTCGCCCGACGGCGACGGGTTGCTGGTCATCGGTTCTGCTCCTGTGCGGATGTCAGGCGGCGGACGCTCGGGCGCGCACGCGCGTGGCCGTACGACGGCGGCCGGTGATGTGCGGCAGTGCGAGGAGGCCCGATGCCGCGTCGGCACCCCTGCGGGTGAATGGTTGTCCCTTCAACTTCCATTCTGCGCCAGAATGCTTGCTCATACAACCATCGACATCAGGACGTCACCGTGGACACTCCGTGGCTCGAACCCCGGCAGATGCGCGCGTGGGTGCGGCTCATCGGGCTGCTCGAGCTGCTCCCGGGAGTGCTCGACGCGCAGCTGCGCAGGGACGCCGCCGTGACGCACTTCGAGTACTACGTCCTGGCGGTGCTCTCCGAGGCACCCGGCCGGACGCTCCGGATGACCGACCTGGCCCGGCACACGAACGCCACGCTGCCCCGGCTCTCGCACGTGATCAGCCGTCTGGAGACCCGGGGACTGGTCGAGCGCCACCCCTGCCCCGAGGACCGGCGCGCGACCGACGCCCGGCTCACCGACGCCGGCTGGGCGAAGGTGCGGGAGGCCGCCCCGGGCCACGCGGCCAACGTCCGCCACCACGTCGTCGACCCGCTCGACGACGACCAGGTCGATCAGCTGACCACCATCGCCGACGCCATCCTCGCCAGGCTCGACCCCTCCGGGGCGATGAAGGCCGTCTACACCCGATACGACGAGCTACCCGGCCAGCCCGGGCCGCCGGAGCCGAGCCCCTGATCCAGGCGGACGCCGGCCTCGGCCAACGGGTCAGGACCCGAGCGTGCGCGCCGCCGCCTCCCGGGCCCCGGATCGGCCCAGCAGTTCGGCCGCCCGCGCGAAGGCACCCCGGAAACGTCCGTCGGCCCCCAGGTCGCCGAACACCTCCTCGACCGCGAGCACAGCGAGGGGGTCGCCGCCCGGGTGGCGCAGCAGCGGGGCGAGCCGGTCCAGCCGGGCGTCGACCACGGGGATCGGCGCACCGGTCTCGTCGGTGCCGCCGGCGTACCGCGCCCAGGCGGCCACGGCCAGCACGGCCAGGTCGATCGGGCCGCCGGTGGCGAGCTGCTCCCGGATGACCGGGAGGACGAAGGTGGCGATCCGCTCGGAACCCTCGGCGCAGTTCCGCAGGAGCGTGTCGCTGACGGCGGGGTTCGCGAAGCGCTCGAGCAGGGTGCGCCGGTACTCCGCGAGGTCGGTGCCCGGCACCGGCGGCAGGGTCGGCGTCGCCTCCACACGCATGTACCGCTCGACCAGGTCCTGGAAGAGCGGGTCCGCCATCACCTCGTCCACCCGGCGGTACCCGGCCAGGTAGCCGAGGTAGGACATCACCTGGTGGCTGGCGTTGAGCAACCGCAGCTTCATCAGCTCGTACGGGCGCACGTCCTCGACCAGCTGGACGCCGACCTCGTCCAGGGGCGGGCGGGCGTCGCTGAACCGGTCCTCCAGCACCCACTGCAGGTACGGCTCGGCCACCACGGGCCACCGGTCCGCCACCCCGGTCTCGGCCGTCAGCCGCCGGCGGTCCTCGTCGGTGGTGGCCGGGGTGATCCGGTCGACCATCGAGTTCGGAAAGGCGACGGAGGCGGCGATCCAGTCGGCGAGCCCGTCGGCGGTCCGCTCCTCCTGCAGCCGGGTGAACTCCACCAGCGTCTGCCGGGTGAGGTCGCCGTTGCTCTCCACGTTGTCGCAGGAGACGACGGTGAACGGCGGCGTGCCGGCCGCGCGGCGCCGGCGCAGCGCTTCGGCGAGCAGCCCGAACGCCGTCCGGGGGCGCGGGCTGTCCAGGTCGGCGGCCAGCGCGTCGTCCAGCCGGAAGCGGCCGGTGGACTTGTCGGTGCTGTACCCGCCCTCGGTGATCGTCAGGGTGACCAGCCGGGTTCCTGGCGCGACCAACGCCGCCAGCACCGCCGCGGGATCGTCGTCCAGCAGGAGGAGCTGCACGAGCGAGCCGACCACGGAGGGCTCGATCGACCCGTCCGCGCTCTTGAGCACCAGCGTGTAGAGCCCGTCCTGGGCGCGGAGCGCCGAGTGCAGCGGACGGTCGGCGGCGAGCACCCCCACGCCGGTGATCCCCCACTCGGCGTGCCCGAGCGCCAGCAACCGGTCGAAGTAGACCGCCTGGTGCGACCGGTGGAAGCCACCGACGCCCAGGTGGACGACACCGCTGGCGACCGCGGTGCGGTCGTAGGCCGGCCGCCGCACCGCCTCGGGGAGCGTGGGCAGGGTCGAAGTGCGCAAGGGGGTGGCGGTCACGGCAGGGGCTCCTCGGCGAGCGTCGACGGGGTGTCGGGGAGGCGGGTACCGACGTGTGCTGCCGCGGCCCCGCCCGGGGGGTCGACGGCACCGGGTCCCGGGCAGGAGGAGGGGAACAGGACCCCGGCGTCGGCCGGCGACCAGCACGACCGGCGCTCGAGGAGCCGGACCGGGCGGACCGTCTGCCGGCGGAAGCGGCGGCCAGGAGCCCCGATCCGCGCGACCACCCGCTCGGCGGCGAGCCGCCCGAGAGCGGCCGGGTCCTGGTCGACGACGGTCAGCGCCGGCGAGAGCATGTGGGCCATGGGGAAGTCCCCGAAGCCGACGAGCGCCCAGCTGCTGCCGGCGAGCGCCGGCACGAGCGTCATCGTGGTCCGCGCGTCGCCGGTGATGAGCGCCGTCGGTGGCCGAGCCGCCGAGCGGAGCCGGGCGACGACCTGCTCGGCGCTCTCCTGGTCGACCGCGCCGAACGCGACGAGCTCGTCCCCCGGCCGCAGCCCCGCGTCGGCCAGTGCCGCCCGGTGGCCGGCGAGCCGCTCGGCGGTGGTGGTCATCGCCGGGCTGTCCCCCACGAAGGCGATCTCCCGGTGACCGCGGCCGAGCAGGTGCTCGGTGGCGATCCGGCCGCCCCCTCGGTCGTCCCCCGTGAAGGTGTCGGCGGCCAGGTTCCGGGGCGGCCGGTCGACGAAGACGATCGGGAGCCGGGTGGCCCAGGTGGCGAGGTGGCCGTGGTCCTGGGACGTCGGCGCGACGACCAGCCCGCTCAGCGTCCGGCCGAGCAGCGATTCGAGGGCGGCCGCCTCACGCCGCGCGTCGTACCCGATGCTGCTCACCAGGACCGCCATGTCGGCGCTCGCGGCGACCTCCTCCACCGCCTTGGCCAGGACGGCGAAGAAGGGGTCGGCGAGGTCGGGGACCGCCACCCCCACCACCGGCGGGCGGCCGGTGCGGAAGGACTGGGCCAGGGAGTTGGGGACGTAGCCCAGCTCCCGCAGCGCACCGGCCACGCGTGCCCGGGTCTCCGGCAGCACGTGCGGGTCGTCGTTGAAGACGCGGGAGACCGTCTTGGCGCTGACCCCGGCGCGCGCGGCGACGTCCCGCATCGTCGTCATCGGGCTGCGGTCCGCCCCGGGCGCGGTCGGGAGTGCATGCGTCAGCGGGCGGTGTAGCCGCCGTCGATGGGCAGCGAGACGCCGGAGATCATCGAGGCGTCGTCGCTGAGGAGGAAGACGATCGGCGCGGCGATCTCGTCCTCGGTCGCCCAGCGCCCCAGCGGCATCTGGTCGAGGAACGGGCCCTCGATGTCGGGCCGCCCCCAGTACCACGCCGACATCTCGGTCATGACCACGGTCGGGTTCACGCTGTTCACGCGGATGCCGTACCTGCCGAGCTCGAGGGCCGAGACGCGGGTGATGTTGTCCAGCGCCGCCTTCGACGAGCCGTAGGAGATGTGGCCGGGCAGCGCCACCAGGCTCGCCTGGCTGGACACGTTGACGATGGCCCCGCCCCGGCCGAGCCGGATCATCGACGCCGACGCGTACTTCGTGACCAGCAGCGCACCGCGGGCGTTGATGCTGATGACCTTGTCGAAGACGTCGATGTCGGTCTCCATCGGGGTGGCGATCTCCCCGCCGAAGCCCCCGCAGTTGACCACACCCCACAGGTCCAGCCCCTCGACCGCCGACCGGACGCTGTCCTCGGAGGTCAGGTCGAACGCGAGCGGACGGGCGCCGGTCTCGGCGGCCAGCGCCTCGAGCGACCCGACCGAGCGGCCGCTGGCGATGACGTCCGCCCCCGAGGCCCGGAGCCGGCGCACCGTGGCCCCGCCGATGCCGCCGGTTGCCCCGGTGACCAGCACGGTGCGGCCGTTGAAGTCGGTCATGGAAGCGCATCTCCTCAGCAGGTGCCGTCGCGGTCGTGCACCGCCGCAGGAGCGCCGGTCCGCCGCCCGATGCAACCACAGCACGACGTCCATGTCACCGGTGACATGGACATCCGCCCGGTGCGTTGACGGCGGGGCCGACCCGTCTCTACGGTCCTCCGTGCCCCGCTGCGGCCATCCCGCGCCGCAGCGGCAGCCGGCGCGGGAGGACGTGGACGGTGCAGGAACGGGCTCCGACCGGCGCGGGCACCCCGCCGGTCGTCCGGGCGACGCCGCAGGAACTGGTCGACCGGGCGGCCGCCCTGGCACGAGGGGGCACCCGGCGCGTCCTGGGCATCACCGGCGCCCCCGGTGCGGGGAAGTCCACCCTCTGCGCCGCGCTGCTCGACCGTCTCGGCGACCGGGCGGCCTTGGTCGGCATGGACGGCTTCCACTACGCGAACGTCGAACTCGCGCGTCTCGGGCGCGCCGACCGGAAGGGAGCACCGGACACCTTCGACGTGGACGGGTACGTCGCCCTCCTCGGCCGCCTCCGGACGCCGCCCCCGGTGCCGGTCTACGCGCCGGTGTTCGACCGCGCCCTCGAGGAACCGATCGGCAGCGCCGTCCCGGTCGGCCCGGAGGTCCCGCTCGTCCTGACCGAGGGGAACTACCTGCTGCTGGAGGAGCACGGCTGGTCGGCGGTGCGGGCCTGCCTCGACGAGGTCTGGTACCTCGAGGTGCCGCCGGACGTGCGCGAACGCCGCCTGGTTCGCCGGCGGCGTTCCTACGGTCACGCGCGGGAGGCGGCCGAGGAGTGGGTGCGCTCGGTCGACGGGCGCAACGGCCGCACCGTCGAGACGTCGCGGTCGCGCGCCGATCTGGTCGTCCACCTCGACGTCCCGGAGACAACCGGCGACGACGTCGCCGGCTGAGCCCGGGCACGGACGCGCGACGCCCCGCCCCTCGCGAGAGGGACGGGGCGTCGCGCGTCGGGATCAGCAGTCGGAGCGGTACAGCGCGTCCTGGTTGTCGGCCAGGTTCTCCTGCGTGAGGATCGTGAACCCGGTCTGGATCTCGGCCTCGACCTCCTCGCCGTTCAGCGAGGCGACGACCTGCTCGAGGCCCTGCCGGCCGATGTCGGCCGGCTGCTGGGCGACGAGGGCCTGCACGGTGCCGTTCTCCAGCGCCTCGACCTGGGCCGGGCCCGCGTCGAAGCCCACGACGGTGACCTGCTCCTGGGCACCCGCCTGACGCAGACCCGTCGCCGCACCTTCCGCGGCGAACAGGTTCGTGCCGAAGATGCCGATGAGGTCCGGGTCCGACTGCAGCGTCGAGGTCACGATCCGGGCTCCCTCGGCGACCTCGTTCTGCGCGTACTGCGTGGGGAGCGCGGTGAACTTCGGGTCCTCGGCCAGGGCGTCGAGGAAGCCCTTGATCCGCGCCTCGTTGGTGCTGATCCCCGGCTCGTGCCCGACGATGAGGACCTTGCCACCGTCCGGGTTGGCCTCCTGGATGGCCTGGAAGGCCGCGGCCCCGCCACCCTCGTTGTCCGAGGCGACCTGGGTGACCGCCATGGACGGGTCCTCCAGGGTGGTGTCGACGAGGCCGACGGTGATACCGGCGTCCGCCGCTGCCTTGATCGGACGGTACATCCCCGTCACGTCGGTCGGGGCGATGAGCAGCCCGTCCGGGGAACTCGCCACGACGCTGTCGACGATCGGCGTCTGCAGCGCGGGGTCGAACTGCTGGGGGCCCTGGGTGGTGACCTCCACTCCGAGCTCCTCGGCCGCCTCCTGGATACCGCACTCCATGGTGATGTAGAACTCGTCACCGGCGACGCCCTGCACGAAGGCGATCTCGTAGGCCTCGGAGCCGCCCCCGCCGGCTCCACCCTCACCCGCGTCGTCCCCGCCGCACGCGGCGAGACCGAGGGCGAGCGCCGAGATGGCGGCGATCCTGGCCGTGGTGCCTCTGTTCACTGTGCTTCCTTTCGACGTGCCCCTGGTGGGCGGGAGAACCGGGAGAACAACGTGCGGCGGGTGCTGGCCCCGCGGCTCGCCGCGGCGCGGCGGACCTGGTCGACGTAGACCGCGGCGATGAGGAACGCACCGACGACGACCTGCTGCCAGAAGGGCTGGACACCCATGATCACGAAGCCGTTCTGGAGGACGGCGGGGATGAACAGCCCGATCACGGTGCCGGCGATCGTGCCGATGCCGCCGAAGAGGCTCGTCCCGCCGATGACGACACCGGCGATGACGTTGAGCGCGGTGTTCGACTGCCCGGCGATCGTGGTCGACGAGAAGAACGCCAGGTTCAGGATGCCGGCCAGCCCGGCGCAGAAGCCGGCCAGCGTGTACACGAGGACCAGGTGCCGGTCGGCCTTCACGCCGACCCGTCGCGCGGCCTCGCCGTTGGAGCCGACGGCGTAGGTGTACCGGCCGAACCGGGTGCGGTGCAGGATCACCGCGCCGATCAGCACGACCGCCAGCGCGATGAGCGACAGGTAGGGGATCTGGCCGAACAGCCGCCCGAAGCCGATCGTGTCGGTCAGCACCGTCGGGGCGCCCCGCAGGTCGATGCCCCCGGTGAGGATCTGGGCGGCGCCCAGCGCCATGCCCAGCGTCCCGAGGGTGACGATCAGCGGGGGCACCTTCAGGCGGGCGACGACCACGCCGTTGAAGAGCCCCCACAGCGTGCCCGAGGCGCAGGCGACGAGGGCGCCGACGATCGAGACGCCGACGCCCTGCCCGCCGAGGGCCGTCATGGTCTTGGCCGCCACCACCCCGCTGAAGACCAGCACGCTGCCGACGGACAGGTCGATGCCGCCGGTGATGATCACGAACGTCATCCCGACGCCGATGATCGCCAGGATCGAGACGTTGACGACGACGTTGCGGAAGTTGTTCACCGACAGGAACGCGTCCGGCTCGGCGATGCTGAACAGCACGATGAGGATGAGCAGCACCCCCAGGATCTGGAAGGCCTGGGCGCCGACGAGGCGCTGCAGCGCGCTCTTCGGCCTCTCCTCCTCGGGCGCGCCGGTGTCCTGCTGGGTCGCCGCCACGGTGCTCACGCCGCCTCCTGGCTGATCGCGCCGGTCATGGCTCCCACCAGTTCTTCCATCGAGGTCTGCTTGGCGTCGTAGGTCGCCACCCTGCGGCCGAGCCGCAGCACCTGGATGCGGTCGGCCACCTCGATCACGTGCGGCATCGAGTGGCTGATGAAGACGACGGCGATGCCGCGGTCGCGCACGCGCTTGATCAGGTCCAGCACGTTGCGGGTCTGCACCACGCCGAGCGCCGCCGTGGGTTCGTCGAGGAAGATCACCCGACTGGCCCACGCGGCGGCCCGTGCCACGGCGATCTGCTGCCGCTGGCCACCGGACATCGCGCCGACGGGTGCCGCGAAGTCCCGCACCGTCGCCCCGAGGTCGGCGAACGCCCGCTGCGTCTTCGCCTTCATCTCGCCGTGGTCCATGAAGCCGAGCTTGCCGAGCAGGCCGGACCGCATGACCTCCCGCCCGAGGTACATGTTCTGCACCGGGTCCAGGTGCGGGGCGAGCGCGAGGTCCTGGTAGACGGTCTCGATGCCGAGCGCGCGAGCCGCGGCCGGGCTGTCGATCGTGACCCGCTTCCCGTCGCTGTACAGCTCGCCCGAGTCCACCGCGAGCGAGCCCGACAGCGCCTTGACCAGCGTGCTCTTCCCCGCGCCGTTGTCACCGATGAGGGCGACCACCTCGCCGGCGTTGACGTCGAAGTCGGCGCCGTCGAGAGCACGGACGTGCCCGAACTCGCGCCGGAGGCCCCGGGCCTCGAGGGCGGGGGTCACCGCGCCACCTCCTGTGCGTTCAGCGACGTCATGGTCGACGCCCTCCCTTCTCCTCCGTGGCGCACCACGTCCTGCAACCTGTCCTGCACCCCGTCGTGGTCCGGGACGAACTCCCCGTCGTGCGGCCGGAGCTCGCCGGAGCCCCGTGGCACGAGGCCGACCGGTACCAGCACCGTCTCCGCGGGGGCGTCGGGGTCGTCGAGCCGGCGGAACAGCCGCTCCGCGGCGGCGCGACCGATGACCTCGGGGTCGTGGTCGAGAACCGTGACCGCCGGCACGAGCGAGTCGGCCATCGCGAAGTCGTCGAAGCTCACCACCGCCACGTCGGTGCGACCGCAGCCGTGGAGCAGGGGCACCAGGCCCAGCGAGCACCGCATGTTCGACGAGAAGATCCCCGTGGGCGGCTGCGGTGCGGTGAGCAGCTGCTCGGCCGCCACGCGGGCCTCGGCGGCCGTCCCGGCGCCCACGGCCACGAGCGACTCCTCCTCGGCGAGCCCGTGCGCAGCCAGCGCCCGGCGGTAGCCGGCCAGGCGCAACCGGGTCGTCGGGTTGCGCAGCTCGGACCCGAGGAAGGCGACCCGCCGGTGGCCGTGGTCGAGGAGGTGCCGGGTCGCCATCTCCCCGGCGGCGAGGTCGTCGACCAGCACGGCGTCGCTGACCATGCCCTCCGGGAGCCGGTCCACGAACACGATCGGCGTCCGCCGGCCGGTGCCGGCGAGGTAGGTGTGGCTCTGCGCCATCGGGGCCACGATGAGGCCGGCGACCTGGCGCACGAGCAGGCTCTCCACGATCACCGACTCCCGCTCCGGCTCACGGTTGCCGACGCTGGAAACCATCACCGCCAGTCCCCGCTCGTGGGCGGCCTGCTCGACGGCGCTGGTGAGCCGGGCGAAGAAGGGGTCGGCGAGGCTCTCCACGACCAGCCCCACCACGTCGGCGCGACCGACCCGCAGCGACCGGGCCACCAGGTTGGGCTGGAAGCCGAGCTCGGCGATCGCCTGCTGCACCCTGGCGCGCGTACCGGGGGTGACGTGCGCATCCCCGTTGACGACCCGGGAGACGGTCTTCGCGCTGACCGCCGCCACGCGGGCGACGTCACGCAGCGTCACGCGCTCACGCACGACCGGCCCCCGGCTGCACGCCCGACGGCAGCACGAGCAGCGCTCGCGCGGTCGGAGCGGGAACGGGCACAGCGGGCACCTTCAAGGGTTCGACGAGCGGTCATCGGTGACCTGCGTCATGCAACAACCGCTTTGTCATCGATGTCAAGCCACCGATATCCAGCCGAGACCCAGCCGTTGCCGAGCGCTAGGGTCCCTCCACCGACCGCTGCCGGCCCACCTGATCGGCCATCCCCGAGGAGGACCCATGACGACGACCGGTGACTCCCCGCAGTCGGGCTCGTGGATCTCCCTGCCGAGCCACCGGGCCTGGCTGGACCGCGAGGGCGACCGGCTGCTCGCCTTCGCCGAGGCCGCGGGCGGCGCTCCGACCGGCTTCGCCTGGCTGGACGACGAGGGCCGGCCGGACCCCCGGCAGGCGCCGCAGCTGTGGATCACCGCGCGGATGACGCACGTCTTCGCCCTGGCCCACCTCCGCGGTCGGCCCGGCGCCGGGCCGCTGGTGGACGCCGGGCTCGCCGCCCTGGCCGGTCCGTTCCGTGATGCCGGGCACGGCGGCTGGTACTCCTCGCTCACGCCCGAGGGCGAACCCGCGGCCACCGGCAAGTCCGCCTACGACCACGCGTTCGTCGTGCTGGCCGCGGCCAGCGCCACCGCCGCGGGGCGGCCGGGCGCCGCGAACCTGCTGCAGGAGGCGCTCGCGGTGGTGGAGCAGCATTTCTGGCGGGACGACGAGGGCCGGTCGGTGGAGAGCTGGGACCGCACGTGGACCGAGCTGGAGGCCTACCGCGGCGCCAACAGCAACATGCACACGGTCGAGGCCTTCCTCACCGTCGCGGCGGTGACCGGCGACGACCGCTGGCTCACCCGCGCCACCAGCATCGCCGAGCACCTGGTGCACACCGCAGCCCGCGAGAACGGCTGGCGGCTGCCGGAGCACTTCGACGCCGGCTGGCGGCCGCTGCCGGACTACAACGCCGACCGCCCGAACGACAAGTTCCGCCCCTACGGCTCCACCCCCGGGCACTGGCTCGAGTGGTCCCGCCTGCTGCTCCACCTGGAGGCCGCGCTGGGCGCCGACGCCCCCGACTGGCTGCTGCCCGACGCCCGCAGCCTGTTCGACGCCGCCGTCGAGGTCGGCTGGGCGCCCGACGGCGAGCCGGGCTTCGTCTACACGCTGGACTGGTCGGACCGGCCGGTCGTCGCCTCCCGGCTGCACTGGGTGCTCACCGAGGCCATCGGCGCGGCGGGCGCGCTCGTCCGGCGCACGGGCGATCCGACGTACGAGCGCTGGTACCGCACCTTCTGGGACGAGGCCGTCACCCGGTTCGTCGACCGGGACCGGGGCAGCTGGGTGCACGAGCTGCCCGTGGGGGACAGCGACGCCGTCTGGACCGGGAAGCCGGACGTGTACCACGCCTACCAGGCCACGCTGCTCCCCCAGCTACCGCTGGCACCGGTGCTGGCCGCAGCCCTGCGGCGCGAGCCCGGTGCGGGCTGAGGCGTCAGCCGGCCAGCAGCCGGACCAGCCGCTCGACCTCCTGCGCGGTCGCCGTCCGGGCCGCTCCGAGGTACTTCCGGGGGTCGACGAGCGCGGGGTCGGCGGCGAGCGACTCGCGCACCGCCCGGGTGAAGGTGCCGTTCAGGTGCGTGGAGATGTTGATCTTCGTCATGCCGGCCGACACCGCCTCCCGCAGGTGGTCGTCCGGGACGCCGGAGGAGCCGTGCAGCACCAGGGGCACCGGTACGGCGTCCCGGATGGCCGCGATCAGGTCCAGGTCGAGCCGCGCGGTGCGCGTCGTCATCGCGTGCGAGCTGCCGACCGCCACGGCCACCGCGTCGATGCCGGTCTCCTCGACGAACCGGGCGGCGTCCTCCGGCCGGGTCCGGACCCCGGGCGCGTGAACGCCGTCCTTGCCGCCGATCTCCCCGATCTCGGCCTCGACGGAGGCCCCCCGGCCGTGCGCCCGCTCGACGACGCGCCGCGTGGTGGCGAGGTTCTCCTCGACCGGCAGGGTGGAGCCGTCGAACATCACCGAGGTGAAGCCGAGGCCCAGCGCCTGCTCGACGAGGTCGACGTCGGTGGCGTGGTCCAGGTGGACCACCACCGGGACGTCCGCGGCGTCGGCGATCTCCAGCATGGCCCGGCCGACGGGCGCCAGGGCCCCGTGGTACCGGACGGCGTTCTCGCTGACCTGCAGCACGGTGGGCCGGCCCGCCGCCTCGGCTCCCGCGACGATCGCCTCGGCGTGCTCGATCTGGATGACGTTGAAGGCGCCCAGCCCGCTGCGCGCCTGCTGCGCCGCAGGGAGGACGTCGGTCAGTGCTGCGCGTGCCACGGGGTGCTCCTCGGGTCGGCGGTCCCGCCGGGAGCGTCCGGAACGGGCTCGGGGCCGCAGGGCGGACCCTGCGCGACGTCGGGAGACCGGCCTGGCGGACCCGTCCGACCGGACGCCGGCGCCCGGCCGGGAACGTAGCAGCCACCCGATCCCACCCACTCCACCGTCCACCCGCAACGCCGCCAGGCCAGGAGGAGATCCGTGCACGAACCGCACGCAGGCCCGACCATCCACGTCGTCAGCCCCAACCCCGCGCAGGACCGGCTGCAGGTGGTCCCCCGCCTCGTTCCCGGCGAGGTGCACCGCGCCGTCGAGGTGGTCAGCCGGCCGGGTGGCAAGGGCATGATCGTGGCGCGTGGCACCGTGCGCCTGGGGGGTCGCGCCGCTCTGCACGGCTTCGTCGGCGGGTCCGTCGGCGCGCAGATCTCGGCCGGCTGCCGCGAGCTCGGCATCGACGACCGCCACCTGCCGATCACGGGTGAGACCCGGGTGAACACCGTGATCGTGGACCGCGCGACGGGCGCCTCCACCGTGATCAACGAGCCGGGCCCGGATGTCGGCGCCGGCGAGGTGGACGCGCTCGTCGAGGGCCTGCTGGCGGCGGTGCGGCCGGGTGACCTCGTCGTCTGCACCGGGAGCCTGCCGCGGGGTGCCCCGGCCGACCTCTACGCGCGCTGCGTGACCGGGCTGCGCGGGCGGCAAGTGCTCACGATCGTGGACACCTCCGGTCCGGGGCTGGCCGCCGCCCTCCGCGCGGGCCCCGACGTGGTGAAGGTCAACGAGGAGGAGTTGCGGGCCGACGGCGGGCTGACCGGTGACGGGGAGGACGCCGACCTGGACGCGCTGATGGGGCGGGCACTGGCCGCCGGGGCCGGCGCGGTCGTCGTCACCCGGGGTGCGGCCGGGCTCTCCTACCGGTCGGCGGACGAGGGGTGGGACGTGTCCAGCCCGAGCGTGCCGGTGGTCAACGCCACGGGCTCCGGCGACATGATGCTGGCGGGCTTCGCCACCTCCCTGGCGCAGGGCGAGGACCGCCCGACCGCGCTGTGCACCGGGGCGGCGGCCGGGGCGGCCAACGCCCGGCGGCTGGAGCCGGACCTCGGCGGGTGGGACGAGGTCCGCGAGCTGCGATCCGCCTCCGCCGCCACCGCCGTGCCGGGGCTGCGCCCGTGAGCACCACCTTCCTGGGCATCGACGTCGGCACCACCCGCACCAAGGCAGTCCTCCTGGAGCCGGGTCGGGGCACCGTCCTCGGGGCGGCCGCCGTCCCGACGCCGCAGACCCAGGACGGCGGCACCACCGTCCACTCCCCCGCGGCGATCCGCGGCGCAGCCATCCACGTCGCCCGGAGCGCGCTGGCCGAGGCCGGTCCCGAGGCCCGCGCCGCGCTGGGCGGCATCGCCGTCACCTCGGTCGGCGAGGAGGCGGTGCTGCTCGACGCCGCCGGCCGGCCGGTCGGCGACGTGCCGACCTGGTTCTCCGGCGTCGGGCACGCCCCGGCACGGGAGCACGCGGCCGAGCTGGACCGCCGGGCCCCGGTCACCGGCCTCCGGCACCCGGAGTACAGCGTCCACGCCCTCGCCTGGTGGGCCCGCACCCGGCCGGCCCCGGCGCGCGCGGCCACGACGCTGACCGATCTCGGCAGCTGGCTGCTCGCCTCCTTCGGCCCCGGCGACCTGGTGATGGACCATTCCCACGCGTCCCGCACGGGCCTCTTCGACGCCCCCACCCGGTCGTGGCGCGCCGAGGGCCTCGACGTGGTGGGCATGGGGCACCTCACCCTGCCCCGCCTCGTCCCCTCCGGCACGGTGGTCGGCGAGCTGGGCGGCGACCTCGCCGCGGAGCTCGGCGTCGCGCGCCGGATCCCCCTCGTCACCGGCGGGCACGACCACTTCTGCGGCGCACTCGCCGCCGGCGCCCGCTCCCCCGGTGACGTGTTCGTCTCCGCCGGCACGTCCGAGGCGCACCTGCTGGTCACGGACTCCCTCGAC
Organism: Blastococcus sp. SYSU DS0533; assembly: GCF_054050775.1. Taxonomy (NCBI): domain Bacteria; kingdom Bacillati; phylum Actinomycetota; class Actinomycetes; order Geodermatophilales; family Geodermatophilaceae; genus Blastococcus; species Blastococcus sp. SYSU DS0533. The sequence goes on along the minus strand of NZ_JBJGZZ010000003.1, from coordinate 263,299 downwards.
CCCACGGCCACGGCCGGCAGCGAGGTGGGCTGCTTCGTGACCGACGGCCTGTACTACCTGCACGCGGCGCTGCCGTCGGGGGCGCTCTACCTGACGTGGACGAGGCTGCTGGGCCTGGATCCCTCTGCCTCCCTCGACGACCTGATCGGCGGGGAACCGGTGGGCAGCCGGGGCGTGCGGGGTCGGATCTCCCCGGACCGCCGGCTGGACCTGGACGGCGTCCCGCTCGACGTCACCCCGGCGACAGTGGTGCGCGCCCTCATGGAGACGACCGCGGTGGCCTCGCGCGACCTGACCCGGGACCTCAGCCGGGCCGCCGGCCGGGCCGTCACCCAGCGGTTGCTGGCCGGCCGGCCGGCCGAGTCGGCGACGTGGCGGGAGATCCGCGAGGCGGTCGGTGAGGGCACCGCCGCGTTCGTCGACGCGCAGGAGGCCACCGCCCTGGGAGCGGCTCACCTGGCCGTCCGCGGGGTCACCGGTCAGCTGCCGCCTCCGGCCCCCCGCCGCCCCGGCCCCGCGCTGCCCCCGGAGCGCCGGCAGGAGTACGCCCGCGCCCTCGGGTGAACCCACCGGTCCGCGGGCGGCCCCGCCGTCGTCGACCGCCCGAACCGCGGGCTCGCCTCGCCTGGCGCGGGTCCACCCGCCCCGGGTGAGGTGCAGCCGGGCCACGGCACGGCCCGGGGCGACGGCGAGGAGGTCCACCCCGGCCGGGCGCACCGGACACCGACGTCCGCAGCGCCGGGCGAAACACCGGAGCTGGTCGCGGTGTTGCCCTGTCGTCACGAAGACAGAGGGAGGCACATTGACCACCGAGACCGCGATCCTCGCCGGCGGCTGCTTCTGGGGCGCGCAGGAGCTGCTGCGCAAGCGTCCCGGGGTGATCTCGACCCGGGTCGGATACTCCGGGGGCGACACCCCGAACGCCACGTACCGGAACCACGGTGACCACGCGGAGGCGGTCGAGATCGTCTTCGACCCCGACGTGATCTCGTTCCGGGCGCTGCTGGAGTTCTTCTTCCAGATCCACGACCCGTCGACGAAGGACCGGCAGGGCAACGACGTGGGCCGGAGCTACCGTTCGGCGATCTTCTACACCGGCGACGAGCAGCAGCGCGTGGCCCTGGACACGATCGCCGACGTCGACGCCTCGGGCATCTGGCCGGGGAAGGTCGTCACCGAGGTCGAGCCGGCGGGTGAGTTCTGGGAGGCCGAGGAGGAGCACCAGGACTACCTGCAGAAGATCCCGTACGGCTACACGTGCCACTACGTGCGGCCCGACTGGGTGCTGCCCCGCCGCGAGGCGCAGAGCGCCTGACCACCCGGCCGCCGGCCCCCCTCCCCGCGGGGCCGGCGGCCGCGCAGCGCTCAGGCGGTCACGCTGTCGGACGCCGCCCGGTGGCCGAGCACGTCGGCCGTCGCAGCAGAGCCGGCGAAGACGCCGACCCGCGGGCGACGGCGGCCGACAGCCCAATCGCTTGGCCTCTGCAACGATCTGGCAGCGTAGCCGCGTGAACACCACGCCCGCCTCCCGCGCCCTCGTGCCGGTGCTGATCTTCGTGGGCACGGTCGTCGCCGTCATCAGCAGCCTCGGTGCGCCACTCATCCCGGCGATCGCCGCCGCGATGGCCACGACGTTGCCGGACGCCCAATGGGCGCTCACGGTCACCCTCCTGGTCGGCGCCGTCGCCACCCCGGTGATCGGCCGGCTCGGCGACGGCCCGCGCCGACGCGCGATGGTTCTCGCCGTTCTCACCGTGGTCACGCTCGGAGGCGTCCTGGCTGCTCTTCCCCTGGGCCTCGGGTGGCTGATCGCGGGCCGGGGCCTCCAGGGCTTCGGGCTCGGGCTGACTCCCCTCGCGATCGCCGCTGCCCGGGAGGCGCTCGAGGGCGATCGATCGCGTTCCACGATCGCCGCGCTGTCGGTCACCGTGGTCGCCGGTGTGGGTCTCGGCTACCCGCTCGCGGGGCTCGTCGCCGAACTCGGCGGCGTGCACGCCGCCTTCTGGGCCGGGGCCGCCGTGAGCTGCGCCGCCCTGGTGGCCTCGGCAGCGGTGCTGCCCACCTCCCGGATCACCTCCTCCCGGCCGCTCGACGTCCTGGGAGCCGTCCTCCTCGGCGCCGGGCTGGCCGGTGCACTGCTGGCCCTCGGGGAGGCCGGGGCGTGGGGCTGGACCTCCCCGGTCCTGTGGGTCCTGATCGCCGGGTCCGCCCTGGTCCTGGTGTGCTGGGCGCTCTGGGAGCTCCGGACACCCTCCCCGCTGGTCGACCTGCGCCTGGCCCGGGGACGTATCGCCGCTACGGCGCATTCGGCGGCCCTCCTCGTCGGGACGTCGAACTACCTCCTGCTCGCGTCGGTCCCGGTCCTCGCGCAGGCTCCACGGTCCGGCGGGTCGGGACTCGGCGCTTCGATCACGGTCGCAGGGCTGGCGTTGCTGCCCTTCTCGGCGGCCAGCGTGCTCGCTGGACGACTCGCCCGGCTGCTGGCAGACCGCGTGGGCCTCCACCTCGTGCTCCCTGTGGCGGCCGTCGTCCAGGGCGCCGCCTTCCTCCTGTTCTGGTTCGCTCGCACGGACCTGTGGCAGGTCTTCCTCGTGATGGCGGTGGCCGGGCTGGGCGTGGGGGCCGCCTTCGCGACCTTCCCGGTACTGGTCGTCTCCGCCGTGCCGTCCTCGGAGACCGGCAGTGCCATGAGCCTGAACCAGGTCCTGCGCTACGTCGGTTTCGCCGTCGGCAGCGCCCTGGCCGCCACCGTCCTCGCGTCCGCCACGCCCGAGGCCGCCGGCGCGCCCAGCAGCACGGGGTACACCACGATCGCTGCGCTCGGGCTGGCGGTCTGCCTGCTGACCGCAGTCGTCGCGTGGCTGCTGCCTCCCCGCTCGATCGGGCAGCCGTCGCACGCGGCGGATCGACGCACCGAGCCCGCGAACGGAGACGCCGGGCGCTCAGAGCCTCCGGGCCGCTGACCCGACGTCACCTCGGTCCTCGTGCTCTCCGCACCGGGCCGTCGGGGTCTGGTCGTGGACCGCAGCCCCGCAGGCCTCGCCCTCCCCTCCGGGTGCGCATGACGCCGATCTGCCGGTGGACGTCCGGCCGAGGTCACCGCAACGGGGGGATGACCCCGTCCGCGGCCAGGCGGTCGAACAGCTCCAGGAAACGGTCCTCGGTGTCGAGGCAGTCGGCGAAGCCGGCCTGGCGCAGCTTGATCGTCGAGCTGACGTTGTCGAAACCGGACGTGAAGATGAATGCGCCGAACTCCCAACCCACCAGGTCCTCGTAGGGCGTCTCCACGAGGCCGTGTCGGGCGACCAGCCGCTCCCACACGTCCCGCCGGTCGGCCATCGCCTCGGCCAGCGGGACCGGCTGCGGCTCGGCGTGCTCCATCCCGAAGTGCCGGGCGAAGGCCGGGAAGAGGTGCCTCCAGCGGATCTGGTCGCCGTTGGTGACGTTGTAGATCTCGCCGTCCGCGCGCGGCTCGCTCCCGGCCCACACCGTGGCACGGGCCAGCAGTTCGGCGTCCGTGACCTGGTAGAGGGCGTCGTACGCGGCCAGGCTCCCGGGAAACCGCAGCGGCTGGCCGAGCTCCTTGGCGATGGCGGCGTAGACGGCGATGACCATGAGCAGGTTCATCGGGTTGCCGACCGCGTAACCGATGACGCCTTCGGGGCGGAAGATCGTGAGCCGGAAGCCGCGCTCGGCGGCGACCTCGCGGAGCAGGTCCTCCTGGTCGTAGTAGAAGTTCGGCTGGATGATCCTCGGGTCGCTCTCCTTGGCCGGGGTGTTGAAGAACCCCATGTGCGCCCCGTACGCCTTGCCGCCCTGGTACAGCGTGACGTGCTCCAGGGGCGCGCCCGCCCCCGCCAATCCGTCCAGGGTGTTGCGCAGCAGCGCGACGTTGGCCTCGGACGCCTCCCGCGCCGAGGGCCGTTCGGTGTAGGCGGCGAAGACGAGGTGCGTCACGTCCCCGAGCGCCCCGAGGCCGGCACGTGCGGCGTCCGGATCGCCGAGGTCGACCGGGAGGTGGTCCCACGTGGGAGTCCTCGGCCGGCGGCGGCTCACCCCCTGCACGCGCCAACCCGGTCGCTGGGCGTACTCCGCGGCCGCGTGCGCACCGATGACGCCTCCCGCTCCCGTGACCAGAACGCTGCCGTTGTCGTCCGCCGTCGCCTCGCTCATCACTGCAGTCCGTTCCCTCGGTCGTCGCGCCACGACCCGGGTCCGGTCCGCGGCAGATCCTTGCCCTCATCAATGCCACGCCGTCCCGCCGCTAACCGGAGCGGACCGGGACGGTGACCAGGGCCCGGGAACACTCCCCGCTCCGTCCGTCCCCGGTCAGGCCCCCGCCCCACGTGCATGCGAGCCGTGCGGACCCCCCCCCCCCCGCTTCGGAGGGGCCGGCGAGCGGCCGGCCCCTCCTCGTCCAGCGCCTCAGCGCGACCGGCCCTCCGCCTGCCACATCCAGAGGTGCTTCTCCAGGGCCCCGGTCGCCTCGATCACCAGGTCCTGCGACACGGGATCGTGCTGGGTCGCATCGATGCGGTCACGCATCCGTGCGACGACCTCGTCGAGAGCGTGGGTGAGGAAGCCGATCGCCTCACCGACCGGGATCCAGCCCAGCGGCGGTTGCGCGAGGTCGGACTGCTCCTGCAGGGCCGTCGCCCGGCCGTCGGGCAGGACGCCGATCGCGACCGCTCGCTCGGCGAGGGCGTCGGAGTACTGCCGGGTGGTGGCCACGACGTCGTCCAGGTGCAGGTGGACGCTCCGGAAGCCGGGGCCCACCACCGTCCAGTGCACCTGCTTGGCCACCAGCCCGAGGTCGACGAGGTCGACGACGGCACCCTGCAGCGCCTCCCCCACGGTCTTGCTGACGTCCTCGGGCAGCCTGCTCCTGATCTCGGTCATGCGGTTCCTCCTCCGTCGGTCGTGGGGATATGAGGCACGGTCCTGCGGCACCGCCGCACCGCCGCACCGCAGGACCGTGGGATGGGTCACTTCAGGACGACGTCGTCGCCCGCGACGTCGACCCGGACGGTGTCGCCGTCCCGGTAGACGCCCGAGAGCAGTTCCAGTGCGAGCGGGTCGACGATGGCGTGCTGGATCAGCCGCTTCAGCGGCCGTGCGCCGTAGTCCGGGTCGTAGCCGCGGGAGGCCAGCCACCGTCGCGCCTCGTCGCTGACGTCGAGGGTCAGCTTGCGCTCGGCCATCCGGGACTCCAAGTGCCGGAGCTGGATCTCGAGCACCTGCTCGATGTCGTCCTCCGTGAGCGACCGGAACCGGACGATCTCGTCGACCCGGTTGACGAACTCCGGCTTGAAGAAGTCCGCGGGGTCACCGGGCAGGTTCGAGGTCATGATCAGCACGGTGTTGGTGAAGTCGACCGTGCGGCCCTGGCCGTCGGTGAGCCGACCGTCGTCGAGGACCTGCAGCAGGATGTTGAAGACGTCCGGGTGCGCCTTCTCGATCTCGTCCAGCAGGACCACGGCGTACGGACGCCGGCGGACCGTCTCGGTGAGCTGCCCGCCCTCGTCGTAGCCGACGTAGCCCGGCGGCGCGCCGACCAGGCGGGACACGGAGTGCTTCTCCATGTACTCGCTCATGTCGATCCGGACCATCGCCCGCTCGTCGTCGAAGAGGAACCCGGCCAGGCTGCGGGCCAGCTCGGTCTTGCCCACGCCGGTCGGACCGAGGAACAGGAAGCTGCCGATCGGCCGGTTGCGGTCGGCCAGGCCCGAGCGGCTGCGCCGGATGGCGTTGGAGACGGCCCGGACGGCGGCGTGCTGGCCCACGACGCGGGCGTGGAGGACGTCCTCCATCCGCACCAGCTTGGCCACCTCGCCCTGCATCAGCCGGGCGACCGGGATCCCGGTCCACCGGCTGACGACCTCCGCGACGTCCTCCTCGTCGACCTCCTCCTTCAGCATCTGCTGGGTCGCCTGCAGGTCGGCGAGCCGCTCGGTGGCCTGCGCGATCTCGCGCTCCAGCTGGGGGATGCGGCCGTAGCGGATCTCCGCTGCCCGGTTCAGGTCGACCTCCCGCTCGGCCTCGCCCCGGAGGTCCTCCAACTCCTCCTTGAGCTCCCGGATGCGCCCGATCGCCTCCTTCTCGGCCTGCCAGTGCGCCTTCATCCCCGCCGACTGCTCGCGCAGGTCGGACAGCTCCTGGTCCAGCGCCGCGAGCCGGTCGCGACTGACCTCGTCGGTCTCCTTGGCCAGCGCCACCCGCTCGATCTCGAGCTGCCGGATCCGCCGTTCGATGACGTCGATCTCCGTGGGCAGGGAGTCGATCTCGATCCGGAGCCGGCTGGCCGCCTCGTCGATCAGGTCGATCGCCTTGTCGGGCAGGAAACGGCCGGTGACGTACCGGTCCGAGAGCACCGCGGCGGCCACGAGCGCGGCGTCCTGGATGCGGACGCCGTGGTGCACCTCGTAGCGCTCCTTGAGGCCCCGCAGGATGGCGACGGCGTCCTGCACCGAGGGCTCAGCGACGAAGACCTGCTGGAAGCGGCGCTCCAGCGCCGGGTCCTTCTCGATGTGCTTGCGGTACTCGTCCAGCGTCGTGGCGCCGATCATGCGCAGCTGCCCGCGGGCGAGCATCGGCTTGAGCATGTTGCCGGCGTCCATCGAGCCCTCGGCCGAGCCGGCACCGATGACGGTGTGCATCTCGTCGAGGAAGGTGATCACCTGGCCCTCCGCGTCGGCGATCTCCTGCAGCACGGCCTTGAGCCGTTCCTCGAACTCGCCGCGGTACTTGGCGCCGGCGACCATCGAGGCCAGGTCGAGCGCGACCAGCCGCTTGTTCTTCAGGCCCTCCGGGACGTCGCCCTCCACGATCCGGCGGGCGAGCCCCTCGGCGATCGCCGTCTTGCCGACGCCGGGCTCGCCGATCAGGACCGGGTTGTTCTTGGTCCGGCGGGAGAGCACCTGGACGACGCGGCGGATCTCCTCGTCCCGGCCGATCACCGGGTCGAGCTTGCCCTTGCGGGCCTCCTCGGTCAGGTCGCGGCCGTACTTCTCCAGCGCCTGGTACTGCTCCTCGGCGTTCTGGGAGGTCACGCGGTGACTGCCGCGCACCTGCTGCAAGCCGCTCAGCAGCTGATCCCGCGGCACCTGCAGATGATCGGCGACCGCCAGCAGCAGGTGCTCGGTGGAGACGTAGTCGTCGTGCAACTGCTGGCGCACCCGGTCGGCCTCCTCGATCGCAGCACGCAGCTCGCGACCGACCTGCGGCTCGGACCCGTAGGCGTGCGGCAGGCGATCGAGGGCCTCGGTGACGCGATCCCGCAGTCCGGGGACGCCGATCCCGGCTTTCTGCAGCAGCGGCAGGACGACGCCGTCCTCCTGCCCGAGGAGCGCCGCGACCAGGTGATCGGGCGTGACCTCGGGGTGCGATTCCTGCCGTGCCCGCTCGACGGCGGCCTGGACTGCTTCCTGGGTCTTGCGTGTCCAGCGGTTCGGGTCGAATGCGCCGGCCACGGTGGAACACCTCCTCGCTGTCGTTGATCTGTCGGTGGCGGGGTATCGGCCGGTGCCTCACACCCCGAAGTGGGCTCGCGGCGACCCGGGGATCGCCGCCGCCAGTGCCTGCACGGCAGCCCGTTGGCGCTGGTCCAGCTCTCTCGGCACGTCCACCTCGACCTTCACGCGGAGGTCGCCCGTGCCGTCGGGGGCCGGCGCACCTCGGCCGGGAACTCTCAGGGTCGTCCCGCTCCTGGTACCGGGCGGGATGCGGACCGTGACCGGGCGGTCCAGCGTGGGCACCCGGACGTCGGCCCCCAGGGCCGCCTCGGCGAAGGTCACCGGCACGGTGATGACGAGGTCGCGGCCGTCCCGCGCGAAGAACGGGTGCGGTCTGACCCGCACCCGCACGACGAGGTCACCGGCCGGCCCGCCGTTCTCACCCGGCTCTCCGCGTCCGGCCAGCCGCAGAGTCTGCCCGTCGGCGATCCCCGGCGGGATCCGCGCGGTGACGGTCCGCGACCCCAGCCGGAGCCGGCGGGTAGTGCCGCGCACCGCCTCGTCGAACGGCAGCTCCACCGCCGCCTCCAGGTCGGCTTCGCGGCGCGGCAGGCCGGTTCCCCACCCGCCGTCGTCGGCGGACGTGCCGAACAGGTCCTCGACCGTGATCCGCGACCCGCCGGCCCGGGGACCGCGCCGGTTGACCCGCACGGACCGACCGTGCGGCCAGCCCGGCCCGCCCGTCGACCGACCGGCGCGGGCGAGCCGGCGGACCTCGTCGTACTCGCGCCGGCGCACGGGGTCGTTCAGCACCTCGTAGGCCGACGTGACCTCCCGGAACCGCTCACCGGCTCCGGCGTCGGGGTTGGTGTCGGGGTGCAGCTGCCTGGCCAGCCGGCGGTAGGCGCGGGTGATCTCCTTGTCCGACGCGGACTCCCCGACGCCGAGCACCCGGTAGTAGTCCTTGTCCAGCCACTCAGCGGTCAGCGCCATGGCTTCGCACCCCCTCGGGATTGCCGCAGGGCCGGGCTCACGCCCGGCTCTCCTCGTCGACCACCTCCGCGTCGATCACGTCGTCGTCGGCGGCCGCCGTCGCGCCGGTCTCCGCAGCCGCCCGGTGCTGGAGCCGGGCGGCGAAGGCGGTGCCCGCCGTGCTCAGCCGCTCGGTCGCCGCCCGGAGTGCCAGGACGTCGCCTTCCGGCAGGACCCCCTTCACCTCCCTGACCGCCGCCTCGAGCTGGTCGCGCTCGGGCCCGGTCGCATCGCCGTGCTCGGCCAGCAGCTTCTCGCTGCGGTGGAGCAGCATGTCGGCCTCGTTGCGGGCCTCGGCCTGCTCGCGCCGTCGGCGGTCCTCCTCCGCGTGCGCCTCGGCGTCACGGACCATGCGGTCGACCTCCTCCCGGCTCAGCGACGACTGCCCGGTGATGGTGATCGACTGCTCCTTGCCCGTGGCCCGGTCCTGGGCCGACACGTGCACGATGCCGTTGGCGTCGATGTCGAAGGTGACCTCGATCTGCGGCACGCCGCGCGGCGCCGGGGGCAGGTCGGTCAGGTGGAAACGGCCCAGGGTCTTGTTGTCCGCGGCCATCTCGCGCTCACCCTGCAGCACGTGCACCTCCACCGAGGGCTGGTTGTCGGTCGCCGTGCTGAAGACCTCGGAGCGGCGCGTGGGGATGGTCGTGTTCCGCTCGATGATCGTCGTCATCACCCCACCCTGGGTCTCGATGCCGAGCGACAGCGGGGTGACGTCGAGCAGCAGCACGTCCTTGACGTCCCCACGGAGGACGCCGGCCTGGACCGCCGCGCCCACGGCGACGACCTCGTCGGGGTTCACGCCCTGGTGCGGGTCCTTGCCGGTCAGGTCGCGTACGAGGTCCACCACCGCCGGCATACGGGTCGAGCCGCCCACGAGGACGACGTGGTCGATGCGGTCGGGTGTCAGGCCCGCGTCACGGACGGCGCGCTCGAAGGGCCCGCGGCACCGCTCGAGCAGGGCTCGCGTCAACTCCTGGAACGTCGCCCGGGTCAGCGCGACGTCGAGGTGCTTGGGGCCTTCGGCCGTCGCGGTGATGTAGGGCAGCGTGGTCTGGGTCTGCGTGGTCCCCGAGAGGTCGATCTTGGCTCGTTCGGCCGCCTCCTTGAGGCGCTGCATCGCCATCGGGTCCTTCGAGAGATCCACCCCTTCGGCGGCGCGGAAGGTCCCCACGAGCCAGTCGATGACCGCCTGGTCCCAGTCGTCACCACCGAGCCGGGTGTCACCCGCCGTGGACTTCACCTCGAACACGCCGTCGCCGATCTCCAGCACCGAGACGTCGAAGGTGCCGCCACCGAGGTCGAAGACCAGCACCGTCTCGTCCTTGGCGTCCTTGTCCAGCCCGTAGGCCAGCGCCGCGGCGGTCGGCTCGTTGATGATGCGCAGGACCTCGAGGCCCGCGATGGTGCCCGCCTCCTTCGTCGCGGTCCGCTGCGCGTCGTCGAAGTACGCGGGAACCGTGATCACCGCCTGGGTGACCGGCTCGCCGAGATAGGCCTCCGCGTCCCGCTTGAGCTTCTGGAGGACCCGGGCACTGATCTCCTGGGCGGTGTACCGCTTGCCGTCGACGTCGATCGACCAGTCGGTGCCCATGTGCCGCTTGACCGACCGGATGGTGCGAGCGGCGTTCGTCACCGCCTGGCGCTTGGCGACCTCGCCGACCAGGACCTCGCCGGTCCGGCCGAAGGCCACCACGGACGGCGTGGTCCGGCCGCCCTCGCTGTTGGGGATGACGGTGGGGTCACCGCCGTCCAGGACCGCCACCGCCGAGTTCGTGGTGCCCAGGTCGATGCCGACTGCACGTGACATGGTCGCCTGACCTCCCTGCTTCTCCTCCACGTCCGTGTCCGTGCCCGGACCGCGCCTCGGCGGGCCCGGTCCTGCCCGGCACGGGGAAAGACGTTCCCCACGCCACGGAAGTTCCTGTCGGCGATAGAAGTTTTCTGTGGCACCGGATTGAGGTACTGGCAGCTACGCGCACACGTGGACCGACTGGCGAGGAGGTGCGGATGACGACGATCTCCGGGCAGGCGGCGGGCACCAGCCGGCTGACCCGACTGGAACAGCGCTTCGCCGAGCTGGGTGAGCAGCTCGAGGACTCACCGGTGGCCGAGGCGCTCTCGGTGCTGCACGCGATGCTGCAGGAACTGGCGAACCGGCCCGCGACCGACGGCGGCCTCTCGCCGGACGGCGCGACGACGGGTGCCGGCGCCGCACCGGCCGATGTCGCGGACCTGTACCTGACCGCACCGCCGATGAGCGGGGCGGCCGAGTCGACGGGCCTCGCCGTCGGCACCCGGGCGCCGGAGTTCACCCTGCCCGACGCCGAGGGCCGACCAGTGAGCCTGTCGGACTTCCGTGGCCGCCCGGTGGTGCTGGTGTTCTACCCGCTCGACTGGAGCCCCGGGTGCAGCCGGCAGCTCGAGCTGTACCAGCAGGAGCTCGCCGAGTTCGAGCGCCGGGGCGCCGCGCTGCTGGGCATCTCGGTGGACTCGCTCTACAGCCACGGCGCCTGGGCCGCCGTCCGGGGCCTGACCTTCCCGCTGCTGTCCGACTTCCACCCGCGCGGCGAGGTGGCTCGTCGGTACGGCGTCTGGCGCGAGTCCGACGGCTTCAGCGAACGTGCGCTCTACGTGGTCGACGCCGACGGGGTGATCCGCTGGGCGCACGTCTCGCCGCGGGTGGACCACCTGCCCGACATCTACGACCTGTTCGCCGCGCTCGACGAGGTGGCCGACCGCCGCGCGGCGGCCTGACCCGGGGCGCCGGATCGTCCGAAGGGAGGACACCATGACGACCACCTACATGGTCCCGATGCAGCCGGCCGTCCGCGTGCGGCCGGCCGTCGGGACCGCACCGGTCACCGTGTACGGCAACCGGTGGTGCGGGATCACGCAGATGACGCGCCGACTGCTCGACCGCGCCGGAGTGCCCTACCAGTACGTCGACCTCGACCTGCACCCGGAGGCCGAGCGCCGGCTGCGCTGGATGACCGGCGGGGTGCTCCGCAATCCGGTCGTGAACGTCGGCGGTCAGTGGATCGAGCAACCGACCGCGAGGGAGCTGCAATGGGCACTGACCCGGCACGGCCTGCTCTGACGACCTGCCCCGGCTGCGGACGGCGCAACCGGCTGCCCGGCTCCGCCCGCGGGAGGCCGCGCTGCCCGGCCTGCCACGCCGACCTGCCGTGGCTGGTCGACGCAGGGGACGCCGACTTCGACGACGTCGTGAAGAAGAGCCGGATCCCCGTCCTGGTGGACGTCTGGGCGCCCTGGTGCGGCCCCTGCCGGGCCGTCGCCCCGGTCGTGGAGCAGCTGGCGCGGGACCGCGCCGGGCGACTCAAGGTCGCGAAGGTGAACGCCGACACCGCGCCCGGTGCCAGTACGCGCCTGCAGGTGAGCGGCATCCCGACGCTGGTGCTCGTCGCCCACGGCCGGGAGCGGGCGCGCCTGGTGGGCGCCCAGCCCGCGACAACCATCCACCGCTGGCTCGACCAGCACCTGGGCGCCGAGGCCCAGGACGTGCGCTGAGGAGGACAGATGACCACGATGCTGCCGAGCCCCCTGCGCCCGGCCGGGGTGCCGGAGCGTCTGCGCACCCGCCGGCCGGCCGAGTACCGGCTCGTCCCGCCCGCCCGGCGACCCCGGCGGCGCGCCGCTCTCCCACCGGCGCGCGGCTGGAACGGGGCCAGGACGGCGCTCCTGCTGGCCGGCCTCGCCGGGTTGCTGGTGTTCCTCGGCTCCCTGTTCGGCCGGGCCGGCGCCGTCGTCGGCCTGCTCCTCGGCGTCGCCACGGTCGCCGGTTCCTACTGGTTCTGCGACCGCGTGGCGCTGCGGACCGCCGGCGCCGTCCCCGTCGATGCCGTGAGCGCGCCGGTGCTCCACCGGATCGTCGCAGAACTCTCCGCCGAGGCCGGCCTGCCGGTGCCCCGCCTCTACGTGACGCCGGACCGGCAGCCGAACGCCTTCGCGACCGGCCGCGACCCGGCGCACGCCGCGGTCGCGGTGACCCAGGGGCTGCTCGATCTGCTGACCCCCGCGGAACTGCGGGCGGTGCTCGCCCACGAGCTCGCCCACGTCCGGAACCGGGACATCCTGCTCACGTCGGTCGCCGCGGCCCTGGCGACGGGCATCAGCTTCATCGCCCAGCTCGCCGGCTGGTTGCCCTTCGCGGGCAGCGCGGAGGACGACGAGGCCCCCGGCCCGCTGGCCGCCCTCGTCGCCCTCCTGGTCGCGCCGTTCGCCGCGCTGCTGCTCCAGCTGGCCGTGTCGCGCAGCCGGGAGTTCGAGGCCGACCGGACCGGCGCCCAGCTCAGCGGTGACGGCCGCTCGCTGGCAACGGCCCTGGCGAGGATCGACAGGGCGGCGGCCCGCATCCCCATGGCCGTGCCACCCGCCCAGGCGCCGAAGTACGTCGTCAACCCGCTGACCGGCGTTCGCGGGCGGTCGCTGTCGGCACTGTTCACGACGCACCCACCCACGGAGGAACGGATCGCCCGGCTGACCGGGTGGTGACCGGCGCACTCGTCACGAACCCCCAGCGGGCACTGCACGTCCATCTGCATGCAGCGATCGACACGTTCGAGAGGAGGACTCCTGATGACGCTGCCCGTGCTGAACCGGGAGCGAGCTCCGGAACGGTGGGACCCCTTCCGCGAGCTGGACGATCTCTACGACCGCCTCGCCAAGGTGTGGGACGCCGCCCCCCTGGGCGCCCTGGACCGCTGGGTCCCGTCGGCCGACCTCGAGGAGACCGATGACGCCTACGTCGTCGAGCTGGAGCTGCCGGGCCTCGCCCGCGACGACGTCGACGTGCGGCTCGACGACCGGGTGCTCACCGTCTCCGGGGAGATCCGGGAGAGGAAGCGCACCGGCATCCTGCACCGGCGCGCGCGCAAGGTGGGCAAGTTCCGCTACGCGGTGACACTGCCGGCCGAGGTCGACGACGAGCACGCCGAGGCCTCGCTGCGGGACGGCGTCCTGACCGTCCGGGTCGCCAAGCCCGCGCAGAGCCGGCGACGCCGCATCCCGATCAGGCGCTGATCCGCCTGCGGGGAGCCGGCCGACGCCGGACGTCCGGCGTCGGCCGGGCGAGGACCGCTCGACCACGCCGTCCGCGCGGCCGCACCACGGCCGGGCGGGCGGGCGTCCGCCGGCGACGAACGCTCCCGCGGGGCTCCGGCGCGCTGTCGTCGTGGTCGCCCCTAGGTTGAGGCCCATGCGCGCAGTCCAGATCACCCGCTTCGGCGGCCCCGAGGTCCTCGACGTCGTCGACATCCCCGAGCCGGAGGCCGGCCCGGGCCAGAAGCTGTACGACGTCTCAGCCGCCGGCGTCAACTACGCCGACACCCACCAGATCGAGAACAGCTACCTCGCCGAGCAGAAGCTGCCGCTCATCCCCGGTGCGGAGTTCGTCGGCACCCCGGTCGGCGGCGGGCAGCGCGTGGTCGGGCTGCTCGACGGCGGCGGCTACGCCCAGAAGGTGGCGGCCGACGACTTCCTCACCTGGGCGGTGCCCGACGGCGTGAGCGACGAGCAGGCCCTCGCCGTCGTCCTGCAGGGCTCCACCGCCTGGCACCTCCTGCGCACCAGCGCGCACCTGGCCGAGGGCGAGACCGTCGTCGTCATCGCCGGCGCCGGCGGGGTCGGCTCGCTGGCGGTGCAGCTGGCCCGGAGGTGGGGCGCCGGCCGGGTCATCGCCACCGCCTCCTCCCCCGAGAAGCGGGAGCTCGCCGAGGAGCTCGGCGCGCACGCCACCGTCGACCCGGCCCTGGCCGACGACGACCCGAAGGCCTTCACCGGCGCCCTGCGCGAGGCCAACGGCGGCAAGCCGGTCGACATCGTGCTCGAGATGACCGGCGGTAACGTCTTCTCCGGTTCGCTCTCGGCGCTGGCACCGTTCGGCCGGCTGGTCACCTATGGCATGGCCGCGCGCCAGCAGACGCACTCTGTCCCGCCCGGCATGCTCATGCAGAAGAGCCGCGCGGTCATCGGCTTCTGGCTGGCGCACTGCATGGCCCGCCCGCAGATGATGGACGCCGCCATGACCGACCTGCTGGCCATGGTCGACGCCGGTGAGCTGCAGCCCGTCGTCGGCGGCCGCTATCCGTTGTCCGCCGTCGCCGACGCCCACCAGGACCTGCTGGCCCGCCGCACCACCGGCAAGCTCGTTCTCGATCCCAGCAGGTGACCCGCTGGAACGGCCCCGCCGCAGGGCCCGCCGCGAGCGGTGGGGGGCGGCGGGGCCCTCACACCAGGCGGTTGGTCCAGAAGAGGCTGAGGACCGCGCCGACGAGCACGACCAGGACGCCGGCCCGCACGAACCAGGGGCTGATGTCCTGCGGCTCGGTGGTGTAGCCGATCTGGCTGCCCAGGTCGGAGTACACCTGCTCCAGCTCGGCGGCGCTGGCGGCCTCGCTGTAGCTGCCGCCGGTCTGGTCGGCGATCTCCTCCAGCGCCGCCCGGTCCACCGGCACCGGTACCCGCTCGCCGTCGATGTCGAGGGTGCCGTAGTCGGTCCCGAACGCGATCGTGGAGACCGGCACCCCGGCGGCGCGCGCGGCCTCGATGGCCTGCGTGTCGTCGCGACCGACCGTGTTGGTGCCGTCGGAGAGCAGCACGATCCGCGCCGGCGGCGGCTCCTCCCCGGTGCTCTCCAGCGAGGCCTGGAAGTTCTCGATCGCCGCGAGCGAGGTGAACACCGCCTCGCCGATCGCCGTCGCCTCCGCCAGCTGGAGGTTCTCGATCGCGATCGCGACCTGCCCCCGGTCGGTCGTCGGCGGCACCACCGTGGTGGCCGTGCCGGCGAAGGTCACCAGGCCCAGGTTGATCCGCTCGGGCAGCACGTCCACGAACTCGGTGGCCGCCCGCTGCATCGCCTGGAACCTCGTGGGCTCGACGTCCTCGGCCTCCATCGACAGCGAGACGTCGACGGCCATCACGACCGTCGCCCGTTCCCGCGGGACGCGCACCTCGGTGCTCGGCACCGCCAGCGACACCACGAGCGTCGCCAGCCCGAGCGCGACCAGCCCGAAGGCGAGGTGCCGCTTCCACCCGGGCCGCCTGGGCACCAGTGAGCCCAGCAGCGCGACGTTGGTGAACCGGGCGGCGTACGCCTTGCGCCGCAGCTGCAGCACCACGTACACGGCCACGAGCAGGGCGACCACCAGCAGGGCCAGCAGCCACCACGGGGACTGGAACGTCATCGGGAGGCCCCTCCGCTGCCGGCACGCCGGCGTTCGGCGACGAAGCGGACGACGTCCATGAGCCAGTCACGGTCGGTCCGCAGTTGCAGGTGCCCGGCCCCGGCCCGGCGCAGCGCCGCGGCCACGCGCGCCCGCTGGGCGGCGGCGCCCTCGGCGTACCGGGCGCGGAACTCGGCATCACCGGTGGGCACCTCGAGCGTCTGGCCGGTCTCGGGGTCGACGACGGTGAGCAGGCCGACGTCGGGCAGCTCGAGCTCGCGCGGGTCGACGACCTCGACCGCAAGCAGGTCGTGCCGGGCGCCCAGGCCGCGCAGCGGGCGCTCCCAGTCGTCGTCACCGAGGAAGTCTGAGATCACCACGACCAACCCACGGCGACGCGGTGGTCGGCGCAGCGTCTCCAGCGCCGCCGCCAGGTCGCCCCGGCGGCCCGTCCCCGCCCGCGGCGTCGCCACCACCGAGCGCAGCAGCCGCTCGGCGGCCAGCCGCCCGGGCAGCGCCGGGTACCGGTCGACCCGCTCCCCCGTGGTGACGACGGCCCCGAGCCGGTTGCCGCCGTGCACGGTGAGGTGGCCGACCGCGGCCAGCCCGGCGATCGCCAGGTCGCGCTTCTGGCAGTTCGCGGTGCCGAAGTCCAGGCTCGCCGAGAGGTCGACCACCGCCCAGGTCTCGAGCTCCCGGTCGGCGATGGTCTCGCGGACGTGCGGGACCTGGGTGCGCGCGGTCACCGGCCAGTCCATGCGACGGACGTCGTCGCCCGGGTGGTACGTGCGGGAGTCACCCGCCTCGCTGCCCGAGCCGGGGACGAGGCCGAGGTGGTCGCCCTGCAGCAGGCCGTCCAGCCGGCGGCGGACGGTGAGCTCGAGCCGGCGCAGCAGCACGTCGGCCGGTCCGTCGGCGAAGCGGGGTGGGGAGCCGTCCCCACCACCCGGGCCGGTGGCCGAGCCGGGCGTCGCCGGGTGCAGCAGCAGCCCCTTGTGCTCGGGTGCAGCCGGCGGCGGCTCTGCCCGGCGGCGGCGGCCGATCACGCCCGCTGCGACCCGGGCGCGGAGCCGTTCGGGCCGCCGTGCCGGCCGTTGTCCCCCTGGTCCGGCTGACCCGGGCCCTGCGGGCCGGCGCCGTAGTGCGGCACGCCGGGCGCCTGCGGGCCGTTCTGCCCCCAGGGCCCACCGTGCGGCACGCCCTGCGGCGGGCCGAAGAACGGCCCGGCCTGACCGGGCGGCACCGAGGGCCCGCCCGGGACGCCGGGGCCGCCGCCGGAGGCGCCCTGCCGGGGCGCCACCTGCGGCAGCGGGACGGTCTGCACGATGCGCTTGACGATGTGGTCGGCGGGCACGCCGTCGGCCAGCGCGTCGTAGGAGAGCACCAGCCGGTGGCGCAGCACGTCGGCGGTGACGTCGAGGACGTCCTGCGGGAGCACGTAGTCCCGCCCGCGCACCAGCGCCAGGGCGCGGCTCGCGGCGATCAGCCCGAGCGACGCCCGGGGGCTCGCCCCGTAGGACACCCAGCTCGCGACGTCCTCCATGCCGTGCTCGCGCGGCGACCGGGTGGCCACCACGAGCCGGACGACGTAGTCGACGAGGGCGTGGTGCACGAACACCTGCGAGGCCGTGCGCTGCAGCCGGCGCAGCTCGTCGGGGCCGAGGACCGTCTCGGCCTCGGGGGGCTGCGAGCCCATCCGGTAGATGATCTCGCGCTCCTCCTCGGCGCTGGGGTAGTCCACCAGCACCTTCATGAGGAACCGGTCGCGCTGGGCCTCGGGGAGCGGGTAGACGCCCTCGTTCTCGATCGGGTTCTGGGTCGCCAGCACGAGGAACGGGTCGGGCAGCGGGTGGGTGACGCCGCCGATGGAGACCTGCCGCTCGGCCATGACCTCCAGCAGCGCCGACTGCACCTTGGCCGGGGCGCGGTTGATCTCGTCGGTGAGCAGGAAGTTGGCGAAGACCGGGCCCAGCTCGGTGTCGAAGGCGTCCTGGCCGGCCTTGTAGATGCGCGTGCCGATGATGTCGGCCGGTACCAGGTCGGGGGTGAACTGCAGCCGGGAGAAGGTGCCGCCCACGACCGTCGCCAGCGTCTCCACGGCGAGGGTCTTCGCGACGCCGGGCACGCCCTCGAGCAGGACGTGGCCCCGGGCCAGCAGCGCGACGAGCATCCGCTCGACCAGGCGGTCCTGGCCGACGATGACCCGCTTGATCTCGAAGAGCACCCGTTCCAGGCGGGCGGCGTCGACCGAGGGAGGCACGGGCGCCTGCGGGTGGGCGGGCAGGCTCTCGGTCGGTGTGCTGGCAGCGCTGGACACGTGGCTCCCTGGTCGTGCCGGGCCGCGACCACCCGGCTCGGGCAGGCCGTCGACGGGGCGGTGTCGTGCCGGCCCCGGCCCAGTGTCCTACACCCGAGGCGTGCCCCGCCGCGCCGTCGCCACCGGCCCCCGCGCGCCTTCCCGGGGACGACCTGCGAGGGCGCGCGGATCCTCTGCCCACGGCAGGCATGGACTGCTAGCGTGTGCGATGCGTCGGGCAGCTCCCCCCGTGGCTGCCCGACGCCTCACGTCCCGGCGCCCGGAGCTCAGCGAGCGCTCGGCCGCACCGCACCGAAGTAGGTGCTGCTCGATGTCCGCGCGGACGCGATGGTCACGTGCTTGCCGCGGTCCGGCGCCTCGATCACCTGGCCCCCGCCGATGTAGATCGCCACGTGCGTGATGGACATGTAGTCGCTCCGGTCGCCGCCCCAGAAGAGCAGGTCCCCGGGCTGCAGGTCGGCGGTCGACACCTGCTTGTTCCGGTTGAGCCACCACTGGTCCCGGCTGGTCCCGCCGATGGCGATCCCGGCGCGGGCGTAGGCGTACTGGGTGAGCCCCGAGCAGTCGAAGCCGAAGATCGCGCTGTCCGGCGGGATGCCGTTGCTGGGGCCGCTGCTCCCTCCGCCGCCCCACGAGTACGGCACGCCGAGCTGCGACCGCGCCGCGGCGATGGCCGTCTCGGCCGCCGACGCCGAGGGGGCGCCGGCCGTGCCACCGGTGGGACGCACCGGGGTTGGGGCGCTGGGCGTGGGAACGGGCCGGGCCGGGGTGCGCGGCGGCGCCGGCTCGGCGGCCTGGCGCTCGGCGGCCTGCCGTGCGGCGGTCTCCTCCGCGGCCGAACGGGCGCCCTCCAGGCTGCTCGCCACCTGCTGCGCCTGCTCGAGCTCTGCCTGCAGGTCGTCCTCGCGGGCGTCCAGGGCGTCCGCCTCCCGGCGCGCCTGCACCTCCTGTGCCTGCGCGCTCGCCAGCAGGTCGGCGGCCTGCTGCTGGACGGCGGCAGCCTGCTCGGTGGCCTGCTGGGCGGCCTGCTCCGCCGTCGCCGCCTGCGCCTGCAGGACCGTGAGCTCGGCGACGACCTCGGTGCGGTTGGTCCCGGCGGCCTCCAGCAGGGCCGCGCGCTCGACCAGCTCCGCCGGGCCGGCGGCGCTGAGCAGCGCGGTCATGCCCGGAGCGGTGGAGCCCTGCATGTAGCTGGCCCGCGCGAACGAGGCGACGTCGTCGCGCCCCACCTGCAGGTCGGCGGCCGCCTGCACCGCCGCGGCGGTCGCGGCCTCGGCGGCGGCGCGGGCGGCGTCGTACGCCGCCTGCTTGTCCTCGTAGTCCTGCAGCGCGACGAGCGCCTGCTGGTGCAGGGCGTCGGCGTCGGCTCGCGCCTGCGCCAGCTGCGCGCCGATCTCCCCGACCCGGGCGGCGGCGTCGGCCCTCGCCTGCTGCGCGGCGTCCAGCTCGGCGTCGCTCGGGTTGCGCGGCGCCGCGCCGGCCGCCGACGGCGTCAGGCCGATCGCGACCGCGGCCAGGAGCACCGCGACGACCGCCCGCAGCGCCGCCCGGCCCCGCCCGGCCGTGCCCCCGGTCCTGCTGCGCTCCGCGCACGTCCGCGCTCCGCTGCCCACCGCTGCCTCTTCCCGACGTCCGACGGGCACCCGGACGGGTGACCCTTCGGGGGCATCGGACGGTGGGGCGGGGCCGTTGAGGGCGCCTCACCCTTCCGGGTGGGTCGCCAGGAGAGGGCGTGGGGTCAGCGGCGGTGCCAGCGGACGGCGCCGGCGGCGGACGTGGCCAGCACCGCGAGGGAGAGCACCGCGGTGCGCGGGGAGACGTCCCCACCCCGGCGCCCCACCAGCACGGCGGCCGCGTCCAGCCCGGTGAGCAGCACGGTCACCTCGGTGGCGCGCCGGGCCTGCGACACGGGGATGGCCAGCAGCGCCGCGACGTCCCGGACCCCCAGGACGCCGGCCAGCCACCGCAGGGCGAACAGGGCCGCCGTCCCCAGCCGGATCGACAGCGACCCGATGCTCTTGGGCGTGACGGACCAGGGCGCCGGTGACCCACAGCTGGGCCAGCAGCGCGGTCTGGAACCCGACGACGTCGGGCACGGTGCTGACCAGGGTCGCCGGGACGGCGGCCAGGTAGGCGGGGCCCCGTGCCGGCGAGCAGCGCCAGCGCTGCCCGCACCGTGGGGAGCGGGCGCGCCGGCGCGGTCACGGCCGGGTCGCGACGAGCGCCGTCCAGCATCCGGCGAGCCGGGTCTCCTGCGCGAGGACGTCGAGCCCCGCCTCCCGGCAGGCGGTGGACAGCGCGGCCGGGGTGGGCCGGTCGCCGTCGGCGGGGTGGAAGGCGACCGCGCGCAACGGACGGCTGTCGACGAACCGGGCGGTCATCTCGCAGGAGTAGAACCGGCCGCCCGGCCGCAGCACCCGCGCGGCCTCGCGCACCACGTCCCGCCAGGCCTCGGCGTGGTGCAGCACGTGGTAGGCGAAGACGGCGTCGTACGAGCCGTCCGCCGCGGACAGGGCGGTGACGTCGCCCTCCCGCACCTCGACCCGGTCGCCGAGGTCGGCGACCGCCGCGCGGCAGGCCGCGACGCTGGCGGGGAAGCGCTCGACGCCCTCGGCGCGGCCGGCACCGAAGACGTCGAGGGCCAGCCGCAGGCCGGTGCCCCGCCGTCCGGTGCCGAGCTCGAGGACGGTGCCGCCGGGGACCTCGCCACCCAGGCGCCGGAGGATCGCCGCCTCGCCCCGGCGCTGCAGGAACGCCCGGGGGCGGGAGTCGACCCACAGCCGGGTCGCGTCGACGTAGGTGGGCGGGACGGAGCTCGTGTCGCGCACGGTGCGGTTGTGCCCCACGTCGCCGGGGCAAAACGGGGCGGTGCCCGACCTCCAGGATCGCGTCGTCCTCGTCACCGGCGGCAGCACCGGCATCGGCCGCGCCGTCGTCCACCGCCTGGCGGCCGGCCACGCCCGGGTGGTCGCCTGCGCCCGCGACCAGACCCGGCTGACCGAGGCGCTGACCGGCGTCGACGGCGCGACCGGGGTGCGGGCCGACGTCTCCTCCCCCACCGACCGGGTGGCGCTGGTCGAGCGGGTGGTCGCCGAGCACGGGCGCCTGGACGCGGTGGTGCTCAACGCGGCGATCGGCTACGCCGGGCTCGTCGAGGACACGCCCCAGGAGGCCGTCGAGGCGATGATCGCCACCAACCTCACCGGGGTGGTCGACCTCGCCCGGCTCGCCCTCCCCCACCTGCTGGCGGCGGCCGCCGAGCGGGGTCGCGCCGACGTCCTCGTCACCGCCTCCTCCGCCGCGCTGGCGCAGGTGCCGCCGCTGACCGTCTACTCGGCGACCAAGGCCGGTGCGCACGGCTTCGTCAAGGGGCTCCGTCGGGAGGTCACCGCCCGCGGCGTCCGGGTCCACTCGATCACCCCCGGGCCGGTGTCGACCGAGTGGCTGGTGCGCGGCCGGGGCGCGGCGCCGGTCTCGGACGAGGACGCCGAGGGGCGGCTCTCCCCCGGGATCCGCCCCGAGCGGGTGGCCGAGCAGGTGGTGCGCAGCTTGGGTTCCTACTGGTCCCGCACGGTCGCCGTGCCGCGGTGGATGGGCCTGGCACGGCTGGGCGAGGTCCCGCCCGTCGACCGGCTCCTCGACATGACCCTCTCCCGGCAGGCGGACCGCATCCGGCGGGTCACCGACCGGATGGTGGCCGAGCGCGACGGCTGAACCGTCGCGCCCGGACCGGCGGCCCCCTCAGTTGACCTTGCGCTCGGCGCCGGCCCAGAAGTCCTCGCGGAGCTTGAACTTCTGGATCTTCCCGGTGGCGGTGCGGGCCAGCTCGTCACGGAACTCGACGCGCTTGGGGGCCTTGTAGCCGGCGATCCGCGCCTTGCAGTGGGCGATGATGTCGGCCTCCGTGGCCTGCGCCCCCTCCCCGAGGACGACGATGGCGGTGACCATCTCCCCCCACTTCTCGTCGGGGATGCCGATGACCGCGACCTCGGCGACCGCCGGGTGGCTGAACACGACGTCCTCGACCTCGATCGAGGAGACGTTCTCACCACCGGTGATGATCACGTCCTTCTTGCGGTCGGAGATCGTCAGGTAGCCCTGCTCGTCGAGCGAACCGCCGTCCCCGGTGTGGAACCAGCCGCCCTCGAGCGCCTCGGCGGAGGCGTCGGGGTTCTCCCAGTAACCGGCCAGCACGGTGTTGCTGCGCGCCAGCACCTCGCCGCTGTCGCTGATCGCCATGCGGGTGCCGATCGACGGGACGCCGGCCCGGGACAGCCGCTTGGCGCGCTCCTCCGGGTCGAGGTCGTCGTACTCGGCGCGCGGCCGGTTGATGGTGAGCAGCGGGGCGGTCTCGGTGAGGCCGTAGATCTGGTTGAACTCCCAGCCGAGCTCGGCCTCCACCCGGGCGATGGTCCGCGACGGCGGCGGCGCGCCCGCGACGATGATCCGCACCCGGTCGCGCCCGGGGATCTCACCGTCCCAGTCGGCGGCGGCGTCCAGGACGGCGTTCCACACCGCCGGCGCCCCGGCCATGACCGTCACGCCGTGCTCCTCGACCCGCCGCAGGATCTCCGCGCCGTCGACCTTGCGGATCACGACCTGGCGGGCGCCGACGCCGGCCATGGCGTAGGGCAGGCCCCAGCCGTTGCAGTGGAACATCGGGAGCGTGTGCATGTAGACGTCGCGGTCGCTGACCTGCATGTGCATGCCGAAGGTCACGGCGTTGACCCAGATGTTGCGGTGGGTCATCTGCACGCCCTTGGGCCGCGCCGTCGTCCCGCTGGTGTAGTTGATCGTCGCGGTGGCGTCTTCGTCCGGCTCGGCCCAGGGTCGGGGCTCGGTGTCGTACCGGAGCAGCTGCTCGTACTCCTCCCCCGTGCCGAAGCGGTGCTCGGCGCGCACGGCCTTGAGCGAGGTCTCCAGCTCGGGGTCGACCAGCAGCACCCGGGCGCCCGAGTGACCGACGATGTACTCGACCTCCTCGGGCTGTAGCCGGAAGTTGATCGGCACCGCGACCCGGCCGGACGAGGGCACCGCCAGCAGCAGCTCGAGCAGCCGCGCGGAGTTGTGGCTGACGATCGCCACCCGCTCCCCCTCGCCCACGCCCAGCCCGTCCAGACCCGCCTGCAGCGCGCGGCCGCGCCGGGCCACCTCGCGGTAGGAGACCTCGCCCAGCGACGGCGCGGGCTGCGCCGGCTCGTCGACGATGCCGACTCGGTCGCCGTAGACGAGCTCCGCACGGTCGAGGAAGTCGCGACTGGTGAGGGGTACGCGCATGCCGGCTCCCGGGCTGCTGGGCCGGCGCGGGCCGGCCGTCGACGTGGTCCCCGTCACGCTATCGGTCGCCGACCACGGCCACGAGCGGCGCGGTCACGCGGCCCCCGCCGTCCCCCGCTGGGATCAGGGGACCTGGTCATCGAGCGTCCTCCCTCACGGTGCGCGGTGAGGGAGGACGCTCCGCGGTGAGGGAGGACGGCGTCAGGCCGCGGCGACCAGCCGGGGCAGCGCCGTCCCGATCGGCTCGCGGACGACGAGGTCGGCGACGTCGTCGTAGGGCGTCGGCTCGGCGTTGACCACCACCACGCGGGCCCCGTGGCGCACGGCGACGTCGACCAGCCCCGCCGCCGGGTGCACCTGCAGCGACGTCCCCACCGCCAGCAGCACGTCGCAGTCGCGCGCGGCGTCCACCGCGGCCTCGACCACGTCGGGGTCGAGCATCTGCCCGAAGCTGATCGTCGCCGACTTGAGGATGCCACCGCAGGCGCGGCACGGCGGGTCCGGCTCCCCCGCGGCCACCCGGTCGAGCGCCTCGGCCATCGTCGTCCGGGCGCGGCAGCCCAGGCACTCGACCTCGTGCACGGTGCCGTGGATCTCCACCACCCGCGCCGGGTCCGAGCCGGCCGCCTGGTGCAGCCCGTCGACGTTCTGGGTCACCACCGCCCGCAGCCGGCCCTGCCTCTCCAGGTCGACGAGCGCCGCGTGCCCGGTGTTGGGGCGCACGTCGAGCGCACCCATGTCCCGCCGCATCAGCCAGGCCCGGCGCCGGATGTCCGGGTCGGCGACGTAGTAGGAGAGAGTCACGAGCTTCTCGGCGTCGGGGTCACGGGTCCAGACGCCGTTCGGGCCGCGGTAGTCGGGGATGCCGCTGTCGGTGGAGATGCCCGCGCCGCTGAGCACGGTGATCCGCCGGGCGGCGGTCAGCCAGCCGGGCAGCGGGTCGGGGACGGTACCGGTCACGCCCGCCACGGTAGGGGCCGGGCGGCCGCGCGGTGGAGCCCCGACCGCACCAGCCGCCCGGCCGGCGGCGCCAGCAGGACGACGGCGCAGGCGTAGGCCGCGCCGAGCAGCGTGTCGACGACGTAGTGCTCGCCCGACCAGACGAGGACGACCGGCATGAGCACGGCGTAGGCGACGAGGCCCGCCCGCTGCCAGCCGCAGCGGGCCAGCGGCAGCAGGACGCTGCACATCAGCACGGCGAAGGCGGTGTGCAGCGACGGGACGGCGGCGACGAGGTTCACCTGCCCCTGCCCGGCGTCGAGCAGCACACCCGCGCGGGGCAGCCCGAGCACCTCCCACCCGGCGCTGCTGACCCGCGCGACCGGCTCGATGACCCCCTGCTTGGCCGCCAGCCACGGCGGGGCCGCCGGGTAGAGCACGTAGGTGAGCAGCCCGGCGAGGGACAGCGCCACCACCAGCCGGGCGCAGTGGGCCCAGCGGGCGCGGTCGCGCAGCCACAGCACCGCGAGCACCACGGGGGTGAGGACGAAGTGGCTGCTGTAGACCAGCGTCGCCAGGGCCTTCCACCAGTCGGCCTGCACATGCTCCTGCAGCCAGACGGTGGGCAGCACACCGCCGGTGAGCCAGCGGTCGGCGTCGGCCACCTCCGCCACGGCCACCGGCATGCCCACGCCGTCGGCCAGGCCGCGGGTGGCGTCGTACGCCAGCAGCACCGCGACCAGCGGCAGCCAGTCCACGAGCAGGCGCACCAAGCGCCGCCAGCCGTGGCTCACCGAGGTCACGGCCAGCCCCGCGAGCACCCAGCCGAGCAGGACCACGCGGTCGGTCGGCAGGCCGCGGACGGCGCAGGTGGCCGCGAACGCCAGGAGCAGGCCTGCCCGGAGCCCGGCCGTGACCGCGCGCGCCCACGCGCCGGGCGCGGCCGCGGGGGAGGCGAGGGAGCCCGCCGCGGGAGCGGGTGCCGAGGAGTCGAGCGCGGTCATGGCGCGGGACCGTAACCGCGCACCCGTGCTCGGGACGCCGCCCGCGCCCGGCACGCCGCCCGCGGGCGAGCGGTGGGGCTGCTGCGGCTGCCCGGGCGGGAGAGGCGCCGCCCGCTGCGCACGTTTCGCGGTCGGTGGCACAGGTCACCGGGTGAGGGAAGGGTCGCCTGACTCGGTGCTCCCGGCCGCGGGCTGGGATGATCGGGGGTGGTCAACGACGCGTGATGAACCACGAGGGGTAGGCGCAGAGAAGTGGCAGCCAGCAAGGACAGCTTCGGGGCCCGGTCGACGCTCGCCGTCGACGGCACCGAGTACGACATCTACCGGCTCGACGCGGTGGAGGGCGCGGAGAAGCTGCCCTTCAGCCTGAAGGTCCTCCTCGAGAACCTGCTGCGCACCGAGGACGGCGCGGACATCACCGCCGACCACATCCGGGCGCTGGCGAACTGGGACCCCTCGGCCGAGCCCGACCAGGAGATCCAGTTCACGCCCGCCCGCGTGGTGATGCAGGACTTCACCGGCGTCCCCTGCATCGTCGACCTCGCCACCATGCGCGAGGCCATGGCCGAGCTCGGCGGCGACCCGCAGAAGATCAACCCGCTCGCCCCGGCCGAGCTGGTCATCGACCACTCGGTGATCGCCGACGTCTTCGGCACGCCGGAGTCCTTCGAGCGCAACGTCGAGATCGAGTACGAGCGCAACGGCGAGCGCTACCAGTTCCTGCGCTGGGGCCAGGGCGCCTTCAGCGACTTCAAGGTCGTCCCCCCGGGCACCGGCATCGTGCACCAGGTCAACATCGAGCACCTGGCCCGCGTCGTCTTCCCGCGGCAGGAGGGTGACCGCGTGGTCGCCTACCCCGACACCTGCGTGGGCACCGACAGCCACACCACGATGGTCAACGGCCTGGGCGTGCTCGGCTGGGGTGTCGGCGGCATCGAGGCCGAGGCCGCCATGCTGGGCCAGCCGGTCTCCATGCTGATCCCGCGCGTGGTGGGCTTCAAGCTCTCCGGCCAGCTCCCCGACGGCGCCACCGCCACCGACCTGGTGCTCACCATCACCGAGATGCTGCGCCAGCACGGCGTGGTCGGGAAGTTCGTCGAGTTCTACGGCGAGGGCGTCTCCGCGGTGCCGCTGGCGAACCGCGCCACGATCGGCAACATGAGCCCCGAGTTCGGCTCGACCGCGGCGATGTTCCCCATCGACGAGGAGACCATCACCTACCTGCAGCTGACCGGCCGCAGCGAGGAGCAGGTCAAGCTGGTCGAGGCCTACGCCAAGGAGCAGGGCCTCTGGCACGACCCGTCGCGCGAGCCGGCGTTCTCGGAGTACCTGGAGCTCGACCTCGCCACCGTCGTCCCCTCGATCGCCGGGCCGAAGCGCCCGCAGGACCGCGTCGCCATCACCGACGCCAAGGGGTCCTTCCGCGCGGCGCTGGCCGACTACGTCAGCGAGGACGAGACCGGCGGCGAGGACCGCAAGCCCGGCGTCCCCTCCAACGAGCAGCCCTACGGCGTCGCGTCGGCGGCCGACGAGGCCTCCGCCGAGTCCTTCCCGGCCTCGGACCCGGTCAGCCCGTTCGCCCACGGCAACGGCGAGGACGGCCGGCCGCACCCGTACCTGCCCGGCACCCAACTGCCCGACCGGCCGACCAAGCCGACCAAGGTGGTCATGGAGGACGGCACGGAGACCTTCGTCGACCACGGCCACGTCGTGATCGCCGCGATCACCTCCTGCACCAACACCTCCAACCCGCAGGTGATGATCGGCGCCGCGCTGCTGGCGAAGAACGCCGTCGAGCGCGGTCTGCAGACCAAGCCGTGGGTCAAGACGACACTGGCCCCCGGGTCCAAGGTCGTCATGGACTACTACGAGAAGGCCGAGCTCACCCCGTACCTGGAGAAGCTGGGCTTCTACCTGGTCGGCTACGGCTGCACCACCTGCATCGGCAACTCCGGCCCGCTGCCGGAGCCGGTGTCGAACGCGGTCAACGAGGCGGACCTCGCCGTCGTCTCCGTGCTCTCGGGCAACCGCAACTTCGAGGGCCGGATCAACCCCGACGTCAAGATGAACTACCTGGCGTCGCCGCCGCTGGTCATCGCCTACGCGCTCGCCGGCTCCATGGACGTCGACCTGAACAACGACCCGCTGGGCCAGGACGCCGACGGCAACGACGTGTTCCTGCACGACATCTGGCCCTCCCCGCAGGAGGTCCAGCGGGTCATCGACCAGGCCGTCTCCGCGGAGCAGTTCGGCCGCAGCTACGAAGACGTGTTCGCCGGCACCGAGCAGTGGCAGAACCTGCCGACGCCGACCGGTGACACCTTCGAGTGGGCCGAGGACAGCACCTACGTCCGGCGTCCTCCGTACTTCGACGGCATGCCGGCCGAGCCGGCCCCGGTCCAGGACATCACCGGCGCCCGCACCCTCGCGGTGCTCGGCGACTCGGTGACCACCGACCACATCTCGCCGGCCGGCTCGATCAAGGCCGACAGCCCCGCGGGCAAGTACCTGCGCGAGCACGGCGTGGACCGCCGCGACTTCAACTCCTACGGCTCGCGCCGCGGGAACCACGAGGTCATGATCCGCGGCACCTTCGCCAACATCCGGCTGCGCAACCAGCTGGTGCCCGGCACCGAGGGTGGTGTCACCAAAAACCACCTGACCGGCGAGACGACGACCATCTACGACGCCTCGCAGGCCTACCAGGAGGCAGGCATCCCGCTGGTCGTGCTGGCCGGCAAGGAGTACGGCTCCGGGTCGTCCCGCGACTGGGCTGCCAAGGGCACCGCGCTGCTCGGCGTGAAGGCCGTCATCGCCGAGAGCTACGAGCGCATCCACCGCTCGAACCTCATCGGCATGGGCGTGCTGCCGCTGCAGTTCCCCGAGGGCCAGAACCGCGAGTCGCTCGGCCTGACGGGCGACGAGGAGTTCACCATCACCGGCATCACCGCGCTGAACGACGGCGAGGTGCCGCGCACGGTGAAGGTGAAGGCCGGCGACGTGGAGTTCGACGCGCGGGTGCGCATCGACACCCCCGGTGAGGCGAACTACTACCGCAACGGCGGGATCATGCAGTACGTCCTGCGCTCGCTGCGGGGCTCCGCCGCCTGATGAAGGCCGCTTGATGGACCTGGGCCCGGGTGGTCGTGGATCCCTGCTCACCGGCACGTGCCGGGAGCCGGGAGCCGCGACCGCCCGGGCCCTCGTCATCGGGGGCCCGGTGCCGCGCTGGTGCGGTTCCGCGGGCACCGACCACCTGACCGGGACGGCGATCGACCGCGCCGTCGTCCCCCGCGCCCGGTGACCGCTCCCCCGGCGCCGGTGCTGGTCGCCTGCGCGCACGGCACCCGCAACCCCACCGGCCGCCGGCTGATCGCCGAGCTCGCCCTGGGTGCCCGAGCCCTGCGTCCGGGGCTGGTCACCACCGCCGCCTTCGTCGACGTGCAGCCACCCACCGTCGTCGACGTCGTCGCCGGCCTGTCCGCCGAGGGGCGGCCCGCCGTCGTCGTCCCGCTGCTGCTCTCCGGCGGGTACCACGTGCACGTCGACATCGCCGGGGCCGTCGCCGCGCACGACTCCGCGGTTGCGGCCCGCCCACTGGGTCCCGACCCCCGGCTGGCCGAGGTGCTGCACGCCCGGCTCGTGGAGGCGGGCGCCGACCCGGCCGACCCCTCCACCGCCGTCGTGCTGGCCGCTGCCGGGTCCAGCGACGCCCGGTCGGTGGGCGACGTCGACCGGACGGCCGCGCTGCTGCAGGGGTCGTGGGCCGGGCCGGTGACCACGGGCTACGGCTCGGCCGCCCACCCGCCCGTGCCGCGCGCCGTCGCGGCCGCGCGACAGCGGGGCGCCCGGCGCGTGGTCATCGCGTCCTACCTCCTCGCACCGGGGCACTTCCACGACAAGCTCGCCGGCGCCGGGGCCGACGTCGTCACCGCGCCGCTGCTGCCCGACGAGCGGATCGCCGCCGTCCTGCTCGACCGTTACGACGCCGTGCTCGGAGCGGAGCAGTCCGGCCGATAACGTCACGGCGGTGACGTCGCTGATCGGACTGGCCACCTACCTCGCCCTCGTGGGCCTCTTCCTGTACGCGCTGTACTGGGTGGTGAACCGGGCGGTGCTGCACGCGCTCCGCACCCACACCGCCGAGGTCCGCGCCGGCACGCTGCCGGCGAGCCCCACCCGCCCCGGCGGCTGACCGGGGTCGCCGCGCCCGTGACCGCGTCGTTGCAGTGACTGCACCGACGTGCCGGGGCGGCGCGACCCACAGGCCGGGACCGGTCGGGCACCGCCGTCGAGCTCCGGCGCTGACCTACTGTGGAGCCGATGGACGGCGACGGACGGAGGGGTGGGGGCGTGCACCCCGAGCGGTCGACCGCTTCCCGCTCGGCGGCGGTCGACGTGGGAGGCGGCCCCGGGGCCGGTCCTCCGCCGGCGGAGGACGTCGCGGCCGACCCGCCTCCCGCCGGTGGAGCCGGCACCGCCGACGCCTCGCCCGGCACCGCCGTGGCCGAGCAGGCCGGCCACGCCGAGGCCCCGGCTCGGGTGAGCGGCGCCACGCCGACCGCCTCGCTCTCGACCTCGACTGGAGGGTCAGGGTCGGTCCGGTCGTGGAGCCGGCCGGTCGCCGTCGCGGCCACCGCCGCGCTGACCGTGGTGCTGGGCTTCGCGCTCGTCGTGCAGATCCGCAGCACCGCCGAACCGGCGGAGCAGGACGTGCGCAGCGAGGCCGACCTCGTGGTGCTGCTCGACGAGCTCAACGCCCGCGAGGAGACCCTGCGCGAGGAGATCGGCAACACCCGCCAGACCCTGGAGCAGCTGGGGAACGGGCAGGAGGAGTCCGGCAGCGCGCTGGAGGAGGCGCGGTCGCGCGCGGAGGCCATCGGCATCCTCGCGGGCACCCTCCCGGCCAGCGGCCCCGGGCTGCGCGTGACCGTGCAGGATCCCGACGGCGCCGTCCCCGCCTCGGTGGTCCTCGGGGCCATCCAGGAGCTGCGCGGCGCCGGCGCCGAGGCCCTCCAGGTCGACGGCGTGCGCGTCGTCGCGTCCAGCGCCGTCACCGGCTCCCCCGGCGCCCTCCGCATCGACGGCGAGCCGCTCAGCTCCCCCTACGAGTTCCGCGCCATCGGCCCCCCGGCCGAGATGGAGATCGCGCTGTCCGTCGCAGGCGGCGTGGTCGCCGACATCGGCCGGACGGGTGCCCGGGTACGGGTCGAGCAGCTCGACGACGTCCGGGTGGACGCCACGGTCGACTGAGCCTGGCTCACTGCGGGATGAGTAGACCCCGCAGCTCCTCGGTCAGGGCCTCCCGCGCCTCGGGGTGCTGGTGCCACGCCGCAGGGGTGACCTGGAACAGCGAGATGCGCCACCGGCCCCGCCCCTCGTCGACGGCGATCATCGTGTGGACGGCGTTCAGCTCCGGGTCGAGGTCGCTCGCCCCTGCCGGGATCATCCCGGCGTGCGCGGTCAGCATGGCCACACCGTCGCCCACGGGGCGCACCGAGCGCACCACGGCCACGTAGGCGGGCGTCTGGTGCGTCGAGAACACCTGGCGCAGGTCTGCGGCGATCGACAGCCGGCCGCGGTGGTGGCTCCCGTCGAACCCGATGATGTCGCCGTCGTCGGCGAAGCCGGCTGCCACCGCCGCGCCGCTGCGCCGGTTCCAGCCGTCGATGAACTCGGCGTAGAGCGCCTGGATCTGGGCGTCCTGCGGGTGGGCTGCGGTCACGTCTCCTCCTCGCTGGCGGTCGCCGGTGCGTCCCGACGCGTGCTGCGCTCCTGCGTGGCCGCGCCAGCCCGGCCACGTGTCCCGGCTGCGGCTGCCTGGGACAGGTGTGACGCTAGTGGTCCGGGTGACCAACTCGTCCGATGCTCGCCGGAGTACCACGCCGTCCGATCCGTCGCTCTCCCACCGTTCCCGAGCGCCCACCACAGTGGGTACCGGACTGTGAGCGGAGGGCCATCGCTGCGGTCACCCGACGACGACGGGACCGCGTCCGTCCTGACTGAACTGGGTGCGGTGCAGGTCCGCGTACCGGCCGCCGCGCGCCAGCAACTCCTCGTGCGTCCCGGCCTCGACGATCCGCCCCTCGTCGACCACCAGGATCTGGTCGGCGCTGCGGATGGTCGACAGCCGGTGAGCGATGACCAGCGAGGTGCGGCCGGCGAGGGCGGTGTCGAGCGCGTGCTGCACGGCAGCCTCGGACTCGCTGTCGAGGTGGGCCGTCGCCTCGTCGAGGATGACGATGCGCGGCGCCTTGAGCAGCACCCGGGCGATGGCCAGCCGCTGCTTCTCCCCACCCGAGAGCCGGTAGCCGCGGTCGCCGACGACGGTCTCCAACCCCTCGGGCAGGGACCGCACGAGGTCGGCGATCCGGGCCCCGGTGAGCGCCTCCCAGAGTTGCTCGTCGGTGGCCTCGGGGCGGGCGTAGCGGAGGTTGGCGCCGATCGTGTCGTGGAACAGGTGCGCGTCCTGGCTGACCACGCCGACCGCGTCGCGCAGCGAGGACAGCGTCGCCTGCCGCACGTCCACGCCCCCGACCCGCACCGTGCCTTCGGTCGCGTCGTACAGCCGGGGCACCAGGTGGGCGATCGTCGACTTGCCGGCCCCGGAGTGCCCGACCAGGGCGACGAGCTGACCGGGCTCCACCCGGAACGAGACGTCGTGCAGGACGTCCACCGGACCGCCGTGCTCGGGCAGGGACACCTCTTCCAGCGACGGCAGCGAGACGTCGGCGGCGGAGGGGTAGCTGAAGGAGACGTGGTCGAACTCGATGGACCGGTCGTCGACCGGCACGGGGACGGCGTCGGGGGCCTGGCGGATCATGGGCGGGAGGTCGAGCACCTCGAAGACGCGGTCGAAGCTGACCATCGCGCTCATGACGTCCACGCGGATGTTGGACAGGGCGGTCAGCGGCCCGTAGAGCCGGGACAGCAGCAGCGCGAGCGCCACCACGTCACCGGGGCTCAGCTGGCCGGTGAAGGCCAGCCAGCCACCGAGGCCGTACACCAGCGCGGTCGCCAGCGCCGCGACGAGGGTCAGCGCGGTGAAGAAGGTGCGCCCGTACATGGCCGAGAGGACGCCGATGTCGCGGACCCGGGCGGCCCGGCCGCGGAAGGACTCCGCCTCGGCCGTCGGCCGGCCGAACAGCTTCACCAGGAGCGCGCCGGCGACGTTGAACCGCTCGGTCATCGTGGCGTTCATCGACGCGTTGAGCGTGTAGGACTCCCGCGTGATCTCCTGCAGCCGGCGGCCGATGCGGCGGGCCGGCAGGACGAACAGCGGCACGAGCACCAGCGAGAGCAGCGTGATCTGCCAGGAAAGCGTCAGCATCACGCCGGCGGTGAGGACCAGCCCGATGACGTTGCTGACGACCCCGGACAGGGTCGAGGTGAACGCCTGCTGCGCGCCGACGACGTCGTTGTTCAGGCGGCTCACCAACGCGCCGGTCTGCGTGCGCGTGAAGAAGGCGACCGGCATGCGCTGCACGTGCTCGAAGACCTGGCTGCGCAGGTCGTAGATGACGCCCTCGCCGATGCGCGCGGAGTACCACCGCGTGCCGAGCGAGATCGCGGCGTCCACGACCGCCAGGCCCGCGATGACCAGCGCGATCTGCACGATGTCGCCGGCGGTGCCCTCGAGCCCGGCGATCCGGTTCACGATGTCGCCGGCCAGCAGCGGGGTGATGACGCCGATGACCGAGGAGCCGATCACCAGCAGCAGGAAGAAGGTGAGCTCCCGGCGGTAGGGCCGGGCGATGCCGATGATGCGCCGGACGGTGCCCTTGGGCAGCTGCCGGGCGGTCACCGACGGGTCGCGCTTGAACGACCGCATCGCCGCCATGGAGGTCATGGACTGGCTCACGTCCATGCCACCTCCTCGTCCGACCGGCCGCCCCCGGCGGCTGCTGCAACCGGGGCGCGACCGCGCTTGTTCCTGCGACCCTCTCAGCGACCGCTGACGAGATCGTGCAGCCGCTGCACCTGGGCGGCCCGCTCGGCGGCGTCCTGCGCCTCGGCGTCGTTGCGCACGGCGGAGCGCACCAGCGCCGCGGTCGCCCGGCTGGCGCCCACCGGCGGGGCGAGGAGCGCCGCG
The DNA here is from genome assembly GCF_054050775.1 of Blastococcus sp. SYSU DS0533. NCBI lineage: Bacteria > Bacillati > Actinomycetota > Actinomycetes > Geodermatophilales > Geodermatophilaceae > Blastococcus > Blastococcus sp. SYSU DS0533. The sequence continues at coordinate 230,003 of NZ_JBJGZZ010000003.1, read as the reverse complement.
GTGAGATCGGCGACCGCGTGGTCGAGCTCCACCCGGGGCACCACCGTGGTCGCCAGGCCGAGCGCCTGCGCCTCGGCGGCGCCGACGGCGCGGCCGGTGAGGCACAGCTCGAGCGCCCGGGAGTAGCCGATCAGCTCGACCAGCGTGCTCGTGCCGGTCAGATCGGGGACCAGGCCGAGCGTCACCTCCGGCAGCCTCAGCTGCGCATCGTCGGCGAGAACCCGCAGGTCGCAGGCGAGCGCCAGCTGCGCGCCGGCACCGATGGCGTGGCCCTGCACCGCGGCGACCGAGACGACGCCCGGCGAGCGCAACCAACGGAAGCCGGCCTGGTAGCCCCGGATCCGCTCCTGCGCCTGCTCGACCTCCAAGCCCACGAGCTCCCCCAGCCCGCCGCCCGTGCCGGAGCCGGTGTCGAACATGCTCCGGTCCAGGCCGGCCGAGAACGACCGCCCAGAACCGCGCAGCACGACGACCCGCACGTCATCGTCGAGGGAGGCCCCGACGTCGGCGAGCGCGGACCAGGTCTCCGGCGTCTGGGCGTTGAGCTGGTCCGGCCGGTCCAGGGTGACGGTGAGGACGGCGCCGTCGCGGCTCGTCCGCAACCAGCCGGGCGGAGGTGAACTGGTGGGGTCTGCGATCACGCCTTCTTGCTGTTCCGGTTGGCTCCGCCGCGGCTGCGCAGCGAGGCCCCGGACTCCGACAGCAGCCGGTGCACGAAGCCGTAGGACCGGTTCGTCGAGGTGGCCAGCGACCGGATGCTCTCGCCCTCGTCGTACCGCTTGCGCAGCTCGTCGGCGAGCGTCGACCGGTCACCGCCGGTGATCCGCTTGCCCTTGCCGAGGTCCGCAGTGCTCTGGTCGGCCATGGCTCCCCTCCGTGTCGGCCACCGACCCACCGGCACGGAGGTGCCGGCGCGCGACGGCCGGTCGTTTGGCTGTCCGCCCCTGGTGCCGCGGTCCCGTCGACCACGGCTCCCTCGGACCCATGATCACCCAGACGGGGGATGACGGCCACGCGAAGCGAGACTTGCGAGGAAAGGTCGTCGGCGCCGCTTCCCGGCGGTGCGAGGAGCGGCCCGCCCGCGGTCGAGCTCCCGGTCCGGTGGGGCGGCGCCCCACCTCCTGGGCACAGCGCTCGGGGCGGCGGCCGCACACCTGGACGCCAGTCGTGCTCTGCCCTGCCCCGCGGGGCAGAGCACGACTGGTCGCGGACCAGGTACCCGGCTCCGCCGGGACGCGGCCGTCGACCGGGCGTAGCCGCGGTCGGGGCCGGTAGGCCGACCAGGTGCTACGCCAGCTCGACCAGGTCGGCGAGGTCCTCGCTCCAGGCGTCCTCGGTGCCGTCGGGCAGCAGGATCACCTTGTCCGGGTCGAGGGCCCGCACGGCTCCCTCGTCGTGCGTGACCAGCACGATGGCGCCGGCGTAGGTGCGCAGCGCCTCGAGCACCTGCTCCCGGCTGGCCGGGTCCAGGTTGTTCGTCGGCTCGTCGAGCAGCAGCACGTTGGCGCCGGAGACGACGAGCGTCGCCATCGCCAGGCGGGTGCGCTCGCCGCCGGAGAGCGTGCCGGTGCGCTGGTCCACCGTCTCACCCGAGAAGAGGAAGGCGCCGAGGATGCGGCGGAGCTCGGTGTCGGTGCTGTCAGGCGCCGACGAGCGCATGTTCTCCAGCAGCGTGCGGTCCATGTCGAGCGTCTCGTGCTCCTGCGCGTAGTACCCGACGCGCAGCCCGTGTCCCGGCTTCACCTCCCCGGTGTCCGGAGTCTCGGTGCCGGCGAGCATGCGCAGCAGGGTCGTCTTGCCCGCCCCGTTCAGGCCCAGGACGACGACGCGCGCACCCCGGTCCACCGCGAGGTCGACGTCGGTGAAGATCTCCAGCGAGCCGTAGCTCTTGGACAACCCCTCCGCGGTGAGCGGCGTCCTGCCGCACGCGGCCGGCGTCGGGAACCGGAGCTTGGCGACCTTGTCGTGGACCCGCACGTCGGCCAGCCCGGCGGCCAGCCGCTCGGCGCGCTTGTCCATGCTCTTGGCGGCCTTGGCCTTGGTCGCCTTGGCGCGCATCTTGTCCGCCTGGGCGGTGAGGGTGTCGATCTTGCGCTCGGTGTTCGCGCGCTCCTGCTTGCGGCGCCGTTCGTCGGTCTCCCGCTGGGCCAGGTAGGGCTTCCAGCCGAGGTTGTAGACGTCGACGGTGGCCCGGTTGGCGTCCAGGTGCCACACCTTGTTGACGACGGCGTCCAGCAGCTCGACGTCGTGGCTGATGACGATCAGCCCGCTCTTGTGACCGGCCAGGAAGCCCTTCAGCCAGGTGATCGAGTCGCCGTCGAGGTGGTTGGTCGGCTCGTCGAGCAGCAGCGTCTCGGCGTCGGAGAAGAGGATGCGCGCGAGCTCCACCCGGCGGCGCTGACCGCCGGAGAGGGTGCGCAGCGGCTGGGCCAGCACGCGGTCGGGCAGGCCGAGGTTGGTGCAGATGCGGGCGGCGTCGCTCTCCGCGGCATACCCGCCGAGCGCGGCGAACTGGTCCTCGAGGCGGCCGTAGCGTCGGACGGCGCGGTCACGCTCGTCGTCGTCCGCGGGTTCGGCCATGGCCACCTGCGCCTTGACCAGCTGCGCCTTCAGGGCGTCGAGCCCGCGGCCGGAGAGCACGCGGTCGCTGGCGGTGATGTCCAGGTCGCCGCTGCGCGGGTCCTGCGGCAGGTAGCCGATCTCGCCGGTGACCTCGACCTTCCCCGCGTGCGGCAGGCGCTCGCCGGCCAGGGTGGTGAGCGTCGTGGTCTTGCCGGCGCCGTTGCGCCCGACCAGCCCGATGCGGTCACCGGGCTGCACCCGCAGGTCGGCCTCGCTGATGAGGATGCGGGCGCCGGCGCGCAGCTCCAGGCCGGTCGTCGTGATCACTGAACCCAGGGTAGGCGCTCGACGGCCAGCATCCGAGCGGATTCACGGTGATTCGGGCGGCACCCCCGCGGGCAGGGTGCGGCGGTGACCCCGGAGGCGCGGACGACCCGACCGGTGACGCCGGCGCCCGTGCCGCCGTTCCCGTACGCGGCCCGCCCGCCGCAGGTGCTGCTCGCCGTGGGCGCCGTGCTTGTGGTGAGCGGCGCCGCGGCGCTGGCCTCGCTCCAGGGCGGGCCGCTCGTCCGGGGGGCGCTCCTCGCCCTCGCCGCCGTCGCCGCGGCCGCCTCGGTGCGTGCGGACCGCTCGCGCCTGCGCAGCTCTGCCGAGACCTTCGCGGCCAGCTCCGCGGGCCTAGCGCTGGCGGCCGGCGACGTCGGCGCACCGCGCACCGGCGACCCGCTGCTGCCCCTGCTGCTGGCCGGCGGCTTCGTCCTGCTGCACCGCACCTGCCCCGCCACCGCCGCATGGCCGCTCGCCGCGTGGGCTGGGCTGCAGCTCGCCGTCCTCCGCCTGCTGGACGGGGTCGCCGCCGCCGTGCGGACCGAGTTCCTGCTCGCTGTCGCCCTGGCCGGGCTGGTGGTCGCCCTGTTCGCCCGCCCCCTCGTGGCCCGGCTGGTCCTGGTGACCACCGCGCCCTGGTTCGCCGCCGGCGTGCTGGCGGGTCTCGGTGAGGCGTGGACGGCCGGTGCCGGTGAGCGGTGGGTGGCGGCCGCGCTGGTCACGGGCGCGGCCGGCGGGGTGCTGCTGGCCCGGTTGCGCGCGCCGCTGGACGTGCTGCTCGGCCCCCCGCGCCTGGTGCCCGTCGTCTCCGGCGCCGTCACCGGAGCCGCGGTCGCCGGGGCGTCCTCCGCCGGGGGCCCGGTCGTCGTCGCCGTGGCCGGCTTCGCCGGGGTGCTGGTGGCCGCCGTGGCGGCCGGCGTGCTCAGCGGGTGGCGGCGCGGCCTGCTGCTCCCCGTGGCCCTGACCGGCGGGGTGCTGCTGGCCGCCCTGTCGGTCCTCCGCCTGGTGGCGGGCACGCACTGGTCGGCGCTGGCCCTCCTGCTGCTCCTGACAGCTGCCCCGACGGTGTGGGTCGCCGCGCTGCGCCCCGAGGACCGCCCCGTGGCCGCACCCACGGCGGTGGGCTGCCTGGCCGGGGCCGCGCTCCTGGGCCTCCCCGACGGCTGGGCCTCCCCCGCCGGCGCCGCGGTCCTGCTGACCGCGCTCTACGTGGTCTCACTCGGCACGGCCGCGGCGCTCGACCGCGACTCCCGGCGGGCCACCGTCGTCGCCGCCGCGGTCGTCGCCGCGCTCGCCGTGCTGCTCCCGGTGGCCGACGGTGCCCGTGCCCAGGTGCTGGCCCACCTGGCGGCGCAGGGCGCCGCATCGCTCGGCTGGGCCTGGTGGACCGGCCGCACGGAGGCCCGGGGCACCGAGGACGATGCCACGGTCGCCTGGCGGGTGGGCGCGGCGCAGGTGGTGCTGGCCTCCTGGATCGCGGCCGCGCTCGCCGGCACCGGCACGGTGGAGGCCTGGACGCTCCCCGCGGCCGGAGGCCTGCTGCTGGCGGCTGGGCGGGCGCTCGTGCACGAGCCGTCGTGGCCGTCGTGGGGCCCGGGCCTGCTGGTCGCGGCCGTGCCGTCGACCGCGCTCGCCGCCCTCTCCCCCGACGCCCCGCGCGCCGTGCTGGTCCTGGCCGCCGCCGCGGTGGCGATGGTGGCGGGGAGCCGCGCCGGCGTCCGCGCCCCGATCCTGGTCGGGGCGGGGTCGGCGGTGGTGCTGGCGCTGGGACTCGCGGTGCGCGCGCTGCCCTGGCCGGTGGCCGCCGCGCTGGCCGTGGGTGCGGTGCTGCTGCTCGTGGGCGTGCTCCGCGAGCGCGTGCCGGTGGCCGGCTTCGCCGCCCGCCTCGCCGACCTGAGGTGAACGGCCGCCGTTGTGCGCGAAACGGGGTCATGGCAGCTGCCATGACCCCGTTCAGCGCACAGTTGCGGGTCTCAGACCCGGAAGCCCAGGGCGCGCAGCTGCTCGCGGCCGTCATCGGTGATCTTGTCCGGGCCCCACGGGGGCATCCAGACCCAGTTGATCCGGATGTCGTCGACCAGGCCGGGGCCGGGGCCCCCGGTGAGGGCCTGGCGGGCCTGGTCCTCGATGACGTCGGTCAGCGGGCACGCCGCGCTGGTCAGCGTCATGTCGATGATCGCGACGTTGTTCTCGTCGACGTCCAGGCCGTAGACCAGGCCCAGGTCGACGACGTTCACCCCGAGCTCGGGGTCGACGACGTCGCGCATCGCCTCCTCGACGTCCTCGATCAGCGCCGACTTGTAGGCCGGCAGGTCGCCGGGGGCGCCGTCGGTGACGGGGGTCGCGTTCTCGGTGGTCTCGCTCATCACTGGCCTCCGGCCTGGGTCGTGGACAGGGCTCGGGCGGACGCGTCCTTGAGGGCCATCCAACTCATCAGCGCGCACTTGATGCGCGCCGGGTACTTGGAGACGCCGGCGAACGCGACGGCGTCCTCCAGCTCGTCCTCGAGCTTCTCGGCGACGGCGGGGTCGCCCTTGGCCTGCATCAGGGTCATGAAGTGCTCGCCGGTCTCCAAGGCCTGCGTCACCGGCTTGCCGACCACCAGGTCGTACATCGCCGAGACCGACGCCTGGCTGATCGAGCACCCCATGCCCTCGTAGGACACGTCGGCGACGGTGTCCCCGTCGAGCTTCACCCGGAGGGTCACCTCGTCACCGCACGTCGGGTTGACGTGGTGGACCTCGGCGTCGAACGGGTCGCGCAGACCGCGACCGTGCGGGTTCTTGTAGTGGTCCAGGATGATCTCCTGGTACATCGACTCGAGCTGCATCAGCGGATCGACCTCACACCGTTCCGAAGAACTTCTGGGCCGCGCGAATTCCGTCGGCCAGCGCGTCGACGTCGTCGTACCCCGTGTGCACGTAGAACGTCGCCCGGGTGGTGGCCGGCACGCCGTAGCGCCGCACGACCGGCCACGCGCAGTGGTGCCCCACGCGGACGGCGATGCCCAGGTCGTCGAGAACCTGCCCGACGTCGTGCGGGTGGATCCCCTCGACGGTGAAGGAGACCGCTCCTCCACGGGCCACGGTGTCGGGCGGGCCGATCACCGTGACGCCGGGGATCTCGGCGAGCTTCTCCAGCGCGTAACCCGTCAGCGCCCGCTCGTGCGCCTCGACCTTGTCCATGCCGAGCGCGCTCAGGTACTCCACGGCGGCCCCGAGCCCGACCACCTGCGCGGTCATCGGGACGCCGGCCTCGAATCGCTGCGGCGGCGGCATGAACGTGGAGCCCTCCATGCGCACGACCTCGATCATCGACCCGCCGGTGAGGAACGGGGGCAGTGCGTCGAGCACCTCGTAGCGGCCCCACAGCACCCCGACACCGGTGGGCCCGAGCATCTTGTGCCCGGAGAACACCAGGAAGTCCGCGCCCATCGCCGTCACGTCGATCGGCTGGTGCGGCACCGACTGCGCGCCGTCCACCAGCACCAGGGCACCGACCTCGCGGGCCCGCGCCACGATCTGGTCGATCGGGTTGATCGTGCCCAGGATGTTCGACTGCTGGGTGACGGCGACCAGCTTGGTGCGCTCGTTGACCACCGTCGCCAGGTCCGAGAGGTCCAGCCGGCCGTCGTCGGTCAGCCCGAGCCAGCGCAGGGTCGCCCCGGTGCGCTCGCACAGCTGCTGCCACGGGATCAGGTTGGCGTGGTGCTCCATCTCGGTGACGACGATCTCGTCGCCCTGGCCGACGGCGTGGGTCCGGAACTCCGGCTCCTTCGCCGTCGCGGCGTTGGAGAGCGCGTAGGCGACGAGGTTGATCGCCTCGGTGGTGTTCCGGGTGAAGACGACCTCGTTCTCGGGGGCGCCGATGAAGGCACCGATCTTCGCCCGGGCCTCCTCGTAGGCACCGGTCGCCTCCTCGGCGAGCTGGTGGGCCCCCCGGTGCGGCGCGGCGTTGACGTTCTCGTAGAACCAGCGCTCGGCGTCGAGCACCTGGCGCGGCTTCTGCGAGGTGGCCCCGGAGTCGAGGTAGACCAGCCGCTTCCCGTCGCGCACGGTGCGGCGCAGGATCGGGAAGTCCGCCCGGATCGCCTCGACGTCCAGGGGCAGGGGCACCTGCTGCGCCCCGGCTCCGGGACGCGAGGCGGTCTGGGTCATGCGGATGCGACCTCCGGGGAGCCCTTGACGTAGGCGGCGTAGCCCTCGTCCTCGAGCTTGGCGGCGAGCTCCGGGCCACCCTCGTCGACCACCTTGCCGGCGACGAAGACGTGCACGAAGTCGGGCTTGATGTACTTCAGGATGCGCGTGTAGTGCGTGATCAGCAGGACGCCGACGTCACTGTCCTCCCGGCTGCGGTTGACGCCCTCGGAGACGACGCGCAGCGCGTCGACGTCGAGGCCGGAGTCGGTCTCGTCGAGGATGGCGATGGCGGGCTTGAGCAGCCGCATCTGCAGGATCTCGTGGCGCTTCTTCTCACCGCCGGAGAAGCCCTCGTTGACGTTGCGCTCGGCGAACGCCGGGTCCATCTCCAGGCCGGACATCTCGGTCTTGACGTCCTTGACCCAGGTGCGCAGCTTCGGCGCCTCGCCCTTGATGGCGGTGGCAGCGGTGCGCAGGAAGTTCGACACCGAGACGCCGGGCACCTCGACCGGGTACTGCATGGCGAGGAACAGGCCGGCGCGGGCCCGCTCGTCGACGCTCATCGCGAGGACGTCCTCGCCGTCGAGCGTGACGCTGCCCCCGGTGATCGTGTACTTCGGGTGGCCGGCGATCGAGTAGGCCAGGGTGGACTTGCCCGACCCGTTGGGGCCCATGATCGCGTGGGTCTCGCCCGACCGGACGGTCAGGTCGACGCCGCGGAGGATCTCCTTGGCGTCGTCACCCTCGCCGACCGACACGTGCAGGTCGCGGATCTCCAGAACGGACACTTCTTCTCGCTCTCTCATTCGCCGGCCGCGAGCGGGAGGCGGCCGTCGGCTTCGGTGTCGACGAGGACGGCCTCCCCTTCCACGCGGACCGGGTAGACGTCGACCGGCTCGGTCGCCGGCAGGTTGGTGGGCTCGCCCGTGCGCAGGTCGAAGCACGAGCCGTGCAGGAAGCACTCGATGGTCGGGGCCCCGCCGAACAGCTCGACGTCCCCCTCGCTCAGCGGGACGTCGGCGTGCGAGCACCGGTCCTCGAGGGCGTACAGCTGACCCTCGAAGCGGACGACGGCGACGTCCACGTCCGCGAGCTCGACCCGCAGGGAGCCGTTCTCGGGGACGTCGGACAGCGCGCAGACGCGTTCGAACGCCATGGTCAGGCCACCTCGACCGGCTGCTCGTCCAGGGCGGGCAGGGCGCCGAGGCGCTCGTCGATCGAGGCCATGAGCCGGTCCTGCAGCGAGTCCAGGCCGATCCGCTGGACGACGTCGGCGAAGAAGCCGCGGACGACCAGGCGGCGAGCGGTCTCCGCGTCGATGCCGCGCGAGCAGAGGTAGAACAGCTGCTCGTCGTCGAACCGGCCGGTGGCGCTCGCGTGACCGGCGCCGACGATCTCGCCGGTCTCGATCTCCAGGTTCGGCACCGAGTCGGCGCGGGCGCCGTCGGTGAGCACCAAGTTGCGGTTGAGCTCGTAGGTCTCGGTGCCGGTGGCCGCGGGCCGGATGCGGACGTCGCCGATCCAGACCGTGCGGGCGCCCTCACCCTGCAGCGCGCCCTTGTAGAGCACGTCGCTGGAGCAGTTGGGCACCGCGTGGTCGACCCACAGGCGGTGCTCCTGGTGCTGGGTCTCGTCGGAGAAGTAGACGCCGAACAGCTCCGCGGTTCCCCCGGGGCCGGCGTACTGCACGTTGCTGACCAGGCGGACGAGGTCGCCGCCGAGGGTCACCACCACCTGGGTGAAGGTGGCGTCCCGGCCGACGACGGCGTCGTACTGCCCGCCGTGCACGGCCCCGGGCGCCCAGTCCTGCACCGACACCAGCTTCACCTGCGCGCCGTCGCCGACGAGGACGGAGACGCCCCCGGCGTAGCGGGCCAGGCCGCTGTGGTCGAGCACGACCGTCGCCCGGGCGAAGGCGCCGACCTCGATCACCAGGTGACCCCAGACGACGTCCTCGGAGCCGGTGCCCGCGAGACCCAGCGTGACCGGGCGGTCGAGCTGGGCTTCCTTGGCCACGCGGACGACGGCGGCACCGCCGCTGCGCTGCCGGGCCAGCGCGGCCAGCCGGTCGACCGGCTCGGGCAGGCCCTTCAGCAGCGGGTCGCCGGCCTCGACGCTGGTCAGCTCGACACCCTCGGGGAGGTCGGTGGTCCAGGTGAGGTGCGCATCGGAGGGGGCGCCGTCGAGCAGCGGGCGGATCCGCTTCATCGGCGTGAAGCGCCACGTCTCCTCGCGCCCGGTGGGCACGCCGAAGGCGTCCGGGTCGGTGGAGGTGAACCGCTCCGCCGGGGAGCCGGTCGGCGCGGACCCGCCGTGCGAGTGCGCACCGGGCGGAGCCTGCCCGGCCGTGCCCGTACCGGCGGCCGGGACGGACGGCGGACCGGCCTGCGTCCCGACGCCGTCGCCGAACAGCTCGCCGGCGAGGGTGGCCGACTCGGTGGTCAGCCCGGTGGTGGTGGGGGCGTTCTGGTCGGGCATCAGCCGACGGCACCTTCCATCTGCAGCTCGATGAGCCGGTTGAGCTCGAGGGCGTACTCCATGGGCAGCTCGCGGGCGATCGGCTCGACGAACCCGCGCACCACCATCGCCATGGCCTCGTCCTCGGAGAGACCGCGGCTCATCAGGTAGAAGAGCTGGTCGTCGCTGACCCGCGAGACCGTCGCCTCGTGGCCCATGGCGACGTCGTCCTCGCGGACGTCGACGTAGGGGTAGGTGTCCGACCGGCTGATCGTGTCGACCAGCAGGGCGTCGCACTTCACCGTGGACTTCGAGCCGTAGGCGCCCTCGTCGACCTGCACCAGGCCGCGGTAGGAGGTGCGGCCGCCGCCACGGGCCACCGACTTCGACACGATCGTCGAGGAGGTGTGCGGCGCGGCGTGCACCATCTTGGCGCCGGCGTCCTGGTGCTGGCCCTCGCCCGCGAAGGCGATCGAGAGGACCTCGCCCTTGGCGTGCTCGCCGGTCATCCAGACGGCCGGGTACTTCATCGTCACCTTGGAGCCGAGGTTGCCGTCGACCCACTCCATGGTCGCGCCCTCGTGGGCCACGGCCCGCTTGGTGACCAGGTTGTAGACGTTGTTCGACCAGTTCTGGATGGTCGTGTACCGGCAGCGCGCGTTCTTCTTGACGATGATCTCGACGACCGCGGAGTGCAGCGAGTCGCTCTTGTAGATCGGCGCGGTGCAGCCCTCGACGTAGTGCACGTAGGCGCCCTCGTCGACGATGATCAGCGTCCGCTCGAACTGGCCCATGTTCTCGGTGTTGATCCGGAAGTAGGCCTGCAGCGGGATCTCGACGTGCACGCCCGGCGGCACGTAGATGAAGGAGCCACCCGACCACACGGCGGTGTTCAGCGCGGCGAACTTGTTGTCACCGGACGGGATCACCGAGCCGAAGTACTCGCGGAACAGGTCCGGGTGCTCCTTCAGCGCCGTGTCGGTGTCCAGGAACAGGACGCCCTGCTCCTCCAGGTCCTCGCGGATCTGGTGGTAGACGACCTCGGACTCGTACTGCGCGGCGACACCCGCGACCAGCCGCTGCTTCTCCGCCTCGGGGATGCCCAGCTTGTCGTAGGTGTTCTTGATGTCCTCGGGCAGCTCCTCCCAGGACGTCGCCTGCTTCTCGGTGGAGCGCACGAAGTACTTGATGTTCTGGAAGTCGATCCCGGAGAGGTCCGAGCCCCAGTCGGGCATGGGCTTCCGGTCGAACAGCTTGAGGGCCTTGAGGCGGCGCTCGAGCATCCACTCGGGCTCGCTCTTGCGGGCCGAGATGTCGCGGACGACCTCCTCGGAGAGCCCGCGTCGGGCGGAGGCACCGGCGACGTCGGCGTCGGCCCAGCCGTACTCGTAGCGGCCGAGCTGCTCGATCTGCTCGTCCTGCGTCAGCTGCGTGGCCGTGGCCGGCTGCTGGGTGCTGGTCATGCGGGCGTCCTCTCCCGGTCGTTCGTGGGGGCGGTGCTGGTGGACTGGGTCGTGCGGGTGCGCGCGCGGTCGGGCGCTGCACGCTCACCTGGTACAGGGCGTCCGGGGGCCGATCTGTTCCCCGTGCGCGTGCGGTCCCGGCCACTGCCGGGGCGGACCGGTCCCGGGATGTGCGTGGTGCACACCCCGTCGCCGTGGGCGATCGTGGCCAGCCGCTGGACGTGCGTGCCGACCAGCCGGCTGATCACCGCGGTCTCGGCCTCGCAGAGCTGCGGGAACTCCGCCGCGACGTGCGCCACCGGGCAGTGGTGCTGGCAGAGCTGCCCACCGCCGGACAGCGCCGAGGCGGTGGCAGCGTAGCCCTCGGCGGTCAGGGCGGCGGCGAGCGCCTGGGCCCGGTCGGCCGGGGCGCCGGAGCTGCCGGTCGTGGCCGCCTCGACCGCGCTGGAGGCGCGCGCCTCCAGGCCGGCGAGCTGCTGCTCGGCGACGGCGCGGACGGCGTCGGGACCCCCGGCCGCCGCGACGTACCGCAGCGCGGTGAGGGCCAGGTCGTCGTAGGCGTGCGGGAAGGCCGAGCGGCCGGCGTCGGTGAGGTGGTACCGCCGGGCGGGGCGCCCCCGGCCGCGGTGGGCGTCGCGCACCTGCCGCTCCTCGACCCGGCCGGTGCCGACCAGGGCGTCGAGGTGGCGGCGCACGGCCGCCGGGGAGATGCCGAGGCGGCCCGCCAGCTCGGTCGCCGTCTGCGGTCCGTGCTCCAGCAGCAGCCCGCTCACGCGATCGCGGGTGCGCCCGTCGTCGGCGGGCGCCGACGGCCGGAGCTTCGCCGCGAGAATTTCCACAACACGAGTGTGTCCTATTTCGGAGACCTCGCAAGCAAGGTCCACCTAAGAAGGACGCCGCCGGACGGCCTTCGTGACCAGCTTCACGCCGCGGCGGCCCGGTGGGGGCGGGGGGGGGGGGGGGGGGGGGGGGGGGGGGGGGGCCCCCGGGGGGCGGCGCGCGGGGGGGGGGGTGGCGGGCGGCCCCCAAGATGCGCCCCCCCCCCCCCCCCCCCCCCCCCCCCCCCCCCCCCCCCCCCCCCCCCCCCCCCCCCCCCCCCCCCCCCCCCCCCCCCCCCGTTCCAGGCCGCCCACCCGGCGTCGGCGGCCGCTGCTCGTCCTGCTCGGCCTCGCCGCCCTCCTCTTCGGCCTGGTCGTCGACGTCGTGGCGGTCACCGCGAGGATCGACCGGGTCGACGTCGACCTCGCGGACGGCCCCGGGGACGCAGACGGCCGGACCTGGGTGCTCGTCGGGCTGGACTCCCGCGACCGACTGCCCGCCGGCGCGGACGTCGCCGACTTCGGCACCCCGGACGCCGTCCCGGGCGCCCGCGCCGACGTCGTCGTGGTGGTGCACCAGACCGACTCCGGGGCCACGGCACTGTCCCTACCTCGGGACGTCGTCGTCCACACCGACCACGGCCCGGACCGCCTCGCCCTGGCTTGGCTCGACGGGCCGCAGGGCCTGGTCAGCTCGCTGTGCCGCCTGGGCATCCCGACCGACCACCTGCTGACCGTCGACCTGGCCGGATTCGCCGAGATCGTCGACGCCGCCGGCGGGCTCCGCCTCGACATCCCGACGCCGGTGCGGGACGTCCCGGCCGGGTTGCAGATCGACGAGGCCGGCCCGCAGCGGGTCGACGGCCCGACCGCCCTGGCGCTGGTCCGCTCCCGTCACCCGGAGCACCTCGTGGACGGCTCGTGGCGCCCGGCCGCGATCGACCCGGACGGGCGCGCCACCGCCGCCGGGACGGTCCTGTCCGCCTTGGCCGGCGAGCTGGAGCACGCGGCGTCGCGGCCGTGGCGGGCGCAGGCGATCGCCTGGACGGGATCAGGGACGCTCACCACCGACCCGGAGACCTCCGTCGGTGAGCTCGTCTCCCTGGCCCTCGCGGACCTCGCCGATGTGCGGGTCCTCCCGGTCGGCGACCCGCTGGGACGGACGCTCGCCCGTTCCCCCACGGCGGAGACCGCCGCGGCGATCGCCGGGGCCGGGCTCTCCTGCGACAGCTGACGACCCGCCGGTCCGGCACCTCGGAGCGTGCCCGGCGCCTGGTCCTGTCAGAATGACCGGGTGACCGCACCGCACTCCCCGTCGACCCAGCGGGTCAGCCAGCCCGGCCGCGAAGAGGCAGTCGTCCGCGCCGGCGAGCACCCCGTCGAGCACGAGCAGCCCGAGGACTGGGGCTGGCACGGCGAGACCGGGGCCTGGGGCCGGATCGGGGCCGTGATCGCGTTCGGGTTCCTCCTGCTCATGCTGGCCGGCAACGAGCCGCTGATCAGCACAGGGCACGTGTGGGTCATCGCCATCACCGCGCTGGGCGTGCTGATCCTGCTGATGGACCGGCGCCGTCGGAAGAACTCCTGGCGCAACCGGTAAGGGGTTCCTCCCCCGTCCCGCGGACGGCTCCCGCGCGGGACCTCCCAGGAGCCGTCCGCGGTCAGGGCGCGCTCAGGTGACGCTGACGCCGATCGCCGCGCCGATCAGGTAGGTCGCACCGGCTGCGGCAGCGCCGAACAGCAGTTGGCGCAGGCCGGCGTACCACCACGGCCTGGGGGTGAAGCGCGAGGACAGCGCCCCGGCCAGCAGGAGGCCCAGCCCGCCGCACAGCAGGGCGACCCACAGGACGGGAACGCCCAGGAAGTACGGCAGCAGGGGCAGCACGGCCCCCGTGCCGAAGGTCAGGAACGACGAGACCGCCGCCAGCCGCGGTGAGGGCTTGTCCTCCGGGCTCAGGCCGATCTCGGCGACGACGTGCAGCCGCAGCGCGGTCTCGGGGTCGCGGGAGAGCTGCACGGCCACCTTGCGGGCCAGGCGCTCGTCGACACCGCGGACCCGCAGCATCTCGGTCAGCTCCGCCAGCTCGCCCTCCGGGTTGCGCGCGAGCTCCCGGCGCTCCTTCTCGACCTCGAGGTCCAGCTGCTCGTTCTGGGTCTTGACGGAGGTGTACTCGCCGAGCGCCATCGAGATCGCCCCGGCGACGAGGCTGGCGACCCCGGCGAGCACGATGGCCCGCGGAGCGGCGCCACCGCCACCGACCCCGGCGACCAGCGCGGTGTTGGTGACCAGGCCGTCCATCGCCCCGAAGACGGCGGCCCGCAGCCAGCCGCCGGAGACGTCGGCATGGGTGTGCTCGTGGGCCTCGGCGTCGGGCGGCGCACCGGTCACCCCTGGTCGGCCTCCGCGCCGAGCGGGACGGGCGCCTCGACGGCCGGGGTGGGCAGCGCCACGGCGGGCACGCCGTCGACCCGGTCGGCGGCGGCGAGCTGCCCGCAGGCACCGTCGATGTCCTGACCGCGGGTGTCGCGGACCGTCGTCGCGACGCCGGCGGCCCGCAGGCGGGCGACGAACTCCCGCTGGGCCGGCAGCGGGCTGGCGTCCCAGGGGCTGCCGGGCGTCGGGTTCAGCGGGATCAGGTTGACGTGCGCGAGCTTTCCCGCCAGCAGCTTGCCGAGCAGGTCGGCCCGGAACGGCTGGTCGTTCACGTCGCGGATGAGCGCGTACTCGACCGAGTAGCGGCGCCCGGTGCGCTGGGCGTACGCGTCGGCGGCCTCGATCACCTCGCCGACCTTCCAGCGGGTGTTGATCGGCACCAGGGTGTCGCGCAGCTCGTCGTCGGGCGCGTGCAGGCTGACGGCGAGGGTGACGTTGCGGCCCTCCTCCGTCAGCCGGCGGATGGCCGGCACCAGGCCGACCGTGGAGACGGTGACCGACCGCTGCGAGAGCCCCAGCCCGTAGGGAGCCGCGCCGAGCAGGGCCTCGAGGGTCTTGCGGACGCGGGCGTAGTTGGCCAACGGCTCCCCCATGCCCATGAAGACCACGTTGGACAGCCGGCCCGGTCCCCCGGCGACCTCGCCGTTCGCCATCGCCGCGGCGGCGGCCACCGCCTGGCCGATGATCTCGGCGGCGGACAGGTTGCGGGTCAGCCCGGCCTGGCCGGTGGCGCAGAAGGGGCAGGCCATGCCGCAGCCGGCCTGGCTGGAGATGCAGACGGTGGCCCGGTCGGGGTAGCGCATGAGCACGCTCTCCACGAGCGCGCCGTCGTGCAGCCGCCACAGGGTCTTGCGGGTGCGCCCGTCGTCGGCCGTCTGGTGCCGCACGGGGCTGAGCAGCCCGGGCAGCAGCGCCTCGCGGAGGGTCTCGCGGGCAGCGGCCGGGATGTCGGTCATCTGCGCCGGGTCGGTCGTCCCGCGGTAGTAGTGCCGGGCGAGCTGGTCGGCGCGGAACGCCGGCTGGCCGAGCTCGGCCACCGCCGCGCGGGCCTCCTCACGGGTGAGGTCGGCGAGGTGGCGGGGCGGCTTGCCGCGGCGGGGGGCGTCGAAGACCAGGGGCAGGGCAGTCATGGCACCGTCCATGCTCCCACCTCCGCACCCCTGCTCGCGGTCCGGAGACCGAACTCACGCGGACCGGGCTGATCCCTGGCAGTGTCTGGGGGCATGAGCCGGCTGGACGACGTCGACCTGAGCCTCCACCTGAGCAAGAAGGAGGCCAGGAAGCAGCTGGCCGCCGCGCAGGAGCGGCTGGTCCACCTGCGGCTGCTGCTGGGCGGGCAGATCGGCCCGGGTGAGCTCGGCCCCCCGCTGCTGGTGCTCTTCGAGGGCTGGGACGCGTCGGGCAAGGGCGGCGCCATCCAGCGGCTGGTCGGCGAGCTGGACCCCCGCCACGTCCGGGTCGCCCAGTTCGCCGCCCCCACCCGCGACGAGAAGCGGCACCACTTCCTGTGGCGCTTCTGGCCGGTGCTCCCCGGCTGGGGCGGCATGGCCGTGCTCGACCGGTCCTGGTACGGCCGGGTGCTGGTCGAGCGGGTGGAGGGGTTCGCCTCGGAGGAGGCCTGGCGGCGCGCGTACCAGGAGATCGTCGACCTGGAGACCTCGCTGGCCGCCGAGGGGACGGTGCTGGTGAAGTTCTGGATGCACCTCTCCCCCGACGAGCAGCTGCGTCGCTTCGAGTCCCGTCGGGCGAACCCCTACAAGGCGTGGAAGCTCACCGACGAGGACTGGCGCAACCGGGAGAAGCGCGGCGAGTACGAGTCCGCCGTCGAGGAGATGCTCGAGCGCACCCACACCGAGGTGGCGCCGTGGCACGTCGTCCCCGCCGAGGACAAGCGGTGGGCGCGGGTCGCCGTCGTCCGCACGGTCTGCGAGGCGGTGGAGGCGGCGCTGCACGCCCGGGGCATCGACCCCGACCCGCCGCTCGACGGGGACTAGCGCGCGGCGCCGAGGTCGGCGTGCCGCCGCACCCAGGCGTGCATGGCGATGCCGGCGGCCACCCCGGCGTTGATCGACCGGGTCGAGCCGAACTGGGCGATGGAGACCGTCATGGCCGCGCCGGCGCGCGCCTCCCCCGTCAGCCCCGGCCCCTCCTGGCCGAACAGCAGCACGCAGCGCCGCGGCAGCTCGGCGGTCTCCAGGGGGACGGCGCCCGGTCCGTTGTCGACGGCGACGACGGTCAGGCCCTGCTCGGACGCGAAGCCCAGCAGTCCCTCGACGTCCGGGTGGTGGCGCAGGTGCTGGTACCGGTCGGTGACCATCGCCCCGCGCCGGTTCCAGCGCCGCCGGCCCACCACGTGCACCTCGGCGGCGAGGAACGCGTTCGCGGTGCGCACCACCGTCCCGATGTTGAGGTCGTGGCCGAAGTTCTCGATGGCGACGTGGAAGGGGTGCCGGCGCCGGTCGAGGTCGGCGACGATCGCCTCGACCGTCCAGTAGCGGTAGCGGTCGACGACGTTGCGCCGGTCGCCCTCGGCGAGCAGATGTGGGTCGTACCGGGGATCGGCCGGCCACGGGCCCTCCCACGGTCCGACGCCGATCGTCGAGCCCCAGTCCGTGGGGCCGGGCAGTTCGTCCTCGTGCACCCAGGGAGGATGGCAGGGTGACCGACGGCGTCCTCCTGCACCTGGTCGAGCCGCCCGCGTGGCGAGCCGCGCTCCGCACCGGTGCGGTCGCCCCGGCGGCCGAGGGGTTCGTGCACCTCTCCGCGCCCGGGCAGGTGCACCTCCCCGCGCAGCGGCTCTTCCCCGGCCGCCGCGACCTCGCGCTGCTCGTCGTCGACCCCGCGCGCCTCCCCGCGCCGGTGCGGTGGGAAGCCGGGCACCCGGACGACCCGGCGGGATCGCTGTTCCCGCACCTGCACGGCCCGCTGCCGACGTCGTCGGTCGTGGCGGTCCTTCCCTACCGGCCGCCGGCGCCGGTGGAGTTTCCCGGGCCCGGCGACGCGCTCGCCCGGGCGGTGGCGCTGTACACGTCGGTGCCGGTCCGCCGTGCGGTGGAGGTGGGGGACGTCCCCGGCGGGGTGGCCGTGCTGGACCCCGACCTCCCGCACTCGAGGGACAACAACCGGCTGGTCCTCACCCGGCCGGTGACCGCCGCGGCCGTCGAGGCCGCCGCCGAGCAGGTCGGGGGCAACGCCGGCTGGCCGCACCTGGCGGCCCTCCTGACCTGGGCCGGCGCCGGGTCCGTGGCCGGTGAGCTCGCCACCGGCGGGTGGAACGCCGAGGAGCTCGTCCTCATGGGGCGGCCCGCGGACCTCCCGGTGCCGCTGACGTCCGTCCGCGCGGAGGTGGTGGACCAGCGGGAGGTCCACGACCTGTGGGACCGGGGCTGGCGCCGGGACCTCGCCTCCCTCGGCGACCGGCTGGGGCCGGTGGTCCGGCAGCTGATCGGCCGGGAGGAGCTCAACGACCGGGTGGTCGCGGTGACCGACGTGGTGGTGCGCGAGCACGGCCGGGTCGTGGCCGCGGCGCAGCTGCGGGTGGACGGCGCGACCGCGGCGGTGGAGTCGGTGATGACCGATCCGGACGCCCGCGGGCGCGGGTACGGCGACGCGGTGCTCGCCCGGGTGCTGGAGCTGGCCGCGGCCGCCGGCTGCGACCTGGTCGTGCTCGAGGCCGCGGGCGACGACTGGCCGCGGCACTGGTACGCCCGGCGGGGGTTCGCCGTGCTGGGCTCGACCTGGTCGGTGGACCGGCCCGCCTAGACCGGCGCGAGCACCGTCAGCAGCAGGTAGGCCGCGGCCGCGGAGGGCAGCAGCGAGTCCAGCCGGTCCATGATCCCGCCGTGGCCGGGCAGCAGGTCACCCATGTCCTTGATGCCGAGGTCGCGCTTGATCAGCGACTCGGCGAGGTCGCCGATCGTCGCCGAGACGGCGAGCGCAGCACCGAACACCAGCCCGCCCCACCACGGTGCGTCCAGGCCGAGGACGAGGATCGGGGTGGCCACCAGCATGCAGGTGAACACGGACCCGGCCATGCCCTCCCAGGACTTCTTGGGGCTGATCGACGGCGCCATCGGGTGCCTGCCGAAGAGCACGCCCGCCGCGTAGCCGCCGACGTCGCTGGCGATGACGGTGGCCATGAACGCGAGCACCCGCACGGCGCCGTCCTCGGGCACCAGCAGCAGCACGGCGAAACCGGCCAGGAAGGGCACGTAGAGGGCGGTCAGCACCCCCGCGGCAGCGTCCCTGCGGTAGCCGACCGGGCCGGCCGCCAGCCGCCACAGCAGCACGGCGAGCGCGGTGAGGAAGAAGCCGGTCAGCAGCCCGGTGGGGCCGCGCGTCCAGGCGAGCGCCTCCATGGCCAGGGCGCCCACGAGGAGCGGGACCAGCGGTGCGGAGAACCCGCCCTTCCCCAGCGCCCGCGTGAGCTCGACGACGGCGACGAGGATCGCCACGACCAGGACGCCCAGGAACGCCGGGCGCCAGACGAACAGCGACAGCAGGATGACCGCGACCAGCCCCACGCCGACGCCGATCGCCGCGCGCAGGTTCCGCCCGGCGCGGCTCACCGGCTGCTCCGTGGTCGGCAGCTGCGCGACCGCGTCGGGCAGCGGCACAGCCGTCGCCGTGGGGACGTCGTCATCGGCGGGTGCGGGGTCGTCGGGAACCGGGACCGGCGCGCGGGACGGGAGCGGCGGAAGCGGGCGCGAGGCCGCGACCGGCACCGGGCCGGTGTCGTCGCCCCGCCGGTGCCCACCCGCGCGCGGCTCGGCGACCCGGGGCGACGGCTGCCCCTCCGGGCGCGAGGAACCGGGACGGTCGGCGGGAGGACGTGTCATGGGAACGGCGGCCGAGCTGCGGTCAGACCTCGAGCAGCTCGGTCTCCTTGTTCTTCATCGCCTCGTCGACCTGCGCGACGTGCTGCGCGGTGAGGTCGTCGAGCTCCTTCTCGGCCCGGCGCACGTCGTCCTCGCCCGCCTCGCCGTCCTTGGCGATGCGGTCGAGCTCCTCCTTGGCACGCCGGCGGATGTTGCGGATCGCGACCTTGGCGTCCTCGCCCTTGGCGCGGGCCTGCTTCACCAGGTCGCGCCGGCGCTCCTCGGTGAGCTGCGGGAAGACCACTCGCAGGATCTGGCCGTCGTTGGTCGGGTTGACGCCCAGGTCGCTGTCGCGGATGGCCCGCTCGATGGCCGTCAGCTGGCTCATGTCGTAGGGCTTGATGACCGCCATGCGCGCCTCGGGCACGGTGATCGAGGCCATCTGCGGCACGGGGGTGTAGGCCCCGTAGTAGTCGACCATGATCTTGCTGAACATCGAGGGCGTGGCCCGGCCGGTGCGGACGGAGCCCAGGTCCTCCCGCGCCACCGAGAGAGCCTTGTCCATGCGCTCCTCGGCGTCGAGCAGGGTGTCGTCGATCACGGGTTGTCCCTCCTGCGGCGGTTCTCGTCCCGCCGGCGTCCTCGTCTGTACCCCGATCGGTGCTGCCGGTCTCAGGCCGGCTGGCTGATCAGCGTGCCGATCCTCTCACCTGCGGTGGCGCGGGCGATGTTGCCGTCGCTCAGCAGGTCGAACACCACGATCGGCATGCGGTTGTCCATGCAGAGGCTGATAGCCGTGGCATCCGCGACCTTGAGCTGCTTGGCCAGCACCGTCGCGTAGTCCAGGTCGCGGTACATGACGGCGTCGGGGTTGGTGCGCGGGTCGTCGTCGTAGACGCCGTCGACACCGTTCTTGCCCATGAGCAGCACCTGGCACTCGATCTCCAGCGCGCGCTGCGCGGCGACGGTGTCGGTCGAGAAGTAGGGCATCCCGGCGCCGGCGCCGAAGATGACCAGCCGCCCCTTCTCCAGGTGCCGGATCGCCTTGCGCGGGATGTAGGGCTCGGCGACCTGTCCCATCGTGATCGCCGACTGCACCCTCGTCTCCAGCCCCGCCTTCTCGCAGAAGTCCTGCAGCGCGAGGCAGTTCATGACCGTGCCGAGCATGCCCATGTAGTCGGCCTTGGTGCGGTCCATGCCGGCCTGGGAGAGCTCCGCGCCGCGGAAGAAGTTGCCGCCACCCATGACGACGGCGACCTGGGTGCCCCGATCGACGACCTCCGCGAGCTGCTCCGCGATGCCCTTGACGATGTCGGCGTCGACACCGACCTTGCCGCCGCCGAAGGACTCACCCGAGAGCTTCAGCAGCACGCGCTGGTAGCCGCTCCCGTCGGCGGGCTGGAAGGCGGTGGGGGCGGACAGCGGCGCGGTCGTCTCGGTCAACGTTTTCATCCCTGGGGTGGTGTCGGTGGGGGCTGTCGGTGGGTGATCCTGCCGGATACCGGCGGCCGGCTCCTGCTGAGCGGAGGCGTCCGCACAGACGACCGGCCCCGTCCCACAGGGGAACGGGGCCGGTCATCGGTACCGGGTGCGGCTCAGGCCTGGCCGACCTCGAAGCGGGCGAAGCGCTCCACGGTCAGGCCGGCCTCGTCGACGATCTGCTTGACCGTGCGCTTGGGCTCGGTGATCGACGGCTGCTCGAGCAGGACGAAGTCCTTGTAGTAGGCGTTGACCCGACCCTCGACGATCTTGGCGATCGCCTGCTCGGGCTTGCCCTCCTCCTTGGCCGTCTGCTCGGCGACACGGCGCTCGGTCTCGACCGCCTCGGCCGGGACCTCGTCACGGGTGAGGTAGCGCGGCCGCGCGGCGGCGATGTGCATCGCCAGGCTGCGGGCGGCGTCCTCGTTGCCACCGGTGTACTGCACGGCGACACCGATGGCCGGGGGCAGGTCGGTGGCCCGCTTGTGCAGGTAGGTGGCGGTGGTGCCCTCGAACGCGACGAACCGGCTGAGGACCAGCTTCTCGCCGATGCGAGCCGACTCGGCCTCGATCAGCGCGGCGACGGTCCGGCCGTCGACCTCGGTGGCGAGCAGCGCCTCGGCGTCGGCCGGCTTGCTCTGCAGGCCGATGTCGATCAGCCGCTCGGCCAGCGCGACGAAGTCGGCGTTCTTGGCGACGAAGTCGGTCTCGCAGTCGAGCTCGAGCAGGGCGCCGTCCTTGCTCACGACGACACCGTTGGTCGTCGAGCGCTCCAGGCGCTTGCCGACGTCCTTGGCGCCCTTGACGCGCAGCAGCTCGACGGCCTTGTCGTAGTCGCCGTCGGCCTCGGTCAGGGCCTTCTTGCAGTCCATCATGCCGGCGCCGGTGGCGTCGCGAAGACGCTTGACGTCGGCTGCGGTGAAGGCAGGCATGTCTTTTCCTCTTGGTCTGTCGGTGGGGCGATCAGCGAAGGTCTGGCGGTGGCGCCGTCCCGCCCGCCACCGGGCGGGACGGCGCGCGACCGTCAGGACTCGAGGGTCTCCTTGCCACCGGTGGTGGCGGGCACGCCCTCGACCGGGGCGACCTCGTTCGCGGTGACCGCCGGCGGCTCGGCCGGGGTCTCGGGCAGCGGGGTGGCAGCGGCCTGCTCGTCGGCGGTGCCGCCGGTCAGCAGCTCGCGCTCCCAGTCGGCCAGCGGCTCGCCGGCGCCGACGGCCTCCTCGCCGGCCTCGCGACCGGCGTTGGCCTGCGCGGCCGACCGGGCCATGAGCCCCTCGGCCACGGCGTCGGCGATGACCCGGGTCAGCACGGTGATGCTGCGGATCGCGTCGTCGTTGCCCGGGATCTTGTAGTCGACCTCGTCGGGGTCGCAGTTGGTGTCCAGGATCGCGACGACCGGGATGTTGAGCTTGCGGGCCTCGCCGACGGCGATGTGCTCCTTCTTGGTGTCCACGATCCAGATGGCGCTGGGCACCTTCTGCATGTCGCGGATACCGCCGAGGCTGCGCTCGAGCTTGGCCTTCTCCCGGCTGAGGACCAGCTGCTCCTTCTTGGAGAGGCTGACCAGCACGCCGGTCTGCTCCATGTCCTCGAGCTCCTTGAGGCGCTGGAGCCGCTTGTGGACGGTCTGGAAGTTGGTGAGCATGCCGCCCAGCCAGCGCTGGTTCACGTAGGGCATGCCGACGCGGGTCGCCTGCTCGGCGACGACCTCCTGCGCCTGGCGCTTCGTGCCGACGAACAGGATCGAGCCACCGTGGGCCACGGTCTGCTTGACGAACTCGTACGCCGAGTCGATGTACCCCAGCGTCTGCTGCAGGTCGATGATGTAGATGCCGTTGCGCTCGGTGAAGATGAAGCGCTTCATCTTCGGGTTCCAGCGACGGGTCTGGTGCCCGAAGTGGACGCCGCTGTCGAGCAGCTGCTTCATGCTGACGACTGCCATATCGCAGCCTCTCTGCTTCTCGCGCGCGACCGGGGCCGCGCGGATTCCGGTTGTCGCGGGCACCGGGTGGTGCACCGCCCTGGCGTCCTGCGGCGCCACCGACCCGGCTGGGCCGGGACCGAGGTGGCGACTGCCCCGTCGATCGACGGGAAGAGGACGCGCGAAGTCGACCCGTTCGCACGGGTCGCACCGGACAGCATACGCGTCCACAGACAGCCCTCGTCCCGCCGGTCGGCGGGCCGCGCCCGTGGCAGGCCGCCCTCCCGGTCCGGCCGCGCGGGCCGCCCGCCCCCGCGGGCCCGGTGCTGGTCAGCGTCGGCGTGGCCTGCGCCGTGGCGCTCTGCGTGGTGGCCCGGTCCTCGGGCCCGGGCGCGCCAGCGGCCCTCCACAACCGACCCGGGCGTCCACACATCCGGGCCGACCCCTTCGCGGCGCGCCGCCCGCCGCCAGCATCGGGGCATGCGCCTGCACCTCCGGCCGCTGGCCGCCCTGCTCCTCGGACTGGTCGTGCTGGCCGGCGGCGTCCCCGCCACGGCTTCGCCGACCACCGCCGGGGCACGCGCACCCGAGGCGTCCTGGAGTGCTCCGCTCCCCGGCGAGCCGGTGGTGGCCCGCCCGTTCGAGCCCCCTCCGCACCCGTACGGGCCCGGGCACCGCGGGGTCGACCTGGCGGCGACGCCCGGCTCCCCCGTGCTGGCGGCCGGCGACGGGGTCGTCGTCTTCGCCGGGATGGTCGCCGGGCGGCCGGTGCTCAGCGTCGACCACCCGGATGGGCTGCGGACGACGTACGAACCCGTCAGGCCGGCGGTGGGCACCGGCCGAGCAGTCCGCCTCGGCGAACCGCTCGGCGTGCTGGAACCCGGCCACGGCGGGTGCCCGGTCGCCGCCTGCCTGCACTGGGGGGCGCGCCGCGGCGAGGCCTACGTCGACCCCATGTCGCTGCTCCGACCCCCGCGGGTGCGGCTGCTCCCCCTCGCCGGAACTGCCGGTGGTGGACCACAAGCGGTGAACGCCCGATGACACAACGTGCGTACCGGGCGGGTGTGGATGCCCGACGACCCGGCAGCCCGGCGCTACCGTCGCGGTGTGCGATTCCGACGCAAGCGAGCCGCGAAGCCGGGCTCCGGCGAGCCCACCGGTGCCGAGCAGGCCGGTGCCGGGACGAAGGGCCGGCAACCGGTCGAGGCCCAGGCGCGACCGGTCGAGGCCCAGGCGCGACCGGTCGAAGGGGAGCCGGTCGGGGCTCAGGCCATCGAGGCCCCGGCGATCGAGGCCCCGGCGATCGAGGGCGAGCAGGACGCCGACCAGGTGCTGGGCGGCCTGCGCCGGGTGATCGACGAGTTCGGCTGGGCGGTGCTGCACGGTGGCGGCACCCCCGGCGAGCCGCGCTACTCGTACACCGTGGGGCTGGCCGCCTGGGAGCACCCGGAGGTCATCGTGGTGGGGCTGCCCTTCCCGGCCGCGGAGAAGTACCTGAACCTGGTGGGTGAGGCCGTCCGGGCCGGGGCCCGCTTCGCGCCGGGCACCGCCACGACGGCGCTGACCGACGAGGACTCCCCCGTGGTCTTCCTCCGCGTCGAGGAGACCGCACGCCTCACCGTGGTCGAGGAGCTCCACGGCACCGTGGACGCCCTGCAGCTGATCTGGCCGGACTCCACCGGCCGGCTGCCCTGGCAGGAGGGGCACCGCAACCCGCCGGGCACGCAGCCGCTGCTGGGCCCCCGCCCGGACGACGACCGGAACGGCTGAGCGCCCCTCCCGTTCGGCTTCGGTGCCCGGCGTCAGGCGATGTCGGCGAGCTTGGTGCGCAGGTGCAGCACCGCCTTGGTGTGCAGCTGGCAGATCCGGCTCTCGGTCACCCCGAGGACACGGCCGATGTCGGCGAGCGTCAGCCCCTCGAAGTAGTAGAGCGAGACGACGACCTTCTCCCGCTCGGGCAGCTGCTCGACAGCACGCGCCAGCAGCTGGCGCGCCTCGCCGTGCTCGGCCATGGCCTGCGGGTCGAGCGCGCTGGGGTCCTGCAGGGTGTCGCCGAGGCGCGGGGAGCCGCCCTCGTCGTCGGTGAGCAGCTCGTCGAGGGCGACGACGTTGACCAGGGAGAGCTGGCCGAGGAACTTCCGGATGTCCTCGACGTCCATGCCCATCGCCGCGGCGACTTCTTCGTCGGTCGGCGTCCGGTGCAGCGTGCTCTCCAGCTCCGCGACGGTGCGCTCGAACGCGCGCGCCTTGACGCGGACCGACCGCGGGATCCAGTCGGTGTTGCGCAGCTCGTCGATGATCGCCCCCCGGATGCGCGCCATCGCGTAACTCTCGAACTTGACCTCACGGGTGGGCTCGAAACGGGTGATGGCGTCGATCAGCCCGAAGGTGCCGTAGGAGACGAGGTCGGCCTGCTCGACGTGCGCGGGCAGGCCGCTGCCCACCCGGCCGGCGACGTACTTCACCAGCGGTGCGTAGTGGAGGATCAGCCGGTCGCGCAGGCCGGCGTCCCGACCCTCGACGTACCGTGCCCACAGGTCGGCCAGCAGGGCATCGGCGTCCTCACCGGACTCGTCGATGCGATGGATGGTTGCCTCAGACACGGTCGCGCTCCTCGGTCGTGCTGCGCGGGCACCGTCCGTGGTCCCGCGTGGTCCTGACTGCCGCCGCCGAACCCGCCACCCGGCCGCGCACCTCAGGCACGGGGGTGCGCCTGGGCGTGGACCGCACGGAGCCGCTCGACCGTCACGTGCGTGTAGATCTGTGTCGTCGCGAGGCTAGCGTGGCCGAGCAGCTCCTGTACGGAACGCAGGTCCGCGCCGCCCTCCAGGACGTGGGTCGCGGCGGAGTGCCGCAGGCCGTGCGGCCCGATGTCCGGTGCGCCCGGGACACCGGCCGTCGCCGCGTGCACGGTGCGGCGGGCCTCGCGGGCGTCGAGCCGGCCGCCCCGCAGGCCGAGGAGCAGCGCCGGCCCCGAGTCCGAGCGGGCCAGGGCCGGCCGCCCGCGGGTCAGCCAGGCCTCCAGCGCTCGCTCGGCGGGGACGCCGTACGGCACGCTGCGCTCCTTGCGCCCCTTGCCGAGGACGCGCAGCAGCCGCCGTCCGCGGTCGACGTCGTCGACGTCCAGGCCGACCAGTTCGCTCACCCGGATGCCGCTGGCGTAGAGCAGCTCGAGCACGACCGCGTCGCGGAGCTGCACCGGCTCCTCGGCTCCCGCCGCGGTCTCGACCAGCGCCCTCGCCTGCTCGGGCGCCAGCACGTCGGGCAGGGTGCGGCGCGCCTTCGGGCTCACCAGGCGCTGGCCGACGTCCTCGGGGGTGAGGCCGGCCCGCCGCAGCCAGGCGGTGAACGACCGCGCCGCGGAGGCGTGCCGGGCGGTGGTCGAGCGGCTGTGCCCGCGGGTGCGCCCCTGGGCGAGCCAGCTGCGCAGTGCGGCGAGGTCGAGGTCGTGCGGCTGCGTGCCGCTGCGGCGGGCGAGGTGGTCCAGCAGCCGGGCCACGTCCCCCACGTAGCTGCGGACGGTGTTCGCCGAGAGGTCGCGCTGCCCGGTCAGGTGCTCCTCGAAGCCGGCCAGCGCCTCGGCCAGCGCGGCCGGGAGCCCGGCGCGGACCTCGTCGGTGCTGGGCGTGGCCACGGAGGCACCGTCCGTCGGCTCCGTGCGCCGGTCAAGCCGCCGCGCCGGGTGGCTTCGGCGGCGGGGCCAACCGCCAGCCGGTGCCGGTCCACTCGACCAGCTGCGCCAGCTCCAGGGCCGGCAGCACCCGGAGCACGTCGAGGACGTCGCAGCCCGCGCTCCGGGCCAGCCGCTCGGGGCCGACGCCGCTGCGCACCGGGCAGGCATCGAGGACGCGGGACGCGACGTCGGAGAGCCCGTCCCGCGGCGAGACCGGGCGCTCGACCGGCGGGGCGAGGTCGTCGCCGATGCGGCCGACCGCCTCGACGACCTGGGCGGCGGACGTCACCAGGACAGCCCCGACCTGCTCGTCGCGCAGCAGCTCGTGGCAGCCCACCGACAGCGCGCTGGTCACCGGCCCGGGCACCACCATGACCGGGCGGCCGAGCTTCTGCGCACGGTGCGCCGTGGCCTGCGCGCCCGACCGGGCAGCCGCCTCCACGACCACCGTCCCCCGTGTCAGGGCCGCGATGAGGCGGTTGCGGACGAGGAAGCGGTGGCGCAGCGGGGCGCATCCGGGCGGCCACTCGCTCACCAGCAGGCCGGTCTCGGCGATCCGGTGGAAGAGGGCGCCGTTGCCCGCCGGGTAGGGGCGGTCCACCCCGCAGGAGAGCACCGCGATCGTGGGCGCCTCCGCGGCCAGCGCCCCGCGGTGGGCGGCCCCGTCGATGCCGAAGGCGCCACCGGAGACGACGGTCCACCCGCGCTCGCCGAGCTGGTGCCCCAGCTCCCCGGCCACGTGCTCGCCGTAGGCGCTGGACGCGCGGGCACCGACCACGGCGACCGAGCGCTCGGTCAGCTCGTCGAGACGGGCCGCACCGCGCACCCACAGCGCGACCGGGGGGACCAGCGCCCGCGTGCGGTCGCTCTGGTCCCGCCGCTCGAACGGCTCGTCGGCGACCGCGACGGTCAGCGCGTGGAGCTGGTGGTCGGGCCACTCGTCGTCCTCGGGCGCGACGAGCCGGGCACCGCACCGCTCGGCCCGGCGGAGGTCGCCGAGGGTGGCGTCCTCCGCCACCCTGGCGCCGACCAGCGACCGGATGCCGGCCGGCGCGGTCCCCGCCCGCAGCCGCCGCACGGCCTCGACCGGGCCGACGTCCTCCAGGTAGCGCCAGAGGTCGACGGTGCCCGGCTCCACCGCCCGGCTCAGCCACGCCCGTGCCCGCCGCAGCCCCGGGTGGACCACGCCGCCCTCCCGCGGCCCCGCGGCGGCGTCCTCCAGGTCCTCCTCGAGTGTGGTCACGCCGCGGCCCGCTGCAGCCGCATGCCCAGCGCCTCGGCGACGTCGTCCGCCGACGGCACGGCCCGACCGGCCAGGTCGGCGATCGTCCACGCCACGCGCACCACCCGGTCGAACCCGCGCACCGAGATCGACCCCCGCTCCAGCGCCCGCTCCGCCAGCCGCAGCGACGCCCGCGGAGCGGCGAACCGGTCGCGGAGAAGGCGACCGGGGACCTCGCTGTTGAGGGCCAGCCCGGTACCTGCCAACCGCGTCCGCGCCACCGCCCGTGCCCGCGCCACCCGGGCCGCGACCACCGCGGTGGACTCCGGCTCCGGGAGGCCGTCGAGCCAGGCCGCGCGGGTGACCGGCGGCAGCTCGACCCGCAGGTCCACCCGGTCCAGCAGCGGCCCGGAGAGGCGCGCCTGGTAGCGCCGCCGCTCCAGCGGGCTGCAGGTGCAGGCGGTGTCACCCGCGGCGGTCGCGCACGGGCAGGGGTTGGCGGCCAGCACCAGCTGCGCCCGGCACGGGAACGTGGCGGCGCCCGCGGCCCGCTGGATGGTGACCTGCCCGCGCTCCAGCGGCTGGCGGAGGCTGTCGAGCACCGCCCGCGGGAACTCGGGCGCCTCGTCGAGGAAGAGGACGCCGCGGTGCGCCCGGCACAGCGCGCCGGGCCGGATCTGGCCCGAGCCACCGCCGATCAGCGCGGCCATGGTCGCTGAGTGGTGCGGCGCCTCGAAGGTCGCCCGGGTGACCAGCGGCGCTTCGGGCGGCAGGGTGCCCGCGATGGAGTGGATGGCGGTGACCTCCAGCGCCGCCTCCTCGTCCAGCGGCGGCAGCAGGCCGGGGAGCCGCTCGGCGAGCATCGTCTTCCCGGCCCCGGGCGGCCCGGCGAGGTAGAGGTGGTGCCCACCGGCGGCGGCGACCTCCACCGCCCGCCGGCCGGCGGCCTGCCCGACGACGTCCCCGAGGTCGGGGACCGGCGGCTGGGCAGGCTGCGCACCCCGGACGTGCGCCGTCAGCCGGTCCGCGCCCTTCAGGTGGGCGACGAGCTGGGTGAGGGTGGCGACGGCGAGCACCTCGACGCGGTCGACCAGGGCGGCCTCGGCCGCGTTGGCCGCCGGGACGACGACCTGGTCGTGACCGGCCCGCGCCGCCGCGAGCACGGCGGGCAGGACCCCGCGGATCGCCCGCACCGAGCCGTCCAGCCCGAGCTCGCCCAGCAGCACCAGCCGGTCGACGGCCGCCTCGGGCACCGCGCCCGAGGCGGCGAGCACGGCGGCGGCCAGGGCGAGGTCGAAGCCGCTGCCCTGCTTGGGCATCGACGCCGGCGAGAGCCCGATGGTCACCCGGCGGACGGGGAACTCGCCGCCGGCGTTGGCGATCGCGGCGCGCACCCGGTCGACCGACTGGCGGACCACCGCGTCGGGCAGCCCGACGAGCGCCACACCGGGCAGCCCGACGGCGATGTCCACCTCCACCTCGACCATGGCGCCGCGGACCCCGGCGAGCCCCACCGACCACGTGCGGGCGAGCGTCACGAGAACGCTCCCCGCAGGTGCGTGACGACCGCCGGGCGCTCCGGGCGCACCAGCACGCCCACCACGTCGAAGCGCACCTCGGGCGCGTGGTGGTCGTGCGCGGCCAGCCAGCGCTGCGCCAGCACCCGGATCCGGCGCCGCTTGGCGGGCGTGACCGCCTCGACGGGGTGGCCGTAGCCGGTGCCCCGCCGGGTCTTCACCTCGCAGAAGACGAGGGCGTCGCCGTCGCGCGCGACGAGGTCGAGCTCGCCCTCGCGGCAGCGCCAGTTGCGGTCGAGGACGCGCAGGCCGGCGTCGGTCAGGTAGGCGACGGCGATGCGTTCACCGCGGGCGCCGAGGTCGGTGGTGGGAGGCACTCCCCGACCGTGCCGCCACCGGTCCGGCCGGCCCAGCCGGAGCGGCCATCTGTGGACGACGCCGAGAGGTGTGGACGGCTAGGGCAGCCGGGGGCCGTCCGGGAGCTCCAGGTCGGGCTTGTCGAGCTCCTCGACATTGACGTCCTTGAACGTCAGCACCCGCACGTTCCGCACGAACCGGGCGGGCCGGTACATGTCCCACACCCAGGCGTCGGAGAGCTTCAGCTCGAAGAAGACCTCTCCCCCGGCCTCGCGCACCTGCAGGTCCACGGAGTTGGCCAGGTAGAACCGGCGCTCGGTCTCCACCACGTAGGTGAACTGCCGGACGATGTCCCGGTACTCGCGATAGAGCTGCAGCTCCATCTCGGTCTCGTACTTCTCGAGGTCCTCGGTGCTCATCGGTCCTCGGTGCTCATCAGGGCTCGGGACGCAGGGCGCATGGCCCCATCATCGACCATGGGGCCCGAGCCGGTCAGGTGGGTGGCCCGCGCGGCGTGCGCATCGCGGGCGCTCCGCACGTTCACGAAGCGCATCCGGTGCGCGGGGCAGGGTCCGTGGCGCTCCAGCGCAGCCGTGTGCACGTCGGTGATGTAGCCCTTGTGGCCCGCGAAGTCGTACTCCGGCCAGCGCTCGTGCAGCTCCAGCATGATGCGGTCCCGCGTCACCTTGGCCAGCACCGAGGCTGCGGCCACGCAGGCGGCCACCCGGTCGCCCTTCCACACGGCCAACCCCGGGCGGGCGAGCCCGGGGACGGGGAAGCCGTCGGTCAGTACGTAGTCCGGGCCGGGGTCGAGCGTGCAGACCGCGCGGCGCAGCGCCTCGATGTTCGTCACGTGCATGCCCCGCGCATCGAGGTCGTCCACGGGCAGGACGACGACCGACCACGCCACCGCGCGGTCGACGATCTCGTCGTAGGCCCGCTCCCGGGCGGCCGCGGTGAGCAGCTTGGAGTCGGCCAGCCCCGGCACCCGGCCCCGGCGTCCGGCGGGCAGGATGCACGCCGCGGCGACCAGCGGCCCGGCGCACGCGCCCCGCCCCGCCTCGTCGGCCCCGGCGATCGCCTCGAACCCGCGCCGGCGCAGCGCGCGCTCCATGTCCCAGAGCGCGTCGGGGCGGTCGTCGGCGAGGGTGCGCCGGGCACGGACCGCCGGCGAGGAACGGGTGGAGGTGGGACGAGCGGACATCGCCGCACGACAGTACGACGGCGCGGTGACACCACGACCGCCCCCCGGACGCCCCGCAGGCCGGCCCCCGGGAACGGGAGCCGGCCTGCGGAGCCGACGGAGGATCGGGTCAGAGGTCGGCGGTCGCCTCGGGCGACCCGGCCGGCTCCGGGTGCGCGCCGCAGCTGCAGCCCGGGGTGCGGTTGGACAGGACGAGGGAGACGGCGTGCGCCCGGTCGCGGGCCCCCAGCTTGCGCAGGATGGCCTTGACGTGGGACTTGACGGTGTCCTCGCTGATGAAGAGGTTGCGGCCGATCTGCCGGTTCGACTGGCCCTGGAGGAGCTCGTCGAGGACATCCTGCTCGCGGCGGGTCAGCGGCACCTCGGGGGTGAACGGCTTGGCCGCAGGCACCGCGGAAGGCTCCACCCGGCGGATCTGCGGGTCGACCACGGTCCGCCCGGCACGGGCGGCCAGGATCGCCCAGCCGAGGAGGGTCGGCGACGTGTTGATCATGAGGTAACCACGGATGCCGGCGGCGAGTGCCTCGTTGACCACGGCCGGGTCCTCGGAGGTGGCCAGCGCGACGATCGCCACCCGGGGGAAGCGACGCCGCAGGTCCCGGCAAGCGTTCAGCGTGGCCGCCCGGCCGGAGCCCAGCTCCACCACGACGGCGTCGGGGCGGGCGGTCTCGACCAGCGCGAGAGCCCGCCGCAACTCGCCGGGGGTGCCGACCGCCTGCATGCCGGCGGTCTCGTTGATCATGCTCACCAGCCCCCGGCGCAGGACGGGCGCGTCGGCGAGGAGGAGCACGCGGGTGATGCCGCGCGCGGTGCTCGCCATGGGTGCAGACACAACTGACTCCGTTTCACTTCCGGGAACGTGCAATCAGTCCATCGGAAGGGTGAAACGGTTGCTTGAATGCTTTTCCGACATTTCTTTCCGCAGTTGTCCGGACCATTTCGGGCATGTCTGCGGATCACACCCGTAACGGGTGACCGTCACCAGGACGGCGCGGCACCCCGGGACCTCCGGCGCCAGGCGGTGAGCGGCACAACCCCGGCCAGCCCGGCCGCGTAGGGCAGCACCGCCACCGCGCCGGCCGGGCCGACCGCGCCCCCGGGTGCGACCGGCGGCGCGGCCCCGCCGGCCTCGACGCCCTGGATGTCGGGTGAGCCCAGCAGCCCGAACCGGTCCAGCGGCCAGACGATGACCGCCGCCTTGCCGATCACGTCGTCGACGGCGATGGTGCCCGCGTACTGGTCCCCCACGTGCGAGCGGGAGTCCGCCGACGCCGACCGGTGGTCACCCATGACCCACAGCCGGCCCTCGGGCACGGTCACCGGGCCGAACGGCCGGCTCTCGATGGGCGTGTCCTCGTAGATGTAGGGCTCGTCGAGCGGTTCGCCGTCGACGGTGACCCTGCCGTCGACGTCGCAGCACTGCACGGTCTGCCCCTCGGTGGCGATGACCCGCTTGACGAAGTCGTCCTCGCTGGGGGGCGCGACGCCGATCGTGCGGCCCAGCCACAGCAGGGCGCCGGTGAACCAGTTGTCCGGCTCCTCGACCGCGATCTCCGGCGTCCAGGTGTCGGGGCCGCGGAAGACCACGATGTCGCCGGGCTCGGGCTCGCCGAACCAGTAGGGCACCTTGTTGACCAGCACCCGGTCACCGGTGCACCCGGTGCACCCGTGCAGGGTCTGCTCCATCGACCCGGACGGGATGAAGAACGCCTGCACGAAGAACGTCTTGACGACCAGGGCGAGCACGAAGGCGATCAGCAGCAGGACGGGCAGTTCGCGCAGCAGCGAGCCCTTCTTCGCGTCGTCCTTCCGGCGCCGCCGGGGAGCGTCGGCCGCCGGCGCGGCTCCCGTGCTGTCGTCGGGTTCGTCGGGCTCGCCTGGGACGACGTCGGCGGGCCCCCCGGGCCGGTCGCTGCTCATCGGGAGCCAGCGTACGGCGCGGGGGGCCCGCCGGGTTCCAGCCGGTCAGGCCGGCTGCAGACGTGTCCTCGCGGAGAGGTCAGCGCGCGACGGTCTCGCGCTTCTCCTTGATCTTGGCGGCCTTGCCGCGCAGCTCGCGGAGGTAGTACAGCTTGGCGCGACGCACGTCACCGCGGGTCAGCACCTCGATCTTCTCGACGACCGGGGTGTGCACCGGGAAGGTGCGCTCGACCCCGACACCGAAGCTGACCTTGCGCACGGTGAAGGTCTCGCGGATGCCCCCGCCCTGACGGCGGATGACGACGCCCTGGAAGACCTGGATGCGCGAGCGGTTGCCCTCGATGACGCGGACGTGCACCTTGACGGTGTCACCCGGGCGGAACGAGGGGATGTCGTCGCGCAACGAGTCGGCGTCGAGTGCGTCCAGGGTGTTCATCTCGGCAGTCCTCAGTCTCAGGTGGCTCGTTCTCGGTCCGGACAGCGGCTTGCCCCGGCTGTCCGTTCCGGGGAGCTGCGGCTCCGGTGCGGAGCTCCCGACAGCCCGGCCGTCGGTCAGCAGCGACTCTCTACTGTGCCACATCCTCAGGCGACGATGCGCGGCGGCCCCGTCCACGGTCCCGCCCGGAGCTCCGCCACCAGGGCGGGGAGGTCGGCCGGGACGAAGGCCTCGCCCGCCGCCAGCTCGCCCGGCGTCCACCACCGGTGCGGCTCGTCGGCCAGCACCTCGAGCTCGGTCAGCGCCCCGGGGACCACGTCGTGGACGACGTCGCGCAGCACGAAGAACGTCTCGCGGGTGTCGAAGACCTGTGCGCCGAACGGGCCGACGTGCCGGCGCAGCCACACCGGGCCCTCCAGCGCGGCCGGCTCGACGTGCAGCCCGATCTCCTCGGCGAGCTCCCGGACGGCGGCCGCGCGCAGCGTCTCGCCGTCCTCCACTCCCCCGCCGGGCGTGTACCAGAACAGCACCTCACCGGGCGGCACGGAGGGGTCGGGCAGGCGGGCGCCGAGCAGCAGGACCCGGCCGTCGGGGTCGAGGACGACGACGCGCGCCGTCGTCCGCTGCACCGGCCGCTCACCCACCGGCCAGCGCCGTCCGTTCGGCGTCGGTGAGCGCGTCCTCGGGCAGGGCTGCCAGCAGGTCGGGACGGCGGGCGGCGGTGCGACGCAGCGACTCCGCGCGCCGCCAGCGCGCGATCGCCGCGTGGTCGCCCGACAGCAGCACCGGCGGCACCTCGTGGCCCCGCCAGTTCGCCGGGCGGGTGTAGGAGGGACCCTCGAGCAGCCCGTCGGCGTGCGAGTCGAGCTCGGCGGACTCCCGGTTGCCCAGCACACCCGGGATGAGCCGGGTGACGGCCTCGGTCATCACGAGCACGGCGGACTCGCCGCCGGCCAGCACGTAGTCGCCGATGGAGACCTCGGAGACCGGGCCGGCGTCGGCAGCCCAGTCGGCGACCCGCTGGTCGATGCCCTCGTAGCGACCGCAGGCGAAGACCAGGCCGGGCTCGGCCGCCCACTCCGCCGCCATCGCGTGGGTGAACGGGCGCCCGGCGGGGGTGGGGACCACCAGCCGGGTGCCGGGTGGGCGGACGGCGTCGAGCGCCCGACCCCACGGCTCGGGCTTCATGACCATGCCGGGGCCCCCGCCGTAGGGGGCGTCGTCGACGGTGCGGTGCACGTCGTCGGTCCACTGCCGCAGGTCGTGCACGCCGACGGTGACCAGCCCCCGCTCGATCGCCTTGCCCAGCAGCGACTGGCGCAGCGGCGCCAGGTACTCCGGGAAGATCGTGACGACGTCGATCCGGAAAGTCGGCGCCTCGGGTTCGCTACCGCGGGCCGCTCCGCGCCTCGCTCGTTCCTCGCTGAGATGCTCACGTCCCTGTTCGCTCACAGGTCGAGCAGCCCCTCGGGCGGGTCGATCACCACGAAGCCGCCGGCGACGTCGACGGTCGGCACGATCGCCGTCACGAACGGGATCAGGGCGTCTCCACCCTCGACCCGGCGGACGACCAGCAGGTCCTGCGCCTCGTGGCGGACGGCGGTGACCTCGCCGAGCGCCGTCCCGTCGGGGAACCGGGCGGCCAGGCCGACGAGCTGGTGGTCGTAGTAGGACTCGGGGTCGTCGAGCTCGGGCAGGTCGGCGACCCGGACCAGCAGGAGGGTGTTGCGCAACTCGTCGACGGCCTCGCGCACGTCGTAGACGCCGCCGTCGGGCCCGGCGAGCTGCAGCAGCAGCGTGCCGCTGTGCCACCGCCGGTCCACGACGGTCAGCGGGCCGCGCTCGGCCGGCTCGGTGAGCAGCACCGCCCCGGGGGCGAAGCGCCCCTCCGGGTCGTCGGTGCGCACCTCGACGGTGGCCAGACCACGGACACCGTGGGGTTGGCCGATGCGGCCGACCACCACGGTGTCGGTGGATTCGTTCCCGGTGCTCAAAGGAGCCGGTGCTCAGCGCCCGTCGGTGTCGACGACGTCGACCCGCAGGCCCCGTCCGCCGACCCCGGTCATCACCTGGCGCAGCGCCTTGGCGGTGCGCCCGCCGCGGCCGATGACCTTGCCGAGGTCGTCGGGGTGCACCCGGACCTCGAGGGTCTTGCCGCGGCGGTTGGTGAGCAGGTCGACGGTGACGTCGTCGGGGTTGTCGACGATGCCCCTGACCAGGTGCTCGAGCGCTTCTTCGAGCACGTCTTACTCGGCCGGCGTCTCGGCCGGAGCGGCCTCGGCGGCGTCCGCCGCGGGGGCCTCGGCCTTGGGGGCGGCCTTCTTCTTCGGGGTGGTGGCGCCGGCGGCCGGCTCGTCCATGCCCGCCCGGACGGCCTCCTCGTAGAGGGCCTTCTTGTCCGGCTTCGGCGCGGCGACCTTCATGGGGGCCGGGGCCGGCTCGCCCTTGAACTTCTGCCAGTCACCGGTCACGCGGAAGATGGCGGCGACGGCCTCGGTCGGCTGCGCGCCGACACCCAGCCAGTACTGCGCCCGCTCGCTGTCGACCTCGATGAAGGAGGGGTCCTCCTTCGGGTGGTACTTGCCGATCGTCTCGATCGAGCGACCGTCCCGCTTGGTGCGGGAGTCGGCGACGACGATGCGGTAGTACGGGGCGCGCATCTTGCCCAGGCGCATGAGCTTGATCTTGGTGGCCACGGTGTGTGGGGTTCTCCTCGAACGCGTTTCGGGTGCTCGCCGGAGCGACGTGTGGGGGTACGCCGGGGCGGAGCCAGGGACACGCACGTCACCGGTGAGAGGGCCGCCGACGCCGTGTTCGACCGACCATGATGCCAGACGGCCGGGCGGGGCGGGCACGCAGCCGGGTGCGCCCGGGTGAGGCCCCCCGGCCACAGCCGCCGGCCGGCGTCCTCCCCACCGCAGCGCGTCCTCCCTCACCGCGCATCGTGAGGGAGGACGCGCCACGATCAGGTCCTGATCGTGGCGGGGAGTCAGCTGCGGACGGCGGCCAGCACCCGGGACGCGGCGTGGGCCACGGGGACCTCCTCGCGCTCGCCGGTGGCGCGGTCGCGGAGCTCCAGGACGCCCTCGGCCAGGCCGCGGCCGACGGTGACGATGGTGGGCATGCCGAGCAGCTCGGCGTCCTTGAACTTCACGCCGGGTGAGACCTTCGGCCGGTCGTCGTACAGCACGGTGAGCCCCTGCCGCACGAGCTCCTGCGCCAGCGACTCGGCCGCGGTGAAGATCGCGGCGTCCTTGCCCGTGGCGACGACGTGCACGTCGGCCGGGGCGACCTCGCGGGGCCAGACCAGCCCCAGCTCGTCGTGCGTGGACTCGGCGATGGCCGCGACCGCGCGGGAGACGCCGATGCCGTAGGAGCCCATGGTGACGGTGACGAGCTTGCCGTTCTCGTCGAGCACCTTGAGGTCCAGCGCCTCGGCGTACTTGCGGCCCAGCTGGAAGATGTGGCCCATCTCCACGCCGCGAGCCAGCTCCAGGGGGCCGGAGCCGTCGGGCGCGGGGTCGCCGGCCAGCACCTCGGCGGCCTCGATGACGCCGTCCCAGGTGAAGTCGCGGCCGGCCACCAGGTCGAAGACGTGCTTGCCCGGGGCGTTGGCGCCGGTGATCCACCGGCTGCCGCTGACCACGCGCGGGTCGACCAGGAAGCGGATGCCCGACTCGCTCCCGCTGCCGAGCACCTGCGGGCCGATGTAGCCCTTCACCAGCGCGGGGTGCTTCTCGAACTCGGTGAACGGCTCGACCTCCGCGGGAGCGACCTGCGCCTCCAGCCGCTTGGCGTCGACCTCCCGGTTGCCGGGCAGCCCGATGACCAGCGGCTCCCGGGTGCCGTCGGGGTGCACCAGGGTGACGACGACGTTCTTCAGCGTGGAGGCGGCGGTGTAGCCGGCGTCGGGGAACATCTGCTGGGCGACGGCGACCAGCGAGTCGATGGTCGGGGTGTCGGGGGTGTCCTCGACGTGCGCCTCGGGCAGGCCCTCGAGCGGGATCTCGTCGGGGACGACGGTGGTGACGGCCTCCACGTTGGCCGCGTAGCCGCCGGGCGAGCGCACGAAGGTGTCCTCACCGATCGCCGTCGGGTGCAGGAACTCCTCGCTCTTGGAGCCGCCCATGGCGCCGGACATCGCCGAGACGATGGCGTACTCCAGACCCAGGCGGTCGAAGATCCTGATGTAGGCGTCGCGGTGCGCGGCGTAGCTCGTGTCCAGCCCGGCGTCGTCGACGTCGAAGGAGTAGCTGTCCTTCATGGTGAACTCGCGCCCGCGCAGCAGGCCGGCCCGGGGACGCGCCTCGTCCCGGAACTTGGTCTGGATCTGGTACAGCGAGAGCGGCAGGTCCTTGTACGACGAGTACAGGTCCTTCACCAGGAGCGTGAACATCTCCTCGTGCGTGGGGCCGAGCAGGTGGTCGACGCCACGGCGGTCCTTCAGCCGGAAGAGGTTGTCGCCGTACTCGGTCCAGCGGCCGGTGGCCTCGTAGGGCTCCTTGGGCAGCAGCGAGGGGAAGTGCACCTCCTGCGCGCCCATCGCGTCCATCTCCTCGCGGATGATGCGCTCGACGTTGCGGAAGACGCGGAACCCCAGGGGCAACCAGGTGAACCCGCCGGGGGCGGCCCGCCGGATGTAGCCGGCCCGCGCGAGCAGGCGGTGGCTGGCGACCTCGGCGTCGGCCGGGTCGTCCCGAAGGGTCCGCAGGAACAGGGTCGACATCCGCAGCAGCACGGCAGAAGTCTCCCAGGCCCGGCGGGGACCGTCCCGCGCCGGGCCTGGTGAACCTCTCTAGTCGTCGGCGCCGTGGCCACCGCCGATCCGCCCGTCGGAGTCGTCCCACCCGGACCTGGGGCTCGCCGGGCCCGAGGACGACGGGGACGACGAGGACGACGAGGACGACCGGAACACCGAGTCGTCGAGGGCGAACCGCGGCGCGCCGTCGATGCACGCGACGTGCACGTCGATGTCGTCGTCGTCGTTCTCGAACTCCATCTTCCCGATGTCGTCGGAGGGGTCCACCCACCAGCCGGTCGCGGGAACACCGGCGAGGACGGGTGAGCCGCTGGTGCAGTCCGCGAACACGGTGCCACCGGCGGTCGCGTACTCACCGGTCGGCGACGCGGCGGGCACCGGCAAGCCGGACACGGACCCGTCCGGGGCGGTTGCCGTGGGCACCGGTGCCGCCGGCGACGACGTGGTGGCCGCGACGGGCGACGTCCCCGGCGACGCCGAGGCGTCCACCAGCGACACCGCGAGGAAGCCCAGGCCGATCGCCGCCGCCGCAGAGGCGGTCCAGGCGGCACCGAGGAGGACCGGTCGTCTCATGCTGGTTCGTGTCATGGCGCAGAGCCTCCGGCGGGGCGGGTTAAGGCCACCCCAAGACGACGTCAAGGAACGGCATCGTTCCCACTCGTGGGGACGGCG
The DNA here is from genome assembly GCF_054050775.1 of Blastococcus sp. SYSU DS0533. NCBI lineage: Bacteria > Bacillati > Actinomycetota > Actinomycetes > Geodermatophilales > Geodermatophilaceae > Blastococcus > Blastococcus sp. SYSU DS0533. The sequence goes on along the minus strand of NZ_JBJGZZ010000003.1, from coordinate 191,826 downwards.
GGGACGCTAGCGTCCGCGGCGTGGCCCAGCTCCTGGTCGTCGAGGACGACGAGCGCATCCGCTCGGCGCTGATCCGGGCCCTGCGCGACCGCGGGCACGCCGTCAGCTCGGCCGGCACCGCGCTGGAGGGGCTGCGCCAGGCCGTCGAGGGGCGACCCGACCTCGTCGTGCTCGACCTGGGCCTCCCCGACCTCGACGGTGGCGAGCTGCTGCGCATGCTCCGTGCGGTGTCGTCCGTCCCGGTGATCGTCGCGACGGCCCGGGACGACGACGGGAGCATCGTGCGGGTCCTCGACGCCGGCGCGGACGACTACGTCCGCAAGCCGTTCAGCGCCGAGCAGCTCGACGCGCGGATCCGGGCGGTCCTGCGCAGGAGCGGCGCCGCGGGCAGCGGCGGGACCGAGCTCACCGTCGGCGACCTGACGGTCGACCCGCGCGGCCGCCGGGTCAGCTACGCCGGCCGGGCGATCGAGCTCGCCCCCAAGGAGTTCGACCTGCTGGCGTACCTGGCCGCGCGGGCCGGCGCGGTGGTCCCGAAGCGGGAGCTGCTGTCGGAGGTGTGGCAGCTCCCCTACGGCGGCTCGGACAAGACCGTCGACGTCCACCTGTCGTGGCTGCGCCGCAAGCTGGGCGGAGAGGGCGCCCGGATGGTGCAGACCGTCCGCGGCGTGGGCGTCCGCCTGACCGAGCCAGAGCCGTGAGGGGCCGCATCACCCTGCTGGTGGCGGCGACGACCTCGGTGGTGCTGCTCGCCTTCCTCCTCCCCGCCGCCTCGCTGGTCGCCCGCGTGGCCGAGGCACGCGCCCTCGACGCGGGTCAGGCGCAACTGCAGTTCCTGCTGCCGTCCGTCGGTCTGGAGGACCGGGACCGGGTCGCCGCCGACCTGGGAGGCCTCACCGGCGGGACGCGCGTGGGAGTGCTCTGGACCGACGGGACGACCTGGCTGGGCGAGCCCGGCACCACGACCACCCCGCCGGTCAGCCCGGTGGTCGAGGAGTCCGCCGAGGGGACACGCCTCGTCCAGCCGGTGGACCGCCCCGAGGGGACGGCGGTCATCGAGGTGCTGGTCCCGGCGGAGCAACTGCGGGCGGGCGTCGCCCGCACGTGGGCGGTGCTGACCGGGCTGGGCATCGTCCTCCTGCTGCTGGCCCTGGTGGTCGCGGACCGGCTGGCCCGCTCGCTCACCCGCCCCGTGACCGACCTCGCTGCCACGGCGCACCGGCTCGGCAGCGGCGAACTGGCGGCGCGCGCCACCCCTGCCGGCCCACCCGAGGTGCGGGAGGTGGGCGAGGCGGTCAACCGGCTGGCCGCCCGGATCGGTGAGCTCCTGGTGGCCGAGCGGGAGGCCGCGGCCGACCTGGCGCACCGGCTGCGCACGCCGTTGACCGCCCTGCGGCTGGACGCCGAGGGGCTCCCCCCGGCCGAGCGCGCCCGGATCCGGGACGACGTCGACGCGCTCAGCCGCGCCGTGGACGCGGTGATCGCCGAGGCCCGCCGCCCGCTGCGGGAGGGCCTCGGAACCGGCTGCGACGCCTCCGCGGTGGTCACCGACCGGATCGCCTTCTGGTCGGCGCTCGCCGAGGACGAGGGGCGGCTCCTCGGGTTCACCGCGCCTTCCGAGGCCCTGCCGGTGCGGGCGCCCGCCGACGACCTCGCCGCCGCCGTCGACGCGCTGCTCGGCAACGTCTTCCAGCACACGCCCGACGGCACCCCCGTCACCGTGGAGGTCCGGCCGCGGGACGGCGGCGGCGCCCTGGTCACGGTCGCCGACGGCGGGCCGGGACTGGATGCCACGGCACTCCGGCGCGGTCGGAGCGGCGGCGGCTCCACCGGGCTCGGCCTGGACATCGCCCGGCGGACGGCCGAGGCCTCCCGCGGCCGGCTGCACGTCTCCTCGTCCTCGGCCGGGACACGCGTGACGGTGGAACTGGGCCCGCCCACCTGATCAGGCGCCCCGCTCACGGACTCCACCCGCCGGCGGGCACGCTGCCCGCCCGCGCGATCAGGCGGGTTCGGGCACCCCGCCAGGGTCGCCGCCGGGGTCGTCGGGCGAGGGCTCGACCGGCGCGGGCGGCAGCGTGTCGGGGGTGTCGGGCAGCAGCTCGCCCGGGTCGTCCGGTACGGGCTCGCTCGGGTCGAGCGGGCGATCGGGCTCCGGGATCGGGGTGACCATGGTCCGAGTGAACCAGCGCCCGCCCCCGGACGGCATGTCGCAGCCGCACGGCGACCTGCTCGGCCTCGCTACGATCGGGCCGGTCAGAGGCGCATCCACACCCCCGCCGCGGGGCCGATCGGCGTGAGCGAGGAACCAGTGGGCCGAGACCAGGACCAGCAGGGCGCTCGGCCGCTCCCCCCGCGCCTCGACCCGCGCGCCGGCGGGCGCCCGCGGGCCCGGACCGGGTCGAGCGCCGCCGGGCTGCGCGAGCGGGAGGGCCGCCGCCGCCTCGTGGTCGGCAGCCGGGTCGTCGCCGGGCTGCTCTCGGTGCTGCTGCTCGCCGGCTCGGGCTGGGGCTGGTACCTCGGGCAGGTCGCCGACGCGACGGTGAACCGCACCGACGCCATCCCCGCCGAGGGCAACGACGGCGACGGCGAGGCGATGAACCTGCTGCTGGTCGGCAACGACAGCCGCAGCAACCTGACCGAGGAGCAGCTGGCCGAGCTCAACGCCGGCACCGACTCGGGCATCAACACCGACACGATCATCCTGGTGCACGTGCCGGCCGACGGGTCGCGCGCCTCCTTCGTGTCGTTCCCACGCGACAGCTGGGTGGAGATCCCCGGCTACGGCGAGGACAAGCTCAACGCCGCGTACGCCTACGGCTACACCAACGCCGACGCCGAGGGCGAGACCGCGCGGGAGGCTGCCGGGGCGCAGCTGCTGGTGCAGACGATCAGCCGGCTCACCGGGCTGCAGATCGACCACTACGCCGAGGTGGACCTGCTGGGCTTCTTCGAGCTGTCCAGCGTCGTGGGAGGCGTCGAGGTCAACCTCTGCAACGCCGTCGACGACCGCGAGTGGTCCGGCGCCTACTTCCCGGCCGGCCCGCAGACGATCAGCGGCGCCGACGCGCTGAAGTTCGTCCGGCAGCGGCACAACTTCGGCCCCGACGGCCGCGGCGACTTCGACCGCATCGTCCGCCAGCAGGTCTTCATCGCCGGCGTGCTCCGCAAGATGCTCTCCGAGGACGTGCTGCTCGACCTCGGCAAGCAACGCGAGCTGGTGCAGGCCGCCGCGGAGTCGCTCACGGTGGACGAGGACCTGAACCTGCTGCAGCTCGCCGAGCAGATGCAGTCGGTGACCACGGGCAGCATCGAGTTCCAGACCGTGCCCAACCTCGGGGTCGACCGGGAGGGCGACAAGTCGATCGTCCGGCTCGAGGACGAGGCGACCCTGGAGCGCTTCTTCGCTGAGCTGTCGGCCGAGCCGGAGGAGGCCCCTACCGAGGACGCCCCGCCGCCGGAGGCCGCGGACCCCGCCGACGTCCCGGTGGCGGTCTTCAACGGCTCCGGCACCAGCGGCCTGGCGGCCGACGCGCAGGCGGAGCTGGAGGCCGGCGGCTTCCCCGTGGCATCGACGGGCAACGCCGACAGCTCCGACTACGCCCGGACCGAGATCCGGCACGCCGCGGGCGACGAGGCCCTCGCCGCCGCGCTGGCCGCCGTGGTCCCCGGTGCGGTGGTGACGGTGGTCGACGACGCCACACCGGGCACCGTGCAGCTCGTCCTGGGCGCCGATTTCAACGGCATCGGCCAGGCCGTGACCGCGCAGCCGCCGTCGGCACCGGCCGAGGGCGAGGGCACCCGCACCGCCGCCGACACCGGCTGCATCAACTGAGGCGGCAGACGCCCCTCAGGCGACGACGCGGCCGCGCAGGACCGTCCGCTGCGGCCGCTGCAGCGCGTCGAGGTCGGCCCGCGGGTCGGTCTCGTAGACGACGACGTCAGCCGTCGCACCCTCCTCGATCCCGCGCAGCCCCAGCCACTCCCGCGCCTTCCACGAGCCCGCCGCCAGCGCCGCCTCGGCCGGGACGCCGGCCTGGCAGAGCGCGCGAATCTCGTCGGCGATGACGCCGTGGTCGATCCCGCCGCCGGCGTCGGTGCCGGCGAACACCGGCACGCCCGCCTCGAACGCGGCCCGCACCACGGCACCCGAGTTCGCGTAGAGCCTCCGCATCGTGCTGGCGTAGGTGGGGAACTTCTTCTCCCCCGCCGCGGCGAACCCGGGGAAGTTCTCGACGTTGACCAGCGTGGGGACGACGGCCGTGCCGCGGCGGGCCATCTCGGCGATGAGCTCCTCGGTGAGACCCGTGCCGTGCTCGATGCAGTCGATGCCGGCCTCGATCAGCGCGGGCAGCGCGTCGGTGCCGAAGGTGTGCGCGGTGACCCGGGCGCCCTCCTCGTGAGCCGCGGCGATGGCCGCGGCGACGACGTCGGCCGGCCACTCCGGCGCCAGGTCGCCGACCGAGCGGTCGATCCAGTCCCCCACGAGCTTGACCCAGCCGTCGCCGCGGCGGGCCTGGACGCGGGTCTGCTCGACCAGGTCCTCCGGCTCGATCTCGACACCGAGACCGGGGATGTACCGGCGGGTGCGGGCGATGTGCCGCCCCGCCCGGATGATCGTCGGCAGCTCCGGGTCGCCGTCCAGCTCGCGGGTGTCGACCGGTGAGCCGCAGTCCCGCAGCGCCAGCACCCCGGCGTCCCGCTCGACGAGCGCCTGGATCCGGGCGTGCGCGAGGTCCTCGACGTGCCCGCCGCCGCGGGCTATGCCGACGTGGCAGTGCGCGTCGACCAGGCCGGGCAGCAGCCAGCCGCCGCGGCTGACCGTCTCCGCGCCGGGCACCGGTTCGAAGGTGAACCGCCCGTCGCGCACCCAGACGTCGCGGTGCTCGCCCTCGGGCAGCACGACGCCGGACAGGTGGAGGGCGGGGGCGGTCACCGCCCGTTGCCGTCCTTGAACTGGTCGAAGTTCAGCTTGGTGAGGTCAGGCAGGCCCTGACCCGGCGGCAGGCCCGGCATGCCGGCGCCACCGAAGGGGTTGGCCCCGCCCGGGAAACCCGCACCCGGCGGCAGGCCGGGGGCGCCGGCGGGGCGGCGCGCCGGCCCGCCCTTGCCCTTCTTCCCCTTGCCCTTGCCCTTCTTGGACTGCGCCTGCATCTGCCGGCCGCGGGCCTTCTTCGACATGGGGCCCATGCCCTGCAGGCCCATGCTGCCGGCCATCTGGCCCATCATCTTCTGGGCCTGGGCGAACCGCTCCAGCAGCTGGTTCACCTCGGTGACGCTGACTCCGGAGCCGTTGGCGATGCGCACCCGCCGCGACGCGTTGATGATCTTCGAGTTGACCCGCTCCTGCGGGGTCATCGACCGGATGATCGCCGCGGTGCGGTCCAGGTCGCGGTCGTCGATCTGCTTGAGCTGCTCCTTCATCTGCCCCGCGCCCGGGAGCATGCCGAGCAGGTTGGCGATGGGACCCATCTTGCGGATCGCCATCATCTGCTCGAGGAAGTCCTCGAGCGTGAAGCCCTCGCGCGAGGTGAGCTTGCCGGCCATCTTCTCGGCCTGGTCGGCGTCGAAGGCCTGCTCGGCCTGCTCGATGAGGGTGAGCACGTCGCCCATCCCGAGGATGCGCGAGGCCATCCGCTCGGGGTGGAAGACGTCGAAGTCGGTGAGCTTCTCGCCGGTGGAGGCGAACATGATCGGCTGGCCGGTGACGTACCGCACCGAGAGGGCGGCACCACCGCGGGCGTCGCCGTCGAGCTTGGTCAGGACGACGCCGCTGAAGCCGACGCCCTCCTGGAATGCCTGCGCGGTCGTCACCGCGTCCTGACCGATCATCGCGTCGACGACGAACAGCGTCTCGTCGGGCCGGACGGCGTCGCGGATGTCGGCTGCCTGCTGCATCAGCTCCGCGTCGATGCCCAGCCGGCCGGCGGTGTCGACGACGACGACGTCGTGCATGGTGCGGCGGGCGTGGTCGATCGAGTCGCGGGCCACCTGGACAGGGTTGCCGACGCCGTTGCCCGGCTCGGGCGCGAAGACGTCGACGCCGGCCTGCCCCGCCACGATCGACAGCTGGTTGACCGCGTTCGGGCGCTGCAGGTCGGCGGCCACCAGCAGCGGGGTGTGCCCCTGCGACTTGAGCCAGCGGCCGAGCTTGCCGGCGAGGGTGGTCTTACCGGCACCCTGCAGACCGGCCAGCATGATGACCGTCGGCGAGGTCTTGGCCAGCCGGATGCGGCGGGTCTCGCCGCCGAGGATCTGGATGAGCTCCTCGTTGACGATCTTGATGACCTGCTGCGCCGGGTTCAGCGCCTGGGAGACCTCCGCGCCCCGGGCGCGCTCCTTGATCGCGGCGATGAAGGCCCGCACCGCCGGCAGCGCGACGTCGGCCTCGAGCAGCGCGATGCGGATCTCGCGCGCCGTCGCGTCGATGTCGGCGTCGGAGAGCCGACCCTTGCCCCGCAGGCCGGTGAAGACCTTGTCGAGGCGGTCGGAAAGGGTCTCGAACACAGCACGTCCTCAGAAGTCACGGGCACGGGCTCGCCGCGCCACCTCACCCCAGCGTATCGAGTGGCGAGGACCGGTCGACCCTCCCGCAGGGTGCTGCCAGCAGCCAGCGTGCGCCGGAAGGCGCCCTCAGGCCGCGCGCGCGGGACGGACCTCGGTGCGCAGCCCCGCCGCCTCGCCGGTCACGACCGCGGTACCGCAGTCGGCGCACGCCCACTCGGGGCACTCGCCGCCGTCCTCGGTGTGGCCGTCGACGCACGGCGGCTGCACGAAGTCCCGGTCGTCCCCGCAGGACGGGCAGGGCCAGTGGCGGCTGTCCACGAGCAGGCTCCTCTCGGCCGATGGGACCGGTCCGTCCCGATCCACCCCGACCGTCGCACGGACCTCCGACAGAACCGCGTAGCTCAGGACGGCGTGTCGGTCCGCACCGCCAACGCCGGACCACGGGTGGCCGCGATCAGCGCGGCGTCCACCCGCTCCCGCTGCTCCCGGTCCACCGGGGAGCCCGAGGGGTTGGCGACGTAGAAGCAGTCGACCGCGTCGGCCCCCAGGGTCTCGATGCGGGCCGACGTGACGTCCAGCCCCTCACCCGCGATCGCCGCGGTCAGCCGGTAGAGCAGCCCCGCCCGGTCCCCGGCCCGCACCTCGACGATGCCGGTGGCCTGCCCGCTCACCTCGTGGTTGTGCCAGGAGATGCGCGGCGGCGCCGACCGGTTCCCCTGGCGGTAGTCGGCCTCCCGCTGGCGCAGCCGTTCGGCCAGCCGCAGCGTGCCGTCGAGCGCCGCCCGCACGCCGTCGGCGAGGATCTCGGGCACCGGTGCCCGGCCGAACCGCGGCCGCACCGAGTAGACACCGGTCGCGTACCCGTCGGCCACGGTCATCTTCGCCGCCCGCACGTCCAGCTGGTTGAGCGCGAGCACCCCCGCGCAGGTGCTGAGCAGGCCCGGCCGGTCGGGTGCACCGATCGTCACCTGCTGGCCGTCGGCCACCTCCTCGATGGCGACGGTCACGCCCCGGGCAGCACCGGGGGGACCCGCCACCTCCGCCGTCGCCTGCACGCGGGGAGCCGGGTGGAGCACGGGTTCGGGCGCCGCCAACGACGCGCCCCCGAGCTCGGCCTGCACCCGGGCGACCAGCGCCGCCACCAGGTGCGCTTTCCAGGGCGACCAGGCCGACGCGCTCGTCGCGGCGCCGTCGGCCTGGGCCAGCGCGTGCAGCAGCTGGAGCACCGAGGCGTCGCGCCCGATGGTGGCGGCCACCCGCTCGATGGTGGCGGGGTCGTCGATGTCCCGCCGGGTCGCGGTCGCGGGGAGGAGCAGGTGGTGGCGTACCAGGGTGCCCAGCGTGGCGACGTCGGCCTCGGTGAAACCCATCCGCGCGCCGATCGCGGCCGCGATCGGCTCGCCCACCACGCTGTGGTCGCCGGGCCAGCCCTTGCCGATGTCGTGCAGCAGGGAGGCGACCAGCAGCAGGTCGGGCCGGTCGACGTCGCGGGTCAGCTCGGAGGCGGCCGCCGCGGCCTCGATGAGGTGCCGGTCGACGGTGAACCGGTGCCAGGGGTGGCGCTGCGGCAGGGAGCGGACCCGGTCCCACTCCGGCAGCAGCCGGGCCAGCAGCCCCTCCTGGTCCAGCTGCTCCAGCACGGGCACCGCCGAGCGCCCGCTGGCCAGGACCCGGAGGAAGGACCACCGGGCCTCCGCGGGCCACGGCTCGGGCATCGGCGGGCTGTGCACGGCGAGCACCTTGAGCGTGTAGGGCGAGAGCAGCAGGTCGGCCCGCGCCGCGGCCGCCGCGGCCCGCAGCACCAGCCCGGGGTCGGCGGCGGGGCGGGCGTCCCGCGCGAGGACGACCTCGTCCCCTTGCCGGACGACGCCGTCGGCCAGCGGCTCACGGCGCACCCGGCGGTAGCGGCCGCGGGGACGCCGGACCAGCCCGGCCTCCACCCGCCGCCAGGTCTCGTCGGCGACGAAGGCCAGCCGCCGTCCGGCCAGGCTGACCTCTCGGAGCAGCGCGTCCTCGTCTGCCAGGCCGAGCGCCGCGGCGATCGCCCGCTGCTCCTGGCGCACCAGGACGTCGGCCGCCCGGCCCGACCGCCGGCGCAGCTCGTCGCGCACGTCGAGCAGGAAGGCGTAGGCCTGCTCGACCTCCGCGGCGGGCTCGTCGGCGAGCTGGGCGGCGGCTGCCGCGCGCAGCACCTGGCCCTCGCGCAGGCCGCCGTAGGCCTCCTTGAGGTCGGGCTCGAGCAGGAACGCGAGCTCGCCGAGCCGGCGGGCGCGGTCGCGGCGCAGGTCGCGCAGCTGGGGCAGCAGCCGGACGGCGTGCTGGCGCCAGCTGGCCAGCGTCGCGGTGCGCAGCCGGGCGGCGAGCGCGGCGTCCCCGGCCACCAGCCGCGCGTCGAGCAGACCGAGGCCGGCCTTCACGTCGGTGGAGGCGACGCCCACCGCCTCGGCGACCGACCGCACCGAGTGGTCCAGCCGCAGGCCGGCGTCCCAGACGGGGTACCAGAGCGCGTCGGCGACGGCGGCGACCTCCGGCCGGTCCTCGTGCACCAGGACCAGGTCCAGGTCCCCGTGCGGCGGCAGCTCGCGGCGGCCGAGGCTGCCGACGGCGACCAGGGCCAGGCCGTCGGAACCCGTGCGGGGCGGCGGCCCTCCCCGCTTCGAGCGGGCCGGCGGGGTGCCCCCCACGGCGTCGGCCAGCAGCCCGGCGAGCCACGCGTCCAGGGCCTCGACCCGCTCCGCGCGGGAAAGCTCCGCCAGCGCCTCGGTGTCCAGCACGACTCCCCCTCGGTACGGCCCGGATGGAAGACGTCGGCCGGGGGGCGGGCGATCCCACCACCCCGGCCGACGGATGCGCTACCCGCGGATCGGTCGCTCAGAGAGCGTCGTCGCCGCGCTCCCCGGTGCGGACGCGGACGATCTCGTCGATCGTCGTGACCCACACCTTCCCGTCACCGATCTGACCGGTGGAGGCCGCCTCGACGACGGCGTCCACGACCCGGGCGGCGTCGAGCTCGCTGACGACCACCTCGATGCGGACCTTGGGCACGAAGTCCACCTGGTACTCCGCGCCGCGGTAGACCTCGGTGTGGCCCCGCTGGCGGCCGAAGCCCTGGACCTCGCTGACGGTGAGCCCGGCGATGCCGATCAGCTCGAGGGCGTTCTTGACGTCGTCCAGCTTGAACGGCTTGACGATCGCGGTGACCAGCTTCATGCCCGGATCCCTTCCGTGTTACGGGCCTCGGCGCGTGCCTGGCCGCTCAGTGGGGCGGTGGAACCGCTGGCGCCCAGCGAGGCGAAGTCGTACCCGGACTCGGCGTGCACGACGGTGTCGATGCCGGCGATCTCGTCCTCCTCGCGGATCCGGAAGCCCATGGTCTTCTGGATCGCCATCCCGATGACCAGCGTAAGGACGAAGGAGAAGACGAGGACGGCCACCGCCCCGATGACCTGCCGCCACAGCTGGTCGACGCTGCCGCCGAAGAAGAGGCTCTCCACGCCGGCGGGGGCGTCGGGGTCGGCGAGGAAGCCGATGGCGATGGTGCCCCAGAGGCCGCCGACGAGGTGGACGCCGACGACGTCGAGCGAGTCGTCGTAGCCGAGCTTGTACTTCAGGCCCACCGCCAGGGCGCAGAGCGCACCGGCGATCGCACCGATGATGATGGCGCCGACCGGCGAGACCGCGGAGCAGGCCGGCGTGATCGCCACGAGCCCGGCGACGACACCGGAGGCGGCGCCCAGCGACGTGGAGTGCCCGTCCCGCATCTTCTCCACCAGCAGCCAGCCGAGGATCGCCGCGCCGGTGGCGACGAGGGTGTTGACCCAGACGACCGAGGCGGCGTTGTCGGCCGCGAGCGCGGAGCCCGCGTTGAAGCCGAACCAGCCGAACCACAGCAGCCCGGCGCCGATCATGACCAGCGGCAGGTTGTGCGGGCGCATGGCGTCGCGCCCGAAGCCGCGGCGCTTGCCGAGGACCAGAGCGAGGGCCAGGCCCGCCGCACCGGCGTTGATGTGGACGGCGGTGCCGCCGGCGAAGTCGATGGCGGCGAGGTCGTTGGCGATCCAGCCGCCGATCACGTCGTCGCCGTCGAAGGCGAACACCCAGTGCGCCACCGGGAAGTAGACGATCGTGGCCCAGATGCCGACGAAGACCATCCAGGCGCCGAACCGGGCGCGGTCGGCGATGGCCCCGGAGATCAGCGCCACCGTCAGGATGGCGAAGGCGGCCTGGAAGCCGACGAACGCCATGGCGGGCAGGCCCCCGGCCTCCCCCGTCGTGTCCTCCATCAGGCCCGCGAGGCCGAGGAACTCGGCCGGGTCGCCGATGAGGCCGCTGCCACCGACGCTGTCGCCGAAGGCGATCGAGTAGCCGAAGAGCACCCAGAGCACGCTGACCAGGGCCAGGGCGCCGAAGCTCATCATCATCATGTTCAGCACGCTCTTGGCGCGGACCATGCCGCCGTAGAAGAGCGCGAGGCCTGGCGTCATCAGCAGCACGAGCGCCGCGCTGGTGAGGATCCAGGCGGTGTCGCCGGTGTTGACCACGGCAACCTCCTGTGTCGGGTCGTCGGCCGGGCGGCCGGATCGGTGGGCTCGGGCCCTCCGTGCGGGAGGGGCGACGCGGTGTTCACCGTGCCGGGACCGTGTTTCCGGCGACGTCGCTGCCGCGTTTCACGGGCGTGAACTCCTGCCCGCGTGTCCCGCTCCCGCGTTGCGGACGTGTTGCGCGCCCGCCCGGGCGCCCTTCCTCACCCACCGACCGGGGGGATCACCCCTCGCCGACGAGGCCCTCGGCGAACACCCGCGGCTCGAACGGCGCGAGGTCGTCGGGGCCCTCCCCCAGGCCGATCAGCTTCACCGGGATGCCCAGCTCCTGCTGGACCCGGACGACGATCCCACCCTTCGCTGTGCCGTCGAGCTTGGTGAGCACGACGCCGGTGACCTCGACCGCCTCGGTGAACACGCGGGCCTGCACGACGCCGTTCTGGCCGGTGGTGGCGTCGAGCACCAGCAGCACCTCGGTGACCGGCGACTGCTTCTCCACGACCCGCTTGACCTTGCCCAGCTCGTCCATGAGCCCGGACTTGGTGTGCAGCCGGCCCGCGGTGTCGACGACGACGGTGTCCACCTCGGCCTCGACGCCGGTGCGCACCGCCTCGAAAGCCACGGCGGCCGGGTCGCCGCCCTCGCGCCCGCGGACGGTGAGCACGCCCACCCGCTCGCCCCAGGTCTCCAGCTGGTCGGCGGCGGCGGCCCGGAAGGTGTCGGCCGCGCCCAGGATCACGCTCTTGCCGTCGCCGACGAGCACGCGCGCGAGCTTGCCGACGGTGGTCGTCTTGCCGGCGCCGTTGACGCCCACGACCAGCACCACACCGGGCCGCCCCTCGCGCCGCGAGGTGCCGAGCGACCGGTCGAGGTCCGGACCGAGGACGGCGGTGAGGTTGTCGACGAGGAGTTCGCGCAGCTCGGCGCCGGAGGCGGTGGCCAGCACCATCGACTGGGTGCGCAGCCGCTCCACGATCTGGGTGGTCGCGGCGACACCGACGTCGGCGGCGAGCAGGGTCTCCTCGATCTCCTCCCAGTCGTCCTCGGTCAGCTTCTCGCGGGCCAGCACGGTGAGCAGACCGCGGCCGAGCGAGGACTGGGACCGGGCCAGCCGCGAGCGCAGCCGCACCAGCCGGCCGGCCGAGGGGGCCGGCTGGTCGAACACCAGCCCCGGCTCGGGCTCGGCCGGGGGCAGCTCCACCGTCGGCGGGGCGTCGGGGACGACCGCGTCGGGCTGGTCCTGCAGGCCCAGGCCCGAGGCGGTGGCGCCCGTCGGCCGCGGCTGCTCGGCCGGCGGGGCAGGCGGCCGGGGCCGGGTCAGCGTCGTGCCGCTGGCGGCGTCGTCGTCGAGACGCGTGGTCCGCCGGCCGCGGCCGACGAGGAGGCTGACACCGAGGACCAGTGCCACGACCAGGATCGCGATCGCGATCAGCACGAATTCCATGCCGCGAGTCTCCCAGCACCGGTCCGCAGAGCACCTCCGGGACGGCGGGTCCCCGCACGCGCGGGCAGATGGGCCAGGCTGTGCCCATGCCGTCGCCCGACCCGCCCTCCCCCGCCCTCGTCCTGGGCCCCCTCCTGCGGCACGTGGATCCCGTCTCGGCGACCGTGTGGGTGGAGACCGACGGGCCCTGCGAGGTCGACGTCCTCGGGCGGCGGGCCCGCACCTTCCGCGTCGGCAGCCACCACTACGCGCTGGTCGTCGTGGAGGGCCTCCAGCCCGGCAGCACCACGCCCTACGAGGTCCGGCTCGACGGGGTCCGGGTCTGGCCGCCCGAGGACCCGGCGTTCCCGGCCAGCCGGATCCGGACGCCGGGCGGCCCGGGTGCGTTCCGGCTGGCCTTCGGCTCCTGCCGCTACGCCAGCCCGGGCACCGTCGAGACGTCCGAGGGCATCCCCCCGGACGCCCTGGACCTCTACGCCGACCTGGTGGCGGGCCTGCCGGAGGACCGGTGGCCCGATGCGCTGGTCCTGCTCGGCGACCAGGTGTACGCCGACGAGCTCAGCGCGCACACCAGGTCGTTGCTGCACCGCCGACGCGACCGGAGCACCGGGCGCCCGGCCCTGGACGACCAGGTGGCGGACTTCGAGGAGTACACCCGGCTCTACTACGAGTCGTGGCAGGACCCCCGGGTGCGGTGGCTGCTGTCCACCATCCCGTCCTCGATGATCTTCGACGACCACGAGATGATCGACGACTGGAACACCTCGGCTGCCTGGCGCGCCACGGCCTCCCGGCAGCCCTGGTGGCACGGGCGGATCACCGGGGGCCTGGTCAGCTACTGGGTCTACCAGCACCTGGGCAACCTCAGCCCGCAGGAACTGGCGGAGAACAAGACCTGGCAGGCGATCCAGGGCCTGGGCGCCGACGACCCGACCCGGGACGCCCGGCCGATGCTGCTCGAGATGGCCGAGCTGGCCGACGCCGAGCCGGCGACCATCCGCTGGAGCTTCGTGCGGCACTGGGGCGACGCGCGGCTGATCATGGTCGACACCCGGGCCGGCCGGGTCCTGGAGGAGCAGCACCGCCGGATGCTCGACGAGGAGGAGTTCGCCTGGGTCGAGGCCGCGATGCGCCGCGCCGTGGACGAAGGCGTGGAGCACCTGATCATCGGCACCTCGCTGCCCTGGCTGCTGCCGCACGCGATCCACAACCTGGAGCGGTGGAACGAGACGCTCAACGTGCGGCACCACGGCCGCTGGCGCGGCAAGCTCGCCGAGGCCATCCGCCAGGCCGCCGACCTGGAGCACTGGTCGGCCTTCGGGCACTCCTTCGAGCGGCTGGGCGCGGCGCTCACGGCTGTCGCGCGGGGAGAGCACGGCCGGGCGCCCGCCACGGCGCTGGTCCTCTCCGGCGACGTCCACCACGCCTACGCCGCCGAGCTGGTGCGTCCGGGAGACCTCCGGGCCCGGGTCCACCAGCTCACCGTCTCCCCGCTGCACAACCAGGCGCCGCACCCCGTCCGCGTCGGTTTCACGATCGGCTGGAGCCGGGCGGCGCGCCGGTGGACCGAGCGCCTGGCGCGGCTCGTGCAGGCCGCCCCCACCGCCCTGGAGTGGGAGAAGCAGGCCGGCCCCTTCTTCGGCAACCAGATCGGCGAGCTCGTGCTGGACGGCCGCGAGGCGCGCTTCGTCCTGTCGGTGAGCGAGCGGGGGGCCAGCACGCTGACCCAGGTCGTCGACGCCCCGCTGTCGGACGCCTGAGAAGGTGGCGGGGTGACGAAGCCGGCCCCCGGTCCGGACCAGCCGCCGATCCCGGTCCGCCTGGTCACCTTCAACACACACCACGGCGTGGGCGCCGACGCGCGCCACGACCTGCCCCGGCTGGCCAAGCTGCTGGCCTCGGTGGACGCCGACGTCATCTGCCTGCAGGAGGTGGACCGGCACTTCGGCGCGCGCAGCGAGGACGTCGACCAGGCGTTGCTGCTGTCGCGGGCGCTGGACATGCAGCTGGCCTGGGGCCCGGCTATCGACGAGCCGCGTCCGGGTGACCGACCTCCCCGGCAGTACGGCAACGCGCTGCTCTCGCGGCTGCCGATCCTGATCAGCGACGTCCACCGGCTCCCCGGCGGTGGGGAGCCGCGCAGCGCGCTGCGGACCATGGTGGAACTGGACGGCGGGGCGCTGTGGGTGACCGCGACGCACCTCACCACCCGCTCGGCCCAGGAGCGCCGCGCCCAGGTCGAGGCGGTGGCGGCGCTGCACAGCGACTCGATGGAGACCGGCGTGCTGGTCGGCGACTTCAACACCGCCCCCGACGCCCCGGAGCTGGACGCGCTGCGCCAGCGGTTCACCGACGCCTGGCGGTTGGCCCGGGCCCGCGACGACCAGGCGGGCTGGCGGTTCTGGCAGTCCGACGCCGGCCACACCCACCCGGCGCGGTCGCCGCACCGGCGCATCGACCAGGTGTGGGTCTCCCCGGGCGTCGCCGTCGCCGGCGCCCACGTCCTCGACGCCGCGGGCGCCTCGGACCACCTGCCGGTCGTCGTCGACCTCGAGGTCCGCTCGGGCGTCTAGGGCACAGGGAGCTGTACGTGCGATTCCGGGCGCGAAGATGCAGAGGGAGCTTCCTATGCCTGCGGACGCCTAGCTAGGCCGTTTCCAGCTCGCGCAGGCGCTGGCTGATCACGCCGGTGATGCCGTCACCGCGCATGCTCACCCCGTACAGCGCGTCGGCGATCTCCATCGTCCGCTTCTGGTGGGTGATGATGATCAGCTGCGAGGTGGACCGGAGCTGCTCCACCAGCACCAGCAGCCGACCCAGGTTGACGTCGTCCAGCGCCGCCTCGACCTCGTCGAGCACGTAGAAGGGCGAGGGCCGGGCACGGAAGATCGCCACGAGCATCGCCACCGCGGTGAGCGACCGCTCCCCGCCCGACAGCAGCGACAGGCGCTTCACCTTCTTGCCCGGCGGCCGCGCCTCCACCTCGACACCGGTGGTCAGCATGTTCTCCGGATCGGTGAGCACCAGCCGCCCCGAGCCGCCCGGGAAGAGGGTGGCGAAGACCTGCTCGAACTCGCGCGCCACGTCGGCGAACGCCGCGGCGAAGACGTCGTGGATGCGGCTATCGACCTCACGGACGACGGTGAGCAGGTCCTTGCGGGTGGTCTTGAGGTCCTCCAGCTGGGTGGCGAGGAAGGTGTGCCGCTCCTCCAGCGCCGCGAACTCCTCCAGCGCCAGCGGGTTCACCTTGCCGAGCGTGGCGAGGTCCCGCTCGGCCCGCGCCACCCGCCGTTCCTGGACGGCGCGGTCGTAGGGCACCGGGTCGGGTGCCGGCTCCCCCGCCGCCTCGGCCTCGGCCACCTGCTGCGGCGAGGGCGGCACGGCGGCGGCCGGCCCGTACTCGCCGATCAGCGTGGCCAGGTCGACGCCGAACTCCTCGGCGGCCCGGGTCTCCAGCGACTCGATGCGGTAGCGCTGCTCGGTGCGGGCGACCTCGTCGCGGTGCACCTCGTCGGTGAGCCGGTCGAGCTCCGCGGTGGCCGCGCGCACCCGGCTGCGCACCTCCAGCAGCTCGGCCTCGGCCCCGCTGCGCGACGACGCCAGCGCGTCCCGCTCGGCGGCCGCGCGCACCAGGGAGCGTTCGAGGGCGGCGGTCGCCACCCCGGCGTCCCGCCGCACCCGGTCGGCCACCGCGGCGCCGCGCTCGCGCGCGACCCGGGCCGCCGTGGCGCGCTCGCGGGCCGCCCGCTCCTGGCGGGCCTGCCGGCGCAGCGACTCGGCCCGCCCCTGCAGGGCGCGCGCCCGCTCCTCGGCTGTGCGGACGGCGAGGCGCGCCTCCGTCTCGGCCTGCCGGGCGGCGGCCGCCTCGGCGCGCAGCCGGTCGCGCTCCTCGGTCGGCGGCTCGTCCTCCACCGGCGCGGCCTCGGCCTCGGCGAGCTGCTGCTCCAGCCGGGTCAGCGAGCCCTGGGCCTGCTCGAGCGCCTGCTCGGCCCGCACCCGGGCGGCCAGCGAGCGCTCGGCCTCCGAGGCGGCCGACCGCGCCGCGGCGCCGAGCTCGGCGAGCGCCGCGGCCTCGGCGGAACGCGTCCGGTCAGCGGCCTGGCGCGCGGCCAGCGCCTCGTCGACGGCGGCCGAGCGCGCGCGGGCCGTCTCGCGGGCCGCGGCCAGCTCCTCGGCGAGCCCGGCCGCCCGCTCCGTTGCTGTCGCGAGCTCGGTGGCCGCCTCCTCCACGCGGGCGCGCAGCTCCAGGTTGGAAGGGGCGTCGGTCTGGCCGCCCAGCGCCCAGTCCGCGCCCAGGAGGTCCCCGGTGGCGGTGACCGCCCGGACCCGGGGGTGGGTGCGCACCAGCGCGACGGCGGCGTCCAGGTCGGGCACCAGGGCGACCCGTTCCAGAGCCCGGGCCAGCGCCGGGCGCAGCGCGTCGGGGGCCCGGACGGCGTCCAGCGCCCAGCGGGCGCCGTCCGGCAGCTCCGGCCAGCCGTCCCGCGGCACCGGCGGCAGGCCCGCGGTCACCAGGAGCCCGGCGCGCCCGCCGTCGGTGCGGGTGAGGTGCTGGAGCGCCGCGGCGGCCTCGGCGACCCCGGCGACGACGACGGCGTCGGACATCCCGCCCAGCGCGGCGGCCACGGCGACCTCGTCGCCGGGGGTCACGGTGAGGTGCTCGGTCACCGGCCCGAGCACGCCCGCGAGGCCGGCGCCGAGCACCGCGGCCGCGCCGTCGGCGGGGGTGAGCCCGAGGGCCAGGGCGTCGCGGCGGGCCTGCCAGGAGGCGCGGTCGCGCTCGGCGGCGCGCTCCGCCTCGGCCAGCTCGCTCACCCGCCGGGCCGCGGCGGCGTGCGCGGCGACGGCGTCCTCGTGCGCCGCGACCAGGGCGAGGTCGGTGTCCTCCTGGTCGGCGACCTGACCTCGCCGGTCGGCCAGCCGCTCGGCGGCGGTGTCGGCGCGCTCGGTGGCCTCGGCGGCGGCGGCGGTCAGCCGCTCGATCTCCGCCTCCCCGGCGTGCACCCGGGACCGGGCGGCGGCGACCTGGCCGGAGAGCCGGGCCAGGCCTTCGCGGCGGTCGGCGAGCGCCCGGGCGGCGGCGACCCAGGCCTTCTCGGCGGCGGCCAGCGCCGTCTCGAGCTCCGCCCGGCCGGCCACCACCGCGGCGAGGCGCTCCCGCTCGACCGCCAACCCGGCGGCGAGCTCGGCCTCGGTCGCGGCGACCCGGTCGGCCTCGGCGTCGAGCTGGTCGGGGTCGCGCCCGGTCGCGGCCGACGGGGCCGCGGCGGAGAGGTGCCGGTGCCGTTCGGCGGCGAGCTGGGCGACGCTGCGGAACCGCTCCCCCAGCGCGGAGAGCCGGTACCAGGTGTCCGAGGCGGCCTGCAGCCGCGGCGCGCTCGCGGCCAGCTCGCTCTCCAGCTCGCCCTCCCGCCGGGAGACGGCGGAGAGCTCGCGCTCGACGACGGCGCGCCGCTGCCGGGCCGCTGTCTCGTCGGCGACGTCCCGGTCGAGGGCGTCGCGCAGCTGCACCAGGTCGTCGGCGAGCAGCCGCAGGCGGGCGTCGCGGAGGTCGGCCTGGACACCCGCCGCGCGGCGGGCCACCTCGGCCTGCCGGCCCAGCGGCTTGAGCTGGCGGCGCAGCTCGGCGGTGAGGTCGGCCAACCGGTCGAGGTTGGCCTGCATCCCGTCGAGCTTGCGCAGCGCCTTCTCCTTGCGCTTGCGGTGCTTGAGGACGCCGGCGGCCTCCTCGATGAAGGCGCGGCGGTCCTCGGGGCGGCCGGAGAGGACGGCGTCGAGCTGCCCCTGCCCGACGATGACGTGCATCTCGCGGCCGATGCCGGAGTCGCTGAGCAGCTCCTGGACGTCGAGCAGCCGGACCTTGTCGCCGTTGATCTCGTACTCGCTCTCGCCGGAGCGGTACATGCGGCGGGTGATCGACACCTCGGCGTACTCGATCGGCAGGGCACCGTCGGCGTTGTCGATCGTCAGCGTCACCTCGGCCCGGCCGAGCGCCGGGCGGCCGGCGGTGCCGGCGAAGATGACGTCCTCCATCTTGCCGCCGCGCAGGCTCTTGGCGCCCTGCTCGCCGAGGACCCAGGAGATGGCGTCGACGACGTTGGACTTGCCCGACCCGTTGGGGCCGACGACGGCGGTGATGCCGGGCTCCAGCCGGAGCGTCGTCGCGGACGCGAAGGACTTGAAGCCCTTGAGCGTCAGGCTGGAGAGGTGCACGGGACGTGGACTCTAGCCCGGATCCCCGCAGTACAGGTGGGCTGCGGGGCCGGTGGTGCCCCTGTGACGCGACGAGGAGCTAGGCGAGCGCGGGCTCGGCGGTGTCGCCTGCCAGCGAGAGCAGCTCGTGGGCGATGGCGGCGTCGCGCTGGGCACGCAGCTCGGCGAGCTCGTGCTCGAGCCGCTGCACCCGGGCCCGCAGGGCGGCGTTCTCCTCGGCTACCCGGAGTTCCACGGGGGTGACGACCGAACCGAACAGGGCCTTGGCCATGGCTGTGACGGCCTTTCGAGAGCGAGAGGGTGTGCCCGGCGCCCCGGTGGGCGGTCGGCGCGGGCTGGATGTTCCCAGGGTGACAGCCCCCGACACGCAGGTCAACGGCGACGGGGCAGGGCTTCCGTGCCAGGGGGATGTCGTCTTCGTCACGCCGTGGTGAAGCCCCGCAGCCCCTGCGGGGGTCCGGAGCGCACGTCGACGTCGGTCACCCGCCCCGGCGCGTCCGGGCCGTCGAGGGCGGCCACGAGCTCGCGCACCGCCTGCTCCGCACCCTCGGCGACCACCTCGACCCGCCCGTCGGGAAGGTTGCGCGCGACGCCGGCGAGGCCGGCCCTCCGAGCGAGCTCGCGCACGAAGTACCGGTAGCCGACGCCCTGCACCCGGCCGGAGACCAGCACCTCGACGCGGACGGTCACGTGCGGCGTGCTCTCGGCCGTGGCTGGCAGGTGGGGCAGCTGTAGCTGGAGCGGTTCATGAACGACTCCCGGCGGATCGGCGTCCCGCAGCGGGGGCACGGCCGGTCCTCCTGCCCGTAGACGGCGAGGAAGCGGGAGAAGTAGCCGCTCTGCCCGTTGACGTCGACGTACAGGGAGTCGAAGGAGGTGCCGCCCTGCGCGAGGGCCTCCCCCAGCACGTCGCGGACCCCGTCGAGCAGGTCGGCCACCTGCGCCCGGGTCAGCCGGTCGGTGGGGCGGGCGCCGTGCAGGCGGGCCCGCCACAGCGCCTCGTCGGCGTAGATGTTGCCCACCCCGCCGATGAGCGTCTGGTCCAGCAGGGCGCGCTTCACCTCGGTGCGGCGCCGGCGCAGCGCCGCGCTGAACGCGTCGACGTCGAAGCCCTCGTCCAGCGGGTCGATCGCGATGTGCGCCAGCCGCGGCGGGACCTGGTCGGCTGCCGGTCCACCCTCCCCACCGCCGCCGGCGCACTCCTCCACGGCCAGGCCGCCGAAGGTCCGCTGGTCGACGAAGCGCAGTTCGCGGCCGCGGTCGGTGAAGGTGAACCGGGCCCGCAGGTGGGTCTCGTCGGGCGCGGACGGCTTCTCGACGAGCAGCTGACCGCTCATGCCCAGGTGCCCGACCAGCGCCCGCCCCGACGGCGTCCCGTCGGGCTCGGCCAGCGGCAGCCAGAGGTACTTCCCGCGGCGGTACGCGCCGGTGAAGGTGCGGCCGGTTACCGCCTGCACGAAGTGGTCGGCGCCCTCGAGGTGGCGGCGGACCGCCCGCGGGTGGTGCACCTCGACGGCGGCGACGGTGCGCCCGGCCACCCACTGCTCCAGCCCCCGGCGCACCACCTCGACCTCGGGCAGCTCGGGCACGGCTCTACTCCTCCGACAGGGAGCGCCAGGCGGCCTCGGCGGCCTCCTGCTCGGCGGCCTTCTTCGTGCGGCCGGTGCCGGTGCCGCGGACGATCCCGGCGAGCAGCACCTCGGCGCGGAACGTCTTGGCGTGGTCGGGCCCCTCGTCGTCCACCTGGTAGGTGGGCGCACCCAGGCCCTGGGCCGCACCGAGCTCCTGCAGGCTGGTCTTCCAGTCCAGGCCGGCGCCGCGGGTGGCCGCCTCGACCAGCAGCGGGTCGAACAGCCGGTGCACGATCGCGGCGGCGGTGTCCAGCCCGCAGCCCAGGTGCAGCGCACCGATGAGGGCCTCGAGCGCGTCGGCGAGGATCGAGTCCTTGTCCCGGCCGCCGGTGGTCTCCTCGCCACGGCCGAGCAGCAGGTGCGGGCCGAGCCCGCCGTCCCCGAGGCGCCGGGCGACGCGGGCCAGCGACGTCATGTTGACCACGGAGGCACGCAGCTTGGCCAGCTGGCCCTCGGGGAGGTCCGGCTGGCTGCGGTAGAGCTCGTCGGTGACCACGAGGCCGAGCACCGAGTCGCCGAGGAACTCCAGCCGCTCGTTGGTCGGCAGGCCGCCGTTCTCGTAGGCGAAGGACCGGTGGGTCAGCGCCAGCGGCAGCAGCCCACCCGGCAGCGCGACGCCGAGCGCGTCGAACAACCAGGTGGCGGCCCGCTCGGCGTGCTCCGGCCCACCCGGGGGCGCCGCGGGGACGCGACCGTCCGCGGCACCCCGGTCAGGGTGCGGAGCGGCGGCCGACGTCCCCATGGCGGTGCGGGAGGTCAGACCGACAGGACCTGGCGGCCGTCGTACTGCCCGCAGGTCGGGCACGCCTGGTGCGGGGGCTTGAGCTCGCCGCAGGCGCGGTTCGGGCACGGCGACAGGGTCGGCGCGCTGGCCTTCCACTGCGACCGGCGCATGCGGGTGTTGGCCCGCGACATCTTCCGCTTCGGAACGGCCACGTCAGTTCTCCTCTGGGGTGGTGGATTCGCCGGGGGTGCCCGGCGAGGAAGCGAATCGCTCCGCGAGGGCCGCCCAGCGGGGGTCGGTCACCTCGTGGGTGTGGTCCTCGGGCAGGTCGTCGATCCGCTGACCGCAGTCGACGCACAGGCCGCCGCAGTCCTCGGTGCACACCGGCGAGAGCGGGAGGCTCAGCACGATGGTGTCGCGGGCCAGGGGCTCCAGGTCGAGGAAGTCGCCCTCGACCCGGCGCACCTCGTCCTCCTCGCTGGTCGCCTCGGTGGTGCTCCCGGCGTAGGCGTACAGCTCCTGGACGTCGAGCGTGAGGGTGTCCTCGAGCGGCTCGAGGCAGCGGGCGCAGGAGCCGACGACGGGCACCTCCAGGTCACCGGTGACGAGCACGCCCTCCATGACCGACTCCAGCCGGAGCCGCAGGTGGACCTCGGCGCCGCCGGGGACACGGATGAGCTCCAGGCCCCAGCCCTCCGGCGCCGTCGCCGTCCGGTCCAGCTCGTGCAGGCTGCCGGCGCGCCGGCCCAGCTCCCGGAGGTCGACCTTCCAGGGGTTGGTCGAGGGGCGCCGGTCCTCGTTGGACGCAGCGCCGGGGTGGTTCTGGGGAGCAGCAGGCATGTCGGTACTCGCGGTCGGGTGCGGGAGGGGTGGCCAGCCGGGCGGGACGCCGTCGGCGGGACCGGTGGTCGAGACTACCCGATCCTCTCCCGGCCCCCACCGTGCGGAAGGTCTCAGCCGTCCCGGAGGTTGCTGCGCGCCTTGTCCACCGAGCGCAGCATGCGCTCCAGGGCCGCCCCGAACTCGGCCAGCCGGGAGTCCACGTACTCGTCGACCTCCGCCCGCATCTGCGCGGCCTCGGCGTGCGACTGCTCGCCGAGCTCGTCGGCGCGGGAGACGGCGGTGCGGTAGACCTCCGTCTCGGTGATCAGGCGCTCGTGCTCGGCCTGGCCCTCGGCGACGAGCGCGGCCCGGTGCTGCTGCCCCTCGGCGACCAGCGCCTGCGCCTCGGCCTCGGCGTCCAGCAGGATCTGCTCCGCGTCGGCCTGGGCCTGGGCCAGCAGCTCGTCGCGCTGCCGCCGGGCCGTGCCGATGATCTCGTCGCGCTGGCGCCGGGCCTGGACGAGCAGCTGCTCGCTCTCCGCGCGGGTCCGGCCGGTCAACCGCTCGGCCTCGGCCTGCGCCTGCTGCAGGATCTCGGTGCGCTGCTCGACGATCGCGCCGGCGGCCTGCACGTCCTCGGGCAGCGACTCCCGGAGGTCGTCGAGCAGGTCGAGCACGTGGTCACGGGGCACCATGCACGAGCTCGACATCGGAACGCTGCGGGCGTTCTCGATGACCGTGGTCAGCTCGTCGACGGTCTCGTAGAGGCGGTAGACGACCTCGGTGGTGTGGCCGCGCCCGGGCCGGGTCACGACCGCCCCTCGCGGGCCCGCTCGCGCAGCCGGTCGTCGACGGCCTTGGGCACCAGCCGGGAGACGTCGCCACCGAAGCCGGCGATCTGCTTGACCAGGCTGGAGGAGAGGTGGCCGACCTGCGGGGCGGTCGGCACGAACAGCGTCTCGATCGCGGCCAGCTCGCGGTTCATCTGCGCCATCTGCAGTTCGTACTCGAAGTCGCTCACCGCGCGCAGGCCCTTGACGATGACCGGGATGTCCTGGGTGCGGCAGTAGTCGACGAGCAGCCCCTGGAAGCTGTCCACGCGCACGTTGGGCTGGTCGGCGACGGCCTCCCGGAGGAGCTCCATGCGCTCCTCGACGGGGAACAGCCCCGCCTTGCCCGGGTTCACCAGCACGGCCACGACCAGCTCGTCGTACAGCCCGGCCGCCCGGTTGATGACGTCGACGTGCCCGTTGGTCACCGGGTCGAAGGAACCTGGGCAGACGGCACGCCTCACGGACGCCGACCGTACCGGAGCACGGCCTCGCCGTAGCGCCGCTCGCGCAGACCTTCGAGGGGTGTCGGCCACTCCCACGCCCGCTCCCGGCTGGGCCGCTCGACCACGACGACGCCCCCGGGGGCCAGCCAGTCGCCCGCGACCAGGGCCCGGAGCACCCCGTGGAGCGCCTCGGCCGGGGTGTCGTAGGGCGGGTCGGCGAGGACGACGTCGAACGCCTGCGGCGCCGGCCCGGCGACGACGGCGGGCACGGAGCCCGCCACCACCCGCCCGCCGGGCAGGCCGACCGCCGCCAGGTTCGCCCGCAGCACGGGCAGCACCCTCGGGCCCTGCTCGACGAACACCGCGGTGGCCGCGCCGCGGGAGAGCGCCTCCAGGCCCAGCGCACCGGAGCCCGCGTAGAGGTCGAGGACGGCCGCCCCGTCGAGGTCGACCAGCGAGCCCAGGGAGTTGAACAGCGCGCCACGGGCCTTGTCACCGGTGGGCCGGACCCCCGACTGCGGGACGGTGAGGCGCCGCCCGCCCGCGAGCCCCGCGATGATCCTGGTCACGCCTTCTCGAGCCACTCGGCGCGCTCGTCGCTGGCCAGAGCCGCGACCTCGGCGGCGAGCCCGGGGTGGTCGGCCAGCCCGCGCTCGGTGGACAGCAGCGCGGTCGCCTCCGCCCGCGCGTCGGCGATGAGCTCCTCGTCCTCCAGCAGCGAGAGCAGCTTGATGCCGGAGCGACGGCCGGACTGGGCGGCGCCGAGGACGTCGCCCTCCCTCCGGGTCTCCAGGTCCAGCCGGGCCAGCTCGAAGCCGTCGGAGGTCGAGGCCACGGCGGCCAGCCGCTGCCCCGTCGGCGAGGACGTCGGGGCCTCGCTGACCAGCAGGCACAGCCCGGCGTGCTCTCCCCGCGCCACGCGACCGCGCAGCTGGTGCAGCTGGCTGACGCCGAACCGGTCCGCATCCATGACCACCATCACCGTGGCGTTCGGCACGTCCACCCCGACCTCGACCACCGTGGTGGCCACCAGCACGTCGGTCGCGCCGTCGGCGAAGGCGCGCATGACGCCGTCCTTCCCCTCGGGGGTCATCCGCCCGTGCAGGACGTCCAGGCGCAGCCCGGCGAGCGGGCCGGCGCGCAGGGCCTCGGCGACGTCGAGGACGGCGAGCGGGGGCCGGCGGTCGCTGCGCCCCTCCTCCGGGGGCGCGCCGTCGGCGTCCTCGGGCTCGTCCCCGGGCAGGTCACCGATGCGGGGGCAGACGACGTAGGCCTGGCGGCCGGCGGCGACCTCCTCGCGGAGCCGCTCCCAGGCCCGGTCGAGCCAGCCGGGCTTCTCCGCGACCGGGACCACCGAGCTGGCGACGCCGCCGCGCCCGCTGGGCAGCTGCCGCAGCGTGGAGACCTCGAGGTCGCCGTACACGGTCATCGCGACCGTCCGGGGGATCGGCGTCGCCGTCATCACGAGCACGTGCGGGGGGCGGCTGCCCTTGGCGCGCAGCGCGTCGCGCTGCTCGACGCCGAACCGGTGCTGCTCGTCGACGACGACCAGCCCGAGGTCGGCGAACTCCACGCCCTCCTGCAGCAGCGCGTGCGTCCCGACGACGATCCCGGCCCGCCCCTCCGCCACCTCGGCGCGGGCCTCGCGGCGGGCGGCGGCCTTGAGCGAGCCGGTGAGCAGGGTGACGCGGGTGCCGGCGGGGTCGCCGTCGATCTCGCCGGCGCGGCCGAGCGGCCCGAGCAGGGCGCGGATGCCGCGGGCGTGCTGGGCGGCCAGCACCTCGGTCGGTGCGAGCAGGGCGGCCTGGCCGCCGGCGTCCACCACCTGCGCCATCGCGCGCAGGGCGACGACCGTCTTGCCCGAGCCCACCTCGCCCTGCAGGAGGCGGTGCATCGGCTGGTCGCGGTCCAGCTCGGCGGCGAGCTCCTCCCCCACCGCCCGCTGGCCGTCGGTGAGCGCGAACGGCAGCGCGGCGTCGACCGCGTCGAGCAGGCCCCCGGCTTTCCGCGGGCGCGCGGTGCCCGGCTCCAGCGCGGCGGCCCGGCGGCGGGCGGCGAGGGTGAGCTGCAGGGTCAGCGCCTCGTCCCACTTCAGCCGGTGCTCGGCGCGCTCGACGTCCTGGGCGGTGGTGGGGCGGTGGACGTCCAGCAGCGCGGCCGGCAGCGACAGCAGGCCGTGCCGGGTGCGGATCTCCTCCGGCAGGGGGTCGGTGACCAGGTCGGCGAGGTTGCCCGCGCCACCCAGCAGCAGCTTGACCGACTTCTGGATCACCCAGCTGGAGACGTCCTTGCTCGCCGGGTAGATGGGGACGAGCTCGCGGGCCCAGTCGTCGTCATCGTCGTCACCGCTGAGCAGGTGCATGTCGGGGTGGGTGAACTGCAGCTTGCCCTGGTAGGTGCCGACGGTGCCGGCGAACATGCCCCAGACCCCGGGCGCGAGGCGCGCGTGCCGGTGGCTGAAGAAGACCAGCTTCATGGTGCTGGGGCCGTCGCCCACGGTGACCTCGGTGAGCGTGCCGCGGCGCTGCCGCATCGGCCGGGTGCTCACGCTCTTCACCTGGGCGAGCACCGTCACCCGGTCGCCGGGCTGCAGGTCGTCGAGCCGGGCCATCTCCCCGCGCCGGGCGTAGCGGCGCGGGTAGTGGCGCAGCAGGTGGCGCACCGTGTGCAGGCCCAGCTGCTCGGCCATGCCGCTGGCGGTCTTGGGCCCGAGCACCCGCGCGAGCGGGGTCTCCAGCGTCACCCCCACGTCACTCGACCCCGATCTGCAGCGGCAGCGAGCCGGGACCACCGCCGTAGCGCACCACCTCGACCGTGGGGTGCGCCGACGACAGGTGCGCGCAGACCGCGTCACCGAGCGCCTCGTCGGGGCCGACGACCAGGGTGGCCATCTCCCCACCGGCGGAGAGCAACCGGTCCAGCAGGTCGCACGCGACGGCGGCGTGCTCGGCGCCGATCACGACGACGTCCCCCTCGGCGGAGCCGAGCACGTCGCCGGGCCGGCAGAGGCCGGCACTGGTCAGCGCCTCCTGGTCGGCGACGGCCAGTTCCGCCCACCGGGTGGCGGCGGCGGCCTCGGCCATGGCGATCACGTCGTCGCCGAACCGGCGCTGCGGGTCGGCGACGGCCAGGGCGGCCAGCCCCTGCACCGGCGAGCGGGTGGGCACGACGCCGATCTCCCGGCCGGCCTCGCGCGCCCGCTCCGCGGCCCGGGAGGCGACGGCGTGCAGGCCGGCGTCGTTGGGGAGGACGACCACCTCCTGGGCGCCGGCGGCGACGATCTCGTCGTACAGGTCGTCCTCGGTGATGCCGCCGGGCACGCAGACGACGACGCGGGCGCCCTCGGCGCGGAAGAGCTCGGCCAGGCCCTCGCTGTGCACGGCCGCGACCACCGCGCGCACCCCCGCCACGGGCGCCGCCGGGGGCACCGGCGCCAGAGGGGTGACCGTGATGCGGTGCGGGCGGCCCGCCTCGATGCCCGCCTCGATGGCGGCGCCGACGTCCGCGACGTGCACGTGGACGTTCCACTCCCGGCCGGTCGGCGTGTCCACGCCGACGACGACCAGGCTGTCCCCGAGCTCGGCCAGCCGCTCGTGCAGGCGGGCGACCGCGGTCTCGTCGGTGTCGGCGAGCAGGTACTGCACCTCGCTGCCCGGCCCGGGCGGCGGCTGGTGGGGGGCGTGGACGTGGTCGTGCGGGGGGTGCGCGCGGCGGGCGAGGGCAGGGCGCACCGGCTGGACGCCGGTGACCGTGCGGACGAGGGCGTCCAGGACGAGGGAGAGCCCGGCGCCGCCGGCGTCGACCACCCCGGCATCGCGCAGCGCGGCCAGCTGGTCGGGGGTGTTCTGCAGGGCGTGGTGAGCACCGTCGGCCGCGGCCTCGACGACGTCGCCGAGCGCCGTGCGCCCGGCGTCGACTGCCGCCACGGCCGCCTCCCCGGCGGCGCGGGCCACGGTGAGGAAGGTGCCCTCCTCGGGGTCGGCGACGGCGGTGTAGGCGCTCTCGGCGGCCTTGCGCAGCGCGGAGGCCAGGACCGGCCCGTCGGCGGGGGGCTGGTCCGCGAGCTGGTCGGCCAGACCGCGGAGCAGCTGGGCCAGGATCGTGCCGGAGTTGCCGCGGGCGGAGAGCACCGCACCCCGGGCCACGACCGCCCAGGTGGGCTCGCCGGGCGCCGCCTCGTCCAGCGCCGCACGGGCACCCTCGGCGGTGTGCAGGAGGTTGGTGCCGGTGTCCCCGTCGGGCACCGGGAAGACGTTGAGGTCGTCGAGCCGCCCCCGGAAGTCGGACAGCGCCTCGACCGCGGCCCGGCACCACTGTCCGACCGCGGCGTCGTCCAGCGCCGTCAGCACGGGAGCAGGCTACCCACGGGCGCCGACACGACCCGGCCACGCGAGCCGCGGACCCCGGTCCGGAGGGCGCTGCGACATGACCTCCGCGGAGCGGTTAGACTGCTGGACGGTCTTGTTGCGGGTGCTGCCTTGCCCCGCCGTCTGTGAACGATTCTTCTGGGAGTGATCAACCGTGGCTGCCAACTGCGATGTCTGTGGCAAGGGCCCCGGTTTCGGTATGTCGGTGTCGCACTCGCACCGCCGCACGCCGCGCCGTTGGAACCCGAACATCCAGTCCGTGCGGGCGCTGATCGCCCCCGGCAACCGTCGCCGGATCAACGCGTGCACCTCGTGCATCCGCGCCGGCAAGGTCGTCCGCGCCTGACGCCGGCGCCCCCTGAGGGGCGCGAGGCACGCGAGGAGCCCCGGAGGTCACCGACCTCCGGGGCTCCTCGCGTGCGCTCAGCGCCCGATCCCCCGGCCCCGGGCGGCCCTCACCACGATCTCCACGACCGTCTCCACCGGGAGGGCGGTCGCGTCCACGACCAGGTGGTAGAGGCGGGGATCGGCCGGGTCGCGGCGGTAGAAGTGCCGGACGTAGGCCTCGCGCGCGCGGTCGTTGGCCGCCATCTCCCGCGCCACCTCCTCGCGCGGGCGCCACGACCGGGCCACCGCCGCGGCCAGGCGCCGGCCCCGCGGGCCGTCCAGCCGGACGTGCAACGCGTCGGCGCGGTCGGCGAGCACCACCATCGCGGCCCGGCCGAGCACCACGCCGCCGTCGCCGGCCGCGATCTCGGCGAGGATCCGCTCGGTCTGCTCCCGGTAGGCGCGCGTGTCGGGCAGCGGCGCCCCCGGCACCACCCCGCCCACCGGGTCGGGCATGGTGCCCAGCGACGCCACGAGCCGCCACAGCCCGCGCACCACCGTCTCGTCGTTGGCCTCGGCCTCCTCGACCGGCACCCCCAGCCGCCCGGCGACCTGGGCGGGGATCGCGCGGTCGTGGAAGGGCAGCCCGAGCCGCCGGGCGACCGCCGGCGCCACCTCGGCCCCCGCAGCGCCGTAGGGGGCCGAGATCGTCACGACGCCCACGTCGGCTCCTCCCCCGCCCGCGCGGTCAGCTCCTTGCCGAGGAACACCGCCTCCGGGGAGCAGGCGTACACCCCGTACCCCGGCACGGGCGCATAGCCCAGCTCCCGGTACAGCGCGACCGCCTCGGGCTGCCGCTGCCCGGTGTTGAGCACCACCGAGCGGTGCCCGGCGCGGGCAGCCGAGGCCTCCAGCTCCGCCATCAGCACCTGGGCCAGCCCCCGCCGGCGGAACGCCGGAGCCACGTAGACGCGCTTGATCTCCGCGCCCCCCGGCGGGTAGGCCCGCCACGCGCCGCAGCCGACCGGCACCCCCGCCACCTCGGCGACCAGGAACAGCCCGGCCGGCGGCCGGAACTCCGCCGGGTCGACCACGGCCTCGTCGCGGCCGCCGTACCGCACCACGTACTCCTGCTGCACCTGCTCGACCAGCAGCTGCGCCAGGGGGTCCTCGTAGGGCAGCGGCCGCAGCCGGACCACCGCCCCGTCCCGCAGCACCTGCTCAGCCGAAGTGCACATGCCCCGCCCTCTCCGCTCCCACCGCCGCCAGCGCGTCGGCGGCGTCCGCGCCGTCGACCCGCACCCCGGGCCCGCGCTTTCCCGGCCGCACCAGCCCGACCGGCGTCCAGCCCTCGGGCAGGCGCACCTTCCGCGGGAAGGTGGCCAGCAGCGCGTGGTCCTCCCCACCGCTGAGCACCCACGCCATCGGGTCGACCCCGAGCGCCGACCCCACCTGCTGCAGCGGGCCGACCGGCTCCAGGCAGGCCTGCACCAGCGCCGCTCGGTCCAGGTCGAGCACGACGCCGCTGGCCTCCGCGATGTGCCCGGCGTCGGCGAGCAGCCCGTCGCTCACGTCGCACATCGCCGTGGCGCCCGCGTCGGCAGCGACCTGCCCCGCCGCGTACGGCGGGGTGGGGCGCCGGTGCGCCGACACCACCGCCAGCGGGCTGCTGAACCCGCGGCGCAGCACCGCCAGCCCGGCCGCCGACCACCCCAGCCGCCCGGCCAGCGCGACGACGTCGCCGGGACGCGCGCCCGACCGCAGCACGGGCGCCCGGCCGCCCAGGTCACCCAGGGCGGTCACCGAGAGGACGACGGCGGTGCTGCCGGGGGCGGCGGCCACGGTGTCCCCGCCGACGACGGCCGCCCCCTGGGGTGCGCACTCGTCGGCCAGGCCGGTGGCCACCCCTTCCAGCCAGCTGGTGGGCGTGTCCGGCGGGCAGGCCAGCCCCACCACCAGCGCCGTCGTCCGGGCGCCCATCGCGGCCACGTCGGCCAGGTTGGCCGCGGCCGCCTTGTGCCCGACGTCCTCGGCCGAGGACCAGTCCCGCCGGAAGTGCCGTCCTTCCACGAGCACGTCGGTGGTGGCGACGACCCGCCGGTCGGGGGTGCGCACCACGGCCGCGTCGTCGCCGGGGCCGACGTCCGCGGCCGCCGCGGTGCCCGACCGGGCCAGCACGCGGGCGATGACGCCGAACTCGCCGACGACCCGGACGCTGTCGGCCGGATCGCCGCGCGGGACCAGGGGGCGGGGTCGGCTCATCGATGCTCTCCAGTCGCTGCGGTAGGTTGCCGACGAGTCCGCCAGCCGGCGGGGACGACGTCTCGGCACTGTTGCCGGAGGAAGGATCTCCCGTGGTCCACGCCTACATCCTCATCCAGACCGAAGTCGGCAAGGCCGCCCAGGTCGCGTCGACGATCAGCGAGATCAGCGGTGTCACCAAGGCCGAGGACGTCACCGGCCCGTACGACGTGATCGTCCGCGCCGAGGCCGACACCGTCGACGAGCTGGGCCGCCTGGTGGTCGCCCGCGTGCAGTCGGTGGACGGCATCACCCGGACGCTGACCTGCCCGGTCGTCAACATCTGAGCGCTCGCCCCGTGGACCCGCTGCGCCGGGCCGCGATCCTGATCACGGCGGTCACCCTGCCGGTGGTGATCGCCCTCGTCGTGCTGGTCAACCTGCGCGGCGCGGAGGAGCCCGCCCGGGAGTCCGAGGGGCCGGCCACCGTCGACGGGGTCACGCCGGTGCGCCCCGAGGACCTGCCGACGCTCGAGCTGGACAGCCCGGTGCTCGGCCCCGAGGCCGAGCAGTCCTGCACCGCGCTGCTGGGCAACCTCCCCCTGGAGCTGGCCGGCGAGCCGTCCCGCCGCGTGCAGTCCGGGACCCCGTTCGTCTACGCCTGGGGCGAGCCGCCCGTCGTGCTCACCTGCGGCGTCGAGCGGCCGGCCGGGTGGACCGTCGGCGCGTCGGCCATCCAGATCAACGGTGTGCAGTGGCACGTCGACACCAGCGACCCGGACGCGACGGTGTGGACGGCGGTCGACCGCCCCGTCTACGTGGAGGTGCGGCTGCCCCCCGGCGTCGACAGCGCCCCGGTGACGGCGCTGACCGTGCCGCTGGCCGAGGCCCTCCCCTACCAGGAGCCCGCACCCGGGCCCTGAGCGCCCGCTCACG
Organism: Blastococcus sp. SYSU DS0533; assembly: GCF_054050775.1. Lineage (NCBI taxonomy): Bacteria > Bacillati > Actinomycetota > Actinomycetes > Geodermatophilales > Geodermatophilaceae > Blastococcus > Blastococcus sp. SYSU DS0533. The sequence goes on along the minus strand of NZ_JBJGZZ010000003.1, from coordinate 160,798 downwards.
CCGGCGGCAGCAGCGCCAGCTGCTCCTCCAGGACGGCGCCGACCTCGTCGACCGCGTCGGCGACCGACCCGGCCACGGCGGTCACCGACACGCTGAACACGCCGTGCCAGCACCACGCGAACGCCGCCGGGTCGGCCAACCCGGCCTCCGGCACGGGGGTGTCCACGGTGAGCAGCCGGCAGTTCGCGGGCAGCTCGGGCGGATCCACGCTCAGCACCCCGCCGTAGAGCTCCGCGTCGTTGCGGGCCAGGGCCTCCGCGTAGGCGCCGGCGCCGGCGCGCTGCTCGAACTGGTCGACGAAGACGCCCGTCATCGGGCCCGACTCCCGCCCCCAGAAGCGCTCCCACCCGTACCGGTAGCCGTAGTCGTCGAGGACCGCGAGCTCGCGCTCGGGGTCGGGTGCGTAGGCGGCGACGTCCTCGAGCCGCTTGGCCCCGGCCGGGGGTTCCAGCTCGTCGTCGGGCAGCCGCGGCAGGCCGGAGGGCACCTCCCGGACGACGAGCTCCTCCAGCTCCTGCGGCGAGGAGGGCCGGTCCGAGGGCGGCGCGGCGGTCGGGACGCCGTCGACCGCGCGCCCGCAGGCGGCGAGCAGGCAGGCGGTCAGGAGGACCGCCGGGGCGAACCGGGAGCCGGCGGCGGCTGCCCCGGGCCCCGGCCGCCCCTCGGTCACCGGCCCGGCCGCGCGCCGCCGGCGAGCGCCCCGCTCACCAGGCGGTCCACGAGCTCACCGAACCCGACCCCGCTGGCGGCCCACATGCGGGCGAACATCGAGATCGGCGTGAACCCGGGCATCGTGTTGACCTCGTTGACCACCAGCCGGTCCGCGCCGTCGGGCCCGGTGGCCAGGAAGAAGTCGACCCGGGCGAGCCCCCGGCAGTCCAGCGCCAGGTAGGCGCGGCGCGCCGTGTCCTGCACCGCGGCGAGCTGCTCCGGGGTGAGGTCGGCCGGGATGTCGAACTCCGCGGCGTCGTCGAGGTACTTGGCGGCGAAGTCGTACCAGTCCACGCCGGGCCGCAGCCGGATCTCGGCGGGCAGGCTCGCCTCCGGCAGGCCCGGGCCGCGCGCGGCGAGCACGCCGCACTCGATCTCCCGGCCGGGGACGGCGGCCTCCACGACCACCTTCGGGTCGACCGCCGCGGCCGCCGCGACGGCCGCCGGGAACTGCGCCCAGTCGGTCACCTTGCTGATGCCGATGCTCGAGCCGGCGCGCGCGGGCTTCACGAAGACCGGCAGGCCCAGGCGCTCCCGCTCGGCCTCGCCGAGGAGGGCGGCGTCCGCGCAGACCGCGCCCTGCGCGTCGCGCAGCACGACGTGGTCGCCCTGCGGCAGGCCGGCGGCGGCGAGGAGCTTCTTGGTGAACTCCTTGTCCATGGAGGCGGCGCTGGCGAACACCCCGGAGCCCACGTACGGCAGCCCGGTCATCTCCAGCAGGCCCTGCACCGTGCCGTCCTCGCCGAAGGCCCCGTGCAGCACCGGGAACACGACGTCGACCTCGGTGAGCGCCCGCCCGACCGCCGCGCCGGGCTCCAGGACGGCCAGCCCGCGCGCCTCGGGGTCGCCGACCAGGGAGACCGCCGTGCCGCCGGTGACCTCGGGTAGCGCGCCGTCGGTGAGGGCCAGCCGCTGACCGGGGTCGGGCAGCACCCAGCGCCCGTCCTTGGCGATGCCGACCGGCACCACCTCGTAGCGCTCAGGGTCGAGCGCGGCCATCACGCTCCCGGCCGAGATGCAGGAGATGGCGTGCTCCTCGCTGCGCCCGCCGAAGACGACCGCCACCCGCACCCTGCCCCGCTGTCCGCTCATCGGGGCGACCCTAACCGAGGCCCGGTCACGACCCCCGCCGCGACGTCGGTGCACGCGCCGGTCCGCCGGCCCGACCGCGGTGTGGCAGCCTCGTCGCCGTGCACGACGACCCCGCCCAGCAGACCGCGCCCGGGACGGTGCGCACCACCGACGGGCCCGGGCACTCCCGAGGGCTGCGCCTGGCCGGTGCGGCGGTGCACCTGTACACCGCCAGCGGGTCGGTGCTCGGCCTGCTCATCGTCCTGGCCGCCTTCGACGGCGCGGTGGAGACCGCGCTGTGGCTGATCCTCGTGACCCTGTTCATCGACGGCACCGACGGGATGCTGGCCCGGCGGTTCCGGGTCAAGGAGGCGATCCCCTGGTTCGACGGCGCCCGGATGGACGACATCGTCGACTACCTGACCTACGTCTTCGCGCCGGTCGTGCTGCTCTGGACCACCGACCGGCTGCCCGGCGGGGGCCTCGGCTGGGTCCTGGCCGCGCTGCCGCTGCTGGCCTCCTGCTACCAGTTCTGCCGGGTGGACGCGAAGACCGAGGACCACTACTTCCTCGGCTTCCCCAGCTACTGGAACGTCGTGGCGTTCTACGCGATCGTCCTCGGCGTCGGCACGACGGGCGTCGGCATCGCGCTCGCCGTCCTGACCGTGCTGGTGTTCGTGCCGGTCAAGTACGTCTACCCGTCGCGCACCAAGCTGCTGCGCGGCGTGAACCTGGGGCTGGCCGCGGTGTGGCTGGCCGCCTCGGCGGTGCTGGTCGTGCAGTACCCCGACCCGAACCCGGTCGTCGTCGCGGTGAGCATGGTGTACCTCGCCTACTACTTCGGCGTGAGCATCTGGCTCACCGTGGCCGGCACCCGCCGCCGGCCCGCGTCAGCCGACGGCGTCGAGCGCGTGGGATAGGTCGGCGACCAGGTCGGCGGTGTCCTCGATGCCGCAGGAGAGCCGCACGAAGCCGGCGGGGACGGCGTCCCCACCCCACTGCGCCCGGCGGTCGATCGTGCTGTGCACGCCGCCGAAGCTGGTCGCCGCCGCCCACAGCCGGCTGGCGCCCAGCAACCGGGAGACGGCGGCCTCGTCGGGCAGCTCGGCCGACACCACGCCGTTGGGGCGCAGCATCTGCCGGGAGGCGAGCGCGAACGACGGGTCCTGCGGCCGCCACGGCCAGCGCAGGCCGGTGACGGCGGGGTGACCGGCGAGCAGCTCGGCGACGGCCGCCGCGTTCTCCGCCTGGCGGGCCAGCCGCAGGTCCAGGGTGCTCATCGATCGGTGCCCCAGCCAGGCCTCGAACGGACCCGGCGTGCTGCCCGTGCGGTCGCGGAACCCCTTCACGGCCGCGTGCAGCTCGTCGTCGGTGACCGACACGTGCCCCAGCAGCACGTCGCTGTGCCCGGTGAGCGCCTTGGTGTCGCTGCCGACGGTGAGGTCGGCACCCAGCGACAGCGGCCGCTGGCCGAGCGGGGTGGCGGTGGTGTTGTCGACCGCCACCAGGGCGCCCGCGGTGTGCGCGGCGGCGGCGACGGCCGCGATGTCGCAGACGTCGAGCTGGGGGTTGCTGGGCGTCTCCAGCAGGACCATCCGGGCTCCCGCGAGCCCGCCCCCGGCCGCCACCCGCTCGATCTCCGGCGTCGGCACGTACTGCACCTCGACGCCGAACCGGCTCAGCTCCTGCGCGGCCAGCATGCGCGTCGCGTAGTAGCCGTCCGACGGCAGGACGACGCGGTCCCCGCTGCGCACGCACGCCAGGACGGCGGCGGTGAGGGCCGCCATCCCCGTGGCGAAGGAGAGGCACCGGCCGCCGTCGAGCTCCCCGACGGCGTCCTCGAAGTGCCGGAGCGTGGGCTGCTCGGTGCGCGCGTAGGCGTCGGCGCCGCCGGCCCGGGGGGGCTGGTCCCCGAGGTGGAAGGGCGCCGCGAACACCGGTGAGGGCCGCAGCGGCGCACCGGGCACGGCCGGGTCCTCCCCCGCGCGCACCGATCTGGTCCCGTCGCCCCACCCGCTGTCCACGACCGGGAACTCCATCACTCCGGCTTCGCCTCGCGCGACATGATCTCGCGCACCATCTGCGCCGGCGCCTCGCCCTCGTGGCAGACCCGCACCACGGCCTCGGTGATGGGCACGTCGATGCCGTGCGCCCGCGCGAGGTCCAGCACGGAGCGGCAGCTCTTCACGCCCTCCGCGGTCTGCCGGGTGCTCCGCTGCACCTCCTCCACGCTCATGCCGCGGCCGAGCTTCTCGCCGAACGTGCGGTTGCGCGACAGCGGCGAGCTGCAGGTGGCCACCAGGTCGCCCAGGCCGGCCAGCCCCGCGAAGGTGGTCAGCTCGGCCCCCAGCGCGAGCCCCAGCCGGGCGGTCTCGGCGAGCCCGCGGGTGATCAGCGACGCCCGGGTGTTGTCGCCGAAGCCGAGCCCCTCGGCGATGCCGGCCGCCAGGGCGATCACGTTCTTCACCGCCCCGCCGAGCTCGCACCCGACGACGTCCGGGTTGGTGTAGGGCCGGAAGTAGCGGGTGTGGCAGGCCGCCTGCAGCTGCGTGCCGCGGCCGTCGTCCGCGCACGCGATGACGGTGGCCGCCGGCTGCTCCTCCGCGATCTCCCGGGCGAGGTTCGGCCCGGACAGCGCCGCCACCCGGCGGGGGTCGGCGCCGGTGACCTCGCAGATGACCTCGCTCATGCGCTTGGTGCTGCCGAGCTCGATCCCCTTCATCAGCGACAGGAGGGTGGCGTCCGGCGGCAGCATCTCCCGCCACACCGTCAGGTTGCCGCGCAACGACTGCGAGGGGACCGCCAGCACGACGACCTCGGCGTCGTCGAGCGCCTCGGCCGGGTCCGCGGTCGCCCGCAGCCGGTCGGGGAGGCGCACACCGGGCAGGTAGTCGGCGTTCTCGCGCCGCTCGCTGATGGCCTCCACCAGCTCGGGCCGGCGCGCGTGCAGCCGCACCTCGCAGCCGGCGTCGGCGAGCACCTTGGCGAACGTGGTCCCCCAGGAGCCGGCGCCGAGCACCGCCGCCCGCGTCACGCGGCGCTCCCCGCGACGCCACCGGGGCGCGAGCGACCCGGCCCCGGGTGGACGGCGGCCGGGGCGGGCTCGCCCCGCAGCTCGGCGAGCTGGTGGCGCACCCTGGTCATCATCAGGTCGGTCGTCTCCCGCAGCAGGGGTGTGTCCAGCGGCCGGCCGGCCCGGACCTCGGCCCGCAGGGCCGACAGGTCGATCGGTTCGCCGACCAGGTAGTCGGCGGGCGTGCGCAGCCGCAGGTGCAGCTTCTTCGCGTGGTAGTCGTGCACCCGCTGCGGGCCCCACTGCGCCACGGGGACGACGACGGCATCGGTGGTCAGCGCGAGATGCGCCGCCCCGGTGCGGGCCTGCATGGGCCACCACGCCGGGTCCCGCGTCACCGATCCCTCGGGGTAGATGACCACCAGGTTGCCGGCCTGGAGGTCGGCCCGGGCCGCGTCGAGGGAACCCCGGGCCGCCGAGGAGTACCGGGCCACCGGGATCTGGCCCGCCGCCCGCAGGATGACGCCGGCCAGCCCCTTGAAGACGCTCTCCTTGGCGAGGAAGTGCGGGATCCGCCCCCGGTCGAACACCAGGCGCGCGCAGGCCAGCGGGTCGAGCACGGACACGTGGTTGGCCACGAGCAGGACCGGCCCGCGCACCGGGATGCGCTCGAGGTGGCGGTAGCGGAGCCGGAACAGCAGGGACGCCACCGGGTAGATGACCAGGATGCACAACCAGAGGGGGAACGAGATGGGCCCCCGGGTGCGCCACCTGCCCTCGGACCGGGCACCCGGTCCCCCGTCGGCGGCCGCACCGCGCGCGGACGTCTCCTCCGTCACCGACCCGCCTCCCTCTGCCGTGAGCCAGCCCATGATCGACCCGTGGCGCCCGGACCGGACCACCGGGTCCGGTCCGTGGGGCTCCTCCCCGACCGCGTGCTGACATTGTGGTGGCGTGTCCAGGTGGTCGGTCGTCGTCCCGGCGAAGCGGCTCGCCGCGGCGAAGACGCGGCTGCGCCCGCTCACCGCGGGCCCGGGCGGTGACCACGGCGCCCTGGTGCTCGCCCTGCTGGCCGACACGGTCGCCGCGGCGCTGGCCTGCGAGCGGGTGGGGTCGGTCGTCGTCGTCACCGACGAGCCGGCGTCCGCGGAGCTGGTGCGGGGGCTCGGCGCGACCACCGTGCCCGACGAGCCCGACCGCGGCCTCAACCCCGCGCTGGAGCACGGCGCCGGGCGCGCCGGGAGCACGGCCGTCGCCGCCCTCTCCTCCGACCTGCCCGCCCTCCGCCCGGAGGAGCTGGCCGAGGCGCTGGCGGCCGCGGAGGCGGCCCCCCGGTGCTTCGTGGCCGACGCCCAGGGGACGGGCACCACGCTGCTGACCGCCGCGGGCGTGCCGCTGCACCCGCGGTTCGGGCGCGGATCCGCGCACGTGCACGAGACCGGCGGCGCCGTGCGGCTCACCGGCGCGTGGCCCGGGCTGCGGCGCGACGTCGACGTCCCCGAGGACCTGCGCTCGGCCCTCGCGCTCGGGGCCGGCCCGTGCACGAGGGGGCTGGTCCTGGCCTCGCCGCTGCTCGCGGACCGGGTCGGTACGGCACGATGAGGGCGTGGCCCCAGAGAGCGCTCCCCGGACCGATGCCCTGCCCGCCGACCGCTACCTGAACCGGGAACTGTCCTGGCTGGACTTCAACGCCCGCGTGCTCGAGCTGGCCGAGGACGACTCCCTGCCGCTGCTGGAGCGCGTCAAGTTCCTCGCGATCTTCGCCAGCAACCTCGACGAGTTCTACATGGTGCGCATCGCCGGCCTGAAGCGCCGGCAGAGCACCGGGCTCACCGTCCGCTCCCCCGACGGTCTGACCATCCGCGAGCAGCTGGGGCTGGTCACGGCGCGCACCCAGGAGCTGGTGCAGCGGCACTCCGACGTCTTCAACAAGGACGTGCTCCCCCGGCTGGAGCAGTCGGGCATCCGGATCGTGCACTGGGAGGACCTCGCCGACGAGGACACCCGCCGGTTGCGGGACTACTTCCGCGACCAGGTGTTCCCCGTGCTCACCCCGCTCGCGGTCGACCCCGCGCACCCCTTCCCGTACATCAGCGGGCTGTCGCTGAACCTGGCGGTGTCGGTGCGCGACCCGGAGACGGGCGCGCCGCGGTTCGCCCGGCTCAAGGTGCCCAACAACGTGCCGCGGTTCGTCGCGGTCGAGGCGGTCGACTCCACCGCGACCTTCCTCCCGCTCGAGGACCTCATCGCCGCCCACCTCGCCCAGCTCTTCCCGGGGCTGGAGGTGATCGACCACCACTTCTTCCGGGTCACGCGCAACGCCGACCTGGAGGTCGAGGAGGACCGCGACGAGGACCTGCTGCAGGCCCTCGAGCGCGAGCTCGCCCGGCGCCGCTTCGGCCCGGCCGTCCGGCTCGAGGTGGCCGAGCCGATGGACCCGCGGATCCTCGAGGTGCTCATCTCCGAGCTCGAGGTCTCCCCCGACGACGTCGTCCACGTGCCCGGGCTACTGGACCTGGCGTCGCTCATGGCCCTCTACGACCTCGACCGGCCGGAGCTCAAGGACGATCCGTTCGTGCCGGCGACGCACCCGCGCCTCTCCGAGGGCGAGACGCCCAAGAGCGTCTTCGCCACGCTCCGCGAGGGCGACGTCCTGGTGCACCACCCCTACCACTCGTTCGCCACGAGCGTGCAGCGGTTCATCGAGCAGGCGGCGGCCGATCCGCACGTGCTCGCCATCAAGCAGACGCTCTACCGCACCTCCGGTGACTCGCCGATCGTCAACGCGCTCATCGAGGCGGCGGAGGCCGGCAAGCAGGTGGTGGTGCTCGTCGAGATCAAGGCCCGCTTCGACGAGGAGGCCAACATCAGCTGGGCCCGCTCGCTGGAGCGAGCCGGCTGCCACGTGGTGTACGGCCTGGTCGGCCTCAAGACGCACTGCAAGACCGCACTGGTCGTGCGCCGCGAGCAAGGGGTCATCCGCCGGTACTGCCACATCGGCACCGGCAACTACAACCCCAAGACCGCGCGCATCTACGAGGACCTGGGCATCCTCACCGCCGATCCGCGGGTGGGCGCGGACCTCACCGACCTGTTCAACGTGCTCACCGGTTACTCGCGGCAGACCAACTACCGCACGCTCATGGTCGCGCCGCACGGCATCCGCAACGGGCTGATCGAGAAGATCCGCCGCGAGGCCCGGCACGCCGCCGAGGGCCGCCCGTCGGGCATCCGCATCAAGGCCAACTCGATCGTCGACGAGCGGATCATCGACGCGCTCTACCAGGCCTCGCGCGCCGGCGTCCCGGTGGAGCTGTTCGTCCGCGGCATCTGCGCGCTGCGACCCGGGGTGCCCGGCCTCTCGGAGACCATCCGCGTGCGCTCGATCGTCGGCCGCTTCCTGGAGCACTCCCGGGTCATGTCCTTCCACAACGGCGGGGACCCGGAGTGGTGGATCGGCAGCTCCGACCTCATGCACCGCAACCTCGACCGCCGCGTGGAGGTGCTCCTCCGCGTCTGCGACGAGGCTGCCCGGACCCAGCTCCGGGAGGCCCTCGAGCCGGCGATGGCTCCCGGGGTCCGCTGCTGGGAGCTGCGCAGCGACGGGAGCTGGGAGCGGCTGGAGGGCCGCGACCACCAGGCGGCGCTGATGCGTCGGGTCCATGAGCTCGCCGGCTGAGCCCCGCACCGTCGTCGCCGCGGGCGGCGTGGTGTGGCGGCCCGCCGAGGGCGACGGGATCGAGGTCGCCGTGGTGCACCGTGCGCGCTACGACGACTGGTCGCTGCCCAAGGGGAAGCTCGACGCCGGGGAGCACCCCCTGCAGGCGGCCTGCCGGGAAGTCGTCGAGGAGACGGGGCTGGAGGTCGTCGCCGGCCGCCGCTGCCCGACCACCCGCTACGTCGTCGACGGTGCGCCCAAGCGGGTGGACTACTGGGCGATGCGCTGCGTGGGCGGCGGGTTCGCGGCCAACGACGAGGTCGACGAGCTGCGCTGGCTCTCCCCCGCGGACGCCGAGGCCCTGGTGACCCACGACCACGACCGGCTGGTGATCGCCGATGCCGCCCGCACCGACGTCCCCCGCGAGGTGGCCGTGCTGCTGGTGCGCCACGGCCGCGCGGGGAGCAAGCACCAGTTCGACGGCCCCGACGAGCTGCGCCCGCTGGACGGCAAGGGACGGCGCCAGGCGCAGCGGCTGGCCGGGGCGCTGCCGCGCTTCCACCCGGGCGCTGTCGCCTCGGCTCCACCGCTGCGCTGCCGCTCGACGGTGGAGCCCCTGGCGGAGCGGCTGGACCTGGAGGTGCGCGACCGGCCCGAGTTCGGCGAGGAGTGCTTCACCGAGAACCCGCAGGCGGCGCTCACCGCGCTGGAGCGGCTGCTCGCCGCCGGGCCGGACGCCGGGGCCACGGTGGTGTGCAGCCAGGGCGGGACCATCCCGTCGCTGCTGCAGGCGCTCGGGGTGCACGGCCACGGCGTCCCCGGCCTGCCGCCGCCGGCCGCGAAGGGCAGCGTGTGGGCCCTGGGCGGCCGGCGCGGTGCGCTGGTGGCCGACTACTACCGCGACTTCGAACCCGACCCCGACGCACCCTCGCAGTAGGAGGACCACCGCCCTCCCCGCACCTCGCGCGCTCGGCGCGGGCCCCTGGGCGGTGGCCCTTCCATCACGTCACCGAGCCGGTAGCGCCTGGGGCAGCCAGGCGGGGCGCCTCGCCTCGTAGGCCTCGACGTCGGCCAGGTGCCGCTCGGTGAGGCCGACGTCGTCGAGCCCTTCCAGCAGGCGCCAGCGGGTGTAGTCGTCGGCGTCGAAGGGGACCGTCGTCTCGCCGTAGCTGATCTGCTTGGCCACCAGGTCGACGGTCACCTGCGTGGTCGGGTCGGCCTCGGCGGCCGCCCACAGGGCCTCCACCTCGGCCTGGGGCAGGACGACGGTGAGCAGCCCGGCCTTGGTGGAGTTGTTCTTGAAGATGTCGGCGAACCGCGAGCTGATGACCACGCGGAAGCCGCCGTCCAGCAGCGCCCAGACGGCGTGCTCGCGGGAGGAACCGGTGCCGAAGTCGGGCCCGGCGACGAGGATGGACGCGTCGGCGAACTCCGGCTTGTTGAGCACGAAGTCCGGCTCGTTGGTGCGCCAGGCGACGAAGAGGCCGTCCTCGAACCCGGTGCGGGTGATCCGCTTGAGGTACTCGGCCGGGATGATCTGGTCGGTGTCGACGGCGCTGCGGCGCAGCGGTGCGACGGTGCCGGTGTGCGTCGTGAAGGCGTCCACGGGTCAGGCTCCGATCAGGTCGGCGGGGGCGGTCAGGCGGCCGGTGAGCGCGGTGGCGGCAGCCACCGACGGCGAGACCAGGTGGGTGCGCCCACCCTTGCCCTGCCGGCCCTGGAAGTTGCGGTTGCTGGTCGAGGCGGAGCGCTCGCCCGGCTTGAGCTGGTCGGGGTTCATGCCCAGGCACATCGAGCAGCCGGCGCCGCGCCACTCCGCACCTGCCTCGACGAAGACCCGGTCGAGCCCCTCGGCCTCGGCCTGGTTCTTCACGCCGACCGAGCCGGGGACGACCAGCATCCGCGTGCCCGGGTCGATCCTCTTCCCGCGCAGCATCTCGGCGGCGACGCGCAGGTCCTCGATCCGCCCGTTGGTGCAGGAGCCGAGGAAGACGGTGTCCACCTCGATCTCGGTGAGCGGGGTGCCCGGGGTCAGCCCCATGTAGGCCAGCGCCTGCTCGGCGGCCCGCCGCTCCCCCTCGTCGGCCATCTCCGCCGGGTCGGGCACGCGCTCGCTGATCGGCAGGCCCTGGCCGGGGTTGGTGCCCCAGGTGACGAACGGCGTGAGCGTCGAGGCGTCGAGGACGACCTCGGTGTCGAAGACCGCGCCCTCGTCGGTGCGCAGCGTCGACCAGTACTCGACGGCGGCGTCCCAGTCGGCACCCTCCGGTGCGTGCGGGCGGCCGCGCAGGAACTCGAACGTGGTCCGGTCGGGGGCGATCAGCCCGGCGCGGGCACCGGCTTCGATGGACATGTTGCAGATCGTCATGCGGGCCTCCATCGACAGCGCCTCGATGGCGCTGCCGCGGTACTCGATGACGTGGCCGGCGGCACCGTTCGTGCCGATCTGCGCGATGACCGCCAGGATGATGTCCTTCGCCGAGACGCCGGCCGCCAGCTCGCCGTCGACGGTGACCGCCATCTGCTTGGGGCGGTACTGCGGCAGCGTCTGGGTGGCCAGCACGTGCTCGACCTCGCTGGTGCCGATGCCGAAGGCCAGCGCCCCGAAGGCGCCGTGGGTGGAGGTGTGGCTGTCGCCGCACACGATGGTCATGCCCGGCTGGGTCAGCCCCAGCTGCGGGCCGATGACGTGCACGATGCCCTGGTCGCGGTCGCCCATGGGGGCCAGCCGGATCCCGAACTCGGCGGCGTTCCGGCGCAGCGCGTCGACCTGCGCCCGGCTGACCGGGTCGGCGATCGGCGCGAGGATGTCCAGGGTCGGGACGTTGTGGTCCTCGGTGGCCATCGTGAGGTCGGGGCGGCGCACCGTGCGCCCGGCCGCCCGGAGGCCGTCGAAGGCCTGCGGGCTGGTGACCTCGTGCACGAGGTGCAGGTCGATGTAGAGCAGGTCTGGCTCACCCTGCGTGCTGCGCACGACGTGGGCGTCGTAGACCTTCTCGGCCAGGGTCTTCGGCACGGCTCGTCCCCTTCGGGTGACTGGTCGATCCCGAGTTGACAGTCTCACTCTTCGGGATGCGAGTATTGCTGTGTGGGACAGCCTAACCCGGTCGCGGTTCTGGACAAAGCGGTGTCGATCCTGCACGCCGTGGCGCACGAGCCGGCCACCCTCGCCGAGCTCGTCGCGCGCACCGGCCTCCCCCGGGCGACGGCCCACCGGCTGGCCGTCGCGCTCGAGGGGCACCGCCTCGTCCGGCGCACCGACAGCGGCAGCTGGGCACCGGGGCCGGCGCTGGCCGAGCTGGGCCGGGGCACGGCCGACATCGGGGAGATCGCCGCACGCCACCTGGTCACCCTGCGCGACGCGACCGGCGAGAGCGCGCAGTTCTACGTGCGCGACGGCGCCACGCGCGTGTGCGTCTCGGCCGCGGAGCGCACCAGCGGCCTCCGGGACACCGTCCCCGTCGGCGCGCGCCTGCCGATGACGGCGGGGTCGGCGGCGCACGCCCTGCTGGCGTTCATGCCCGCCGACGAGGTCACCCGCCTGCTGCCGTCGGCGAGCTTCACGGCGCGCACGCTGCTCGACGTCCGGAGGCGCGGCTGGGCGCACAGCGTGGCCGAGCGCGAGGCCGGCGTCGCCTCGCTGTCGGCACCGGTCCGGGACGCCACGGGCACGGTGCTCGGCGCCGTCTCCATCTCCGGGCCGGTGGAGCGGCTCGGCCGCCGGCCCAGCCCCGAGGTGGTCGGCGCCGTGCTCGACGCCGCGGCGGCCATCTCCCGCGCCGCCCGGTAGCCGTCAGGTACCGGCGGGCCCGTCCTCGTCCCCGGCGACGGCCTCCTCGTCGACGACGACCGGCCGCAGCCACGACCACGCGAAGAAGACGAGCCCGAACGCCACCATGCCGAGGCCCGCCCAGAGGTTGGCGTTGACGTCACCGGTCTTGGCCCGCTCGGCCGCCGTGTCGTTCACCAGCCCCGTGATCACCAGGACGACGCCGTAGAAGCCGATCAGGGCGCCGATGATGTTGCGGATGTCGAAGGCCCCCGCCTGGCGGCGGCGGCCGGTGCTGCTCGATGCGCTGCTCACGGCTGCGTTCCCTTCGCTCAGCGGAAGACGACGTTCAGGGCGATGACCAGGACCAGCGCGATGCCGGCCATCGGGACCGGCGACCGGTACCAGGGCAGCCGGTGCGCCTCGGGATCGGTGCGCTGCTCCTCGGGTGTCTCGGAGTAGACCAGGCCGGCGAGCTCCCGCACGGGTTTCGGGGTGGTCACCTGGGTCACCGCGACGCTGACCAGGATGTCGACGACGAAGGCGGCACCGGCGGCGACGAACGCGGTCCCCTGGCCGGGCAGCTCCACGACGCCGGTCTCGCTCAGGACGAACACGAACACCGCGGCGAGGGTCCCCGACACCAGGCCGGTCCAGCCCGCCGTGGGCGTCATCCGCTTCCAGAACATGCCGAGGATGAAGGTGGCGAACAGCGGCGCGTTGAAGAAGCCGAACAGCGTCTGCAGGTAGTCCATCAGGTTGCTGTATCCGGCCGCGATGAGCGCGGTGCCGATCGCGACGACGGTCGCCCCCACGGTCGCCCACCGGCCGACGGCCAGGTAGTAGTGGTCGGGCCGGTCCTTCTTCACGTACTGCTGCCACAGGTCGTAGCTGAAGACGGTGTTGAAGGCCGAGATGTTCGCGGCCATGCCTGCCATGAACGCCGCCAGCAGGCCGGCGATCGCCACGCCGAGCAGCCCGTTCGGCAGCACGTCGCGGATCAGGCCCAGCAGCGCCTGGTTGTAGTCCAGGCCGCTTTCCTGCCCGGCCTTGAGCTGCTGGATCTCCGGTACCAGCACCCCGGCGATGAGCCCCGGGACCACCACGATGAACGGGATGAACATCTTCGGGAACGCGCCGATGATCGGGGTGCTGCGGGCCGCGGACATCGAGTGGGTCGCCATGGCCCGCTGGACCTCGACGAAGTTCGTCGTCCAGTAGCCGAAGGAGAGCACGAAGCCCAGCCCGAAGACGATGCCGACCGTCGACCAGACCGGGCTCTCGAAGCCGGAGAGGTCGGTGGCCGGCCAGCTGGACAGCTGCTCGGCGCCGTCGGCCTCGGTGACGCGGTCGACCAGCCCGCCGATGCCGCCCACCCGGTGGAGCCCGATCAGCGTCAACGGCAGCAGCGCGGCGACGATGACGAAGAACTGCAGGACCTCGTTGTAGATCGCGGCCGAGAGCCCGCCGAGGGTGATGTAGCTGAGCACCACGGCCGCGGCGACGATGAGCGCCACCCACAGCGGCCACCCCAGCAGCGCCTCCACGATCGTGGCCAGGAGGTAGAGGTTGATGCCGGCGATGAGCACCTGCGCGACGGCGAAGCTGACCGCGTTCACCAGGTGGGCCCCGGTGCCGAACCGGCGGCGCATGAACTCCGGGACGCTGCGCACCTTCGACCCGTAGTAGAAGGGCATCATCACCACGCCCAGGAAGAGCATGGCCGGCACGGCGCCGATCCAGAAGTAGTGCATGGTGCTCATGCCGTACTGCGCGCCGTTGGCCGACATGCCGACGATCTCGACCGCGCCGAGGTTCGCCGAGATGAACGCCAGGCCGGTCACCCACGCAGGCAGCGACCGCCCGGACAGGAAGAAGTCCAGGCTGTCGGAGACCCGCCGCCGGGCGGCGAACCCGATCAGCAGGACGACGGCGAAGTAGACGGCGACCAGCGCGTAGTCGACGGCGTTCGCGTCCAGCCTGAGCGAGTCGTCCACGTTCTCCTCTTCCCGGGTGTGATCAGCGCAGCCGCCGGGCCCCGGCGGAGGGGACGGCGACGAAGGAGCGAGGGGCGGGTGCGCCCTCGCGGGCGAACCGGTCGGCGACGGCGGCGGTGACGGCGTCGACGGCATCGGCCTCGACCAGCGCGATCGCGCTGCCACCGAAGCCGCCGCCCACCATCCGGGCGCCGTGGGCGCCGGCCGCCACGGCGGCGTCCACGCATGCGTCCAGCAGGGGCACCGAGACCTCGAAGTCGTCCCGCAGCGAGGCGTGCCCCTCGGTGAGCAGCGGGCCGATCGCCCGGGGGTCGGCCCCGGAGCGCAGCGCCGCGACCACCTGGAGCACGCGGGCGTCCTCGGTGACGACGTGCCGCGCCCGGCGGCGCAGCCGCCCGCCCTCGGCGCTCCCGTCGGCGAGGGCATCGAGCGCGGCGACGTCGGCCACCTCGCGGAGCAGGTCGACGCCCAGCCGGGCGGCCGCCTCCTCGCACTCGCGGCGCCGGTCCCCGTATCCCGAGGCGGCGTGGTCGTGCGTCGTCCCGCTGTCGAGGACGAGCAGCGCCAGGCCGGCGGCGGCCAGGTCGAAGGGCACCTGCTCGCTGCTGCGGTCGCGGGTGTCGAGGAAGAGCGCGTGCCCTTCCGTGCAGAGGACCGACGCCGACTGGTCGAGGATTCCGGTGGGGGCGCCGACGAAGTCGTTCTCGGCGCGCCTGGCGAGGTCCACCAGGTCGCCGGCGCCGAGGCCGAGGTCCAGCAGGTCGCGCAGGGCCAGCGCGACGGCGCACTCCAGCGCCGCCGACGAGGACAGCCCGGCACCGGCCGGCACGTCGCCGTCCACCAGGACGCTCAGCCCGCCCGGTACCGAGCCGGCCACCTCGTGCACGACCCCGGCCACGTATCCGGCCCACCCCGACGGCACACCCGGCCGCAGGTCGGCGACGGGGACGTCGGCGTCCTCGTCGGGGTGCTGCAGCGAGCGCAGCACCAGCCGGCCGTCGTCCCGCCGGGCGACGGCGGCGCGCGTCGTGTGCGGCAGCGCGATGGGCAGCACGAAGCCGCCGTTGTAGTCGGTGTGCTCACCGATGACGTTGACCCGCCCCGGTGCCGCCCACACGCCCTCGGGACGGCCCCCGAACCGATCGGCGAAGGCCGCGGCGGCGCGGTCCACGGCCCGCTCCCCCGTCACCAGGTCACGGCCCGCAGCTGCTCGGCGACGTCCTCGGGGTTGGTGTCGGTGATGAAGGCGCCCATGCCGGACTCGGAGCCGGCCAGGTACTTCAGCTTGCCCGGGGCCCGGCGCAGCGAGAACAGCTGCAGGTGCAGCCACCACTCCTCGCGGCCGTCGTGCACGGGGGCCTGGTTCCAGGAGGCGATGTAGGGCATGGGGGTGTCGAACCGGTGGGCGAAGCGGCCGAGCAGGTCCAGGTAGACCTCGGCCAGGGCGTCCCGCTCGGCGACGCCGAGCGCGGGCAGGTCGGGCACCTGGCGCGTGGGGAACAGCTGCACCTCGTAGGGCCAGCGGGCGGCCGCCGGCACGAACGCCGTCCAGTGCTCGTTGGCGGCGACCACCCGGGGGCCGCCCCGCTCCGCCGCCAGCACGTCGGCGAACAGCCCGCGTCCGGTCTCCGCCCGGTGCCGCCGCGCCGAGGCGAGCACCCGCTCCACCCGGGGCGGCACGAACGGGTAGGCGTAGATCTGGCCGTGCGGGTGGCTGAGGGTCACCCCGATCTCCTCGCCGTGGTTCTCGAAGCAGAAGACGTGGGCCACCCCCTCCAGCGTCGACAGCTCGGCGGTGCGCTCGGCCCACACGTCGACGACCAGCCGAGCCCGGTCCCGGCCGAGCCCGGCGAAGTCGCGGTCGTGCTCGCTGGTGAAGCAGACGACCTCGCAGCGGCCCCGCCCGGGCCGCAGCTGAGCGAGCGGGTTCCCGGGCGCGGCGGGCGGCACGTCGCGGTCGACGTCGGTGGCCAGGGACGGGAACCGGTTCTCGAAGACGACCACCTGGTAGTCGCTCTCGGGCACCTCCGTGGGCCGGCCCGGTCGCGAGGGGCACAGCGGGCACTGGTCGACCGGGGGCAGGAACGTGCGGGTCTGCCGGTGCGCCGCGACGATGACCCACTCGTCCAGCAGCGGGTCGAAGCGGAGCTGGGACCGGGTGGCTACGGCGGGCAGGTCGCGGCCGTCCTCGGCGTCGCGTGCCACGGGCTGCGCGTCGAAGTAGAGGATCTCCCGGCCGTCGGCCAGGGCACGCCTCGTCCGGAACACCGCGCGACCGCCTTCCCGCCGTGTCACGGGGGTGAACGGCGGAGAGACGGTAAGCCCGCCGGTGATCACGCTGCCACCTGGAGCAGTGCGATCTCCGCTACGTCCGGACGACGGGCCCGGGAACGGCGAGAGCCCCCGACCCGGGGGTCGGGGGCTCTCGGTCGCGTAGCCCCGAAGGGATTCGAACCCTCGCTACCGCCGTGAGAGGGCGGCGTCCTAGGCCGCTAGACGACGGGGCCGTGCGGACAACATCCTGCCATGCCCGCTCCCGGGGCACGCACCGGGGGGCCCGGCAACGGCGAGAGCCCCCGACCGGTGGGTCGGGGGCTCTCGGTCGCGTAGCCCCGAAGGGATTCGAACCCTCGCTACCGCCGTGAGAGGGCGGCGTCCTGGGCCGCTAGACGACGGGGCCGTGCTGGGTGGTGCGAGAGGAACCAGGCTTCCTCGCTGGGGTACCAGGACTCGAACCTAGACTAACGGAACCAGAAACCGTCGGGCTGCCAATTACCCCATACCCCATGGGTGGCACCTCGCGGCGCCGGGAAGAACTGTACCCGACGTCCCGGACGCGGGTCGCACCGCCCCCTGGACGGCGGGTCAGCGCGCGGGCACGGGTGGCGCGCCGGGCAGGACGCGCAGGTCCAGGGCGGCGGTGCGCAGCTCCGGCTGCGCCCGCCGCCGCCACCGGGCGACGAGCAGGACGAAGCCGCCGAAGCCGGCCGCGGTGAGCGCGAGCGACACGGGCACGAACCCGGCGGGAACCACGTCGGTGGCGACCGCGTCGCCCAGCAGGGCGACGAGCAGGAACAGCACCACGTTGTTCACCGCGTGCATGACCACGGCCGCCTCGATGCCGCCGGTCAGCCACACCACCGCGGAGGCGGCGAGGGCGAAGGCGAAACGGTCGAGGAAGGTGGCGAGGTCCGGCGGCAGGTGCGCGAGCGAGAAGAGGGCGCCGGTCACCACGGCGGCCACCACCGCACCGGTGCGCGGTGCCCGGATCCAGCCGGCGATCGCCTGGCTGAGGTACCCGCGGAAGAGGTACTCCTCGGCCGCCGACTGCAGCGGCGTGGTGAGCAGGACGACGGCCAGCAGCCAGCCCCACGACGGAACCGGCCCGGTGACCTCCACCTCGCCGGCGGTGACGCCCACGAGCACGGAGAGCCCGATGACGACGCCGATCGAGAGCAGCGCCAGCGCGGTCAGCCGGGGCAGCAGCCGCCACCGGAACCGCGCCAGCACCGACGACGACCAGCCCGGGCGCATGCCGTGCGCCACCGCCCAGGCCAGCCACACCACCGGGATGCCGACGACCAGGGTCGCGTTCGTGACCAGCAGCGTGCCGGGGTCGGTGAGCTCGACCAGGGCGAGGTCGGGGCTGATGCCGGTGAGGATGCCGATCACGCCCAGCAGCGCCCCGGCCACGAGGAAGACCACCCCGAGCAGGAGCAGCCCCAGCAGCGGCCGCCACCAGGCCCAGTCGCGGGTCCGCATGACGTGCAGGAAGGACGTCGGCCGGTCGTGCGGCGGCGTGCCCGGCGGCAGCGCCCACCCGGCCGGCGGCACCGGCGGGAGAGGCGCCGGCGGGAAGGACGCAGAGGGGAACGGCGCGGGCGGGAAGGGCGCCGGCGGGTACGGCCCGTGCCCGTACGACCACGGCGCCGGCGCGTACGGCCCGGGCACCTGCGGCCAGGGCGGCACCGGGGACCGCCCCGGTGCCGGCCGCAGCGTGGGCGGCGGCCCGGCGTAGGGCTCCTCGACCGGCCCCCCGCCGGCCGCCGGGGAGCTCATCCCGCCGACGCCACCGTGCGGGCCGCGGCCAGCCGGGCGAGCGTCCGCTCCCGGCCCAGCAGCTCCATCGACTCGTACAGCGGCGGGGACACCGTGCGCCCGCTGACGGCGACGCGGACGGGGCCGAACGCCTGCCGCGGCTTGCGGCCCAGCCCCTCGACGAGCGCTTCCTTCAGCGCCTGCTCGATGGCCGGGGTGGTCCACTCCGGGAGCCGCTCGAGCGCGGCCGTGGCCGCGTCGAGCACCTCGACGGCGCTCTCGCCGGCCAGCTGCTTGTCGGCGGCGGCCGGGTCGATCTCCACCTGGTCCACGAACAGGAAGCCGAGCAGCCCGACGGCCTCGGAGAGCACCACCATCCGCTCCTGCGCCAGCGGGGCGATCGCCCGCAGCACCGCGTCCTGCTCGGCGGTGGGCGGGTCGGCCACCAGCCCGGCGGCGGCCAGGTGCGGCACCACGCGGGCGGTGAACTCCTCGACCGGGAGCGCCCGCAGGTGGGTGGCGTTGATCGCCTCGGCCTTCTTCAGGTCGAAGCGGGCCGGGTTGGCGCTCACCCGCGTGACGTCGAACGCCTCGACCAGCTCCGCCGTCGAGAAGATGTCCCGGTCGTCGGCGATCGACCAGCCCAGCAGTGCCAGGTAGTTCACCAGCCCCTCGGGCAGGAACCCGCGCTCGCGGTAGACGTCGAGGTTCGACGTGGGGTCGCGCTTGGACAGCTTCTTGGTGCCCTCACCCGTCACCAGGGGCAGGTGGCCGAAGCGCGGGGTGCCCTGGGCCACGCCGATGTCGCTGAGCGCCGCGTACAGCGCCAGCTGCCGCGGGGTCGAGGGCAGCAGGTCTTCGCCGCGGAGCACGTCGGTGATGCCCATCAGGGCGTCGTCGACCGGGTTCACGAAGGGGTAGAGCGGGACGCCGTTGCCGCGGACCAGCACGAAGTCCGGCACCGCGCCCGCGGCGAAGCGCACCTCGCCGCGCACCAGGTCGGTCCAGGTGAGGTCCTCGTCGGGCATGCGCAGCCGCAGCACGGGCTGGCGGCCCTCGTCCCGGAACGCCGCCTTCTGCGCGTCGGTGAGGAACCGGTCGTGGTTGTCGTAGCCGAGCTTCGGGTCCTCGCCGGCGGCCCGTCGCCGGGCGTCGACCTCCTCGTTGGTCGAGAAGGACTCGTAGGCGTGCCCGGACTGGAGCAGCTTGGCGGCGACCTCCCGGTACACCTCGTGCCGCTCCGACTGGCGGTACGGCCCGTTCGGGCCACCGACCTCCGGGCCCTCGTCCCAGTCCAGGCCCAGCCACCGGAGGCTGTCGAGCAGGTGCCGGTAGGACTCCTCGGAGTCGCGGGCGGCGTCGGTGTCCTCGATGCGGAAGACGAAGGTGCCGCCGTGGTGGCGGGCGTGCGCCCAGTTGAACAGCGCGGTGCGGATCAGCCCGACGTGCACCAGCCCGGTCGGCGACGGGCAGAAGCGGGTGCGGACGGTCACCGGGCGCCACCGGCGGTCGAGACGGCGTCGGCCGCCGTCACCGTGTTGGTCAGCGTGCCCAGCCCCTGCACGGAGCAGGACACGGTCTGACCGGGGCGGATGGGGCCCACGCCCGACGGGGTGCCGGTCAGCACGACGTCGCCGGGCAGCAGGGTCATCACCTGGGAGATGTAGGAGATCAGCGTCGGGACGCCGAAGAGCAACTGGCTGGTGCGGCCGGTCTGGCGGCGCTCGCCGTCGACGTCGCAGGTGATCTCCAGGTCGCCGGCGTCCAGGCCGATGCCCGCCAGGTCCGTCTCGATCCACGGGCCGAGGGGGCAGAAGGAGTCGAAGCCCTTGGCCCGGGTCCACTGCCCGTCGCTCTTCTGCATGTCCCGCTCGGTGACGTCGTTCGCGATCGTCCAGCCGAAGACGCTGCCCAGCGCCTGCTCGGGGGTGACGTTGCGGGCCCCGCGGGCGCCGATGACCACCGCGAGCTCCACCTCGTGGTGCACGTTGGTGCTCCCCGGCGGGATGCGGATCGCGTCGCCGGGGCCGATGACCGACGTCGAGGGCTTGAGGAACAGCAGCGGCTCCCCCGGCGCGTCGCCGGTGCCCATCTCCTTCACGTGCTCGGCGTAGTTCTTGCCGACGCACACCACCTTGCTCGGCAGGATCGGCGAGAGCAGCCGGATGTCGGCCTGGGCGAACCGGGCGCCGGTGAAGGAGATCTGGCCGAAGGGGTGGCCCTCGATCTGGGCCACCTGGCCGTCTCCGTCGAGGACGCCGAAGGACATGCCCTGAGGACTGGCGAAACGGACGATGCGCACGAGCCGAGGTTAACCGCGCCTCCTGCTGCCTACCGCGCACCCATGGCCTGCCGGTTCAACGAGCTCGTCGTCGACAGCCGGGACCCGAGTCCCTCGCCGCCTCCTGGGCGGCGGTGCTCGACTACCGGGTCGTGGGGCGAGAGGCCGACGGCGCCGTCGAGATCGGCCCGGAGGCCGGCTTCGGCGGGCCCGCGCCCACGCTGATCTTCGTGCCGGTCAGCGACCCGACGCCGGGGAAGGTGCGCCTGCACGTCGACGTCCGCCCGACCGACCGCGACCAGGACGCCGAACTGCGGCGGCTGCTCGACCTCGGCGCGACGCCGGCCGACGTCGGCCAGCCCGCCGACGCCACCTGGCACGTCCTCGCCGATCCCGAGGGCAACGATTTCTGCCTGCTGCGCCGCAGGCTCGACCCGCAGTAGAGCCCGGTCATCCCGAGTGGGGTCCGGAGGGTCCTGCGCAGCGGCGACGGACGCGCTCCGCGCAGCCGGGGGCGGCAACTGGCCGCGGTGCCGGCCGGAGGCCGACAATGACACCGTGATCCTGATCGTCGTGAAGTTCCCCGTCCGTCCCGAGCGCGCCGACGAGTGGGCCGGGCTGGCCAGCGACTACGCCCGCGCGGTCAACGCCGAGGAGGGCTCGCTGTTCTTCGAGTGGTCGCGGAGCCTCGAGGAGCCGGACACCTTCGTCTGCGTCGAGGGCTTCCGGGACGCGGACGCGGGTGCCGCCCACGTCGCCACCGACGCCTTCAAGCGGTTCGTCGAGCAGGCCCCCGACCTCGTCTCCGCCCAGCCGCAGATCATCTACGTGGACGCCCCCGACGTGGCCGGCTGGGGCCCGATGGGCGAGATCCAGCCGCGCTGACCGGGTGAAGCCCTTCCTCCTGCTCTCGTCGCGACCCGAGGACGAGGCGGCGGACGAGGAGCACGCCTCCTTCCTGCGCTGCACCGCCCTGCCGGCCGACCGGCTGGACCGCATCCGGCTGGAGGCCGGGCCGCTGCCGGCGCTCGACCTCGACGACTACGCCGGGGTGTTCCTGGGTGGCGGTCCGTTCAACTCCTCCGACGCCGAGAAGTCCGAGGTCCAGGTGCGGGTCGAGCGCGACGTCGGCCGGCTGCTGGACGAGGTCGTCGACCGGGACCTGCCCTTCTTCGGCGCCTGCTACGGCATCGGCACCCTGGGCACGCACCAGGGCGGCGTCGTCGACCGGACGTACGGCGAGCCGGTGTCGGCGGTGGAGGTGGGCCTGACCCCGGAGGGTCGGGCGGACCCCCTGCTGGCCGGGGTGCCCGACCGCTTCACCGCGTTCGTGGGGCACAAGGAGGCCTGCCGCGTGCTGCCGCCGACCGCGGTGCTGCTCGCCTCGTCGGCGACCTGCCCGGTGCAGATGTTCAAGGTCAAGCAGAACGTCTACGCCACCCAGTTCCACCCCGAGCTCGACGTCGCCGCGATCGTCGCCCGGGTGCGCATCTACCAGCACGCCGGCTACTTCGCGCCGAGCGAGGTCGAGGCGGTCGTCGCGCGGCTGACCCCCGCGGTGGTGACCGCACCCGGCCGGCTGCTGGCGAACTTCGTCGCCCGCTACGGCTGAGGACGGCGCAGCACCGCGTAGGTGAGGGCGTCGACGAGCGCGTGCCACGACGCCTCGACGATGTTGGCGTGGACGCCCACCGTGGTCCACTCCCCCACCCCGTCGGTGGTGTCGATGAGCACCCGGGTGGTCGCGCTGGTGCCGCCCTTCCAGCCGAGGATGCGGACCTTGTAGTCGGCCAGGGAGACCTCGGCCAGCTGCGGGTAGCGGTGCACCAGCGCCTGGCGGAGCGCGTTGTCCAGGGCGTTCACCGGGCCGTTGCCCTCGCCGGTGCTGATGATGCGTTCGCCGTCCACGTGGACCTTCACCGTGGCCTCGCTGACGACGACGCCGTTGCCCCAGTGCTCGACGGAGGTGCGGTAGCTCTCCAGCTCGAACAGGGGCGGTGGCGCCTCCGGCAGCTGCGCGCGCAGCAGCAGCTCGAAGGAGGCGTCGGCGGCCTCGAAGGACCAGCCGTCGGCCTCCAGCACCTTCACCTGGTCGACGACCCGGCCGATCGCGTCGGACTGGCCGGTGAGGTCCACGCCGAGCTCGCGCCCCTTGAGCTCGACCGAGGCGCGGCCGGCCATCTCGGTGACCAGGATGCGCATGTCGTTGCCGACGACGGCGGGGTCCAGGTGGTTGTAGAGCTCGGGGCTGACCTTGATCGCGCTGGCGTGCAGCCCCGCCTTGTGCGCGAACGCCGAGGCGCCCACGTAGGGCTGGTGGTCGTCGGGGGCGATGTTGGCCAGCTCGGCGATCGCGTGGCTGACCCGCTGCAGCTCCGGGAGGCACTCGGCGGGCACCGCGGGGATGCCCATCTTGGTGACCAGGTTGGCGATCAGCGCGAACGTGTCCGCGTTGCCGGCCCGCTCCCCGTAGCCGTTCGCCGTCCCCTGCACGTGGGTGACGCCGGCCTCGACCGCGGCCAGGGTGTTGGCCACCGCGCACCCGGTGTCGTCCTGGCAGTGGATGCCCAGCTTGCCGTCCACGCGGGACGCCACGTCGGCGACCACCCGGCCCACGCCCATGGGCAGCATCCCGCCGTTGGTGTCGCACAGGACGCCGACCTCGGCCCCGGCGCCGAACGCCGCCCGCAGCACGCGCACCCCGTAGTCGCGGTCGGCCGCGTAGCCGTCGAAGAAGTGCTCGCAGTCGAGGAACACCCGGCGGCCCTGCGCCACGAGGAAGGCGACGGTGTCAGCCACCATCGCCAGGTTCTCCTCCAGCGTCGTGCGCAGGGCCTCGCGCACGTGCCGGACGTCGGACTTCGCGACCAGGCACACCACCGGCGTCCCGGCGTCCAGCAGCGCGCGCACCTGCAGGTCGTCCTCGACGGCGACACCGGCCTTGCGCGTCGCGCCGAACGCCACCAGCTGCGCGTGCTTGAGCTGGAGCTCGGTGCGCGCGCGGGCGAAGAACTCGGTGTCCTTGGGCAGGGCCCCGGGCCACCCGCCCTCGATGAAGCCGACCCCGATCTCGTCCAGCAGCCGGGCGACCGCGAGCTTGTCGGCGACCGAGTAGCTGATGCCCTCGCGCTGGGCGCCGTCGCGCAGCGTGGTGTCGAAGACGTGGAAGTCGGTGCTGGTCATGGGGTCTCCCGGGGCGGTGGTGGCGGCCCGAACACGAAAAAGACCCCCCGGGTACGGGAGGTCTGCGCGCAGTCGGGGAGGTGACTGCGCGCTAGGCGATGATGATCCGGCCGGTGGTGCTCATCACGGAGCAGTAAACCACTGCCGCGACGAGCTGCCCTCACCCGCCGCCGGGAATCGGCGTGATCGGCGGCGGCCCCCGCGCCAGGGTCCGGCCGTGATCCCACCCGGCTGGACCCTCGAGCACCGCGAGCTCGTCGGCTGGCTGGCGCCCGGCGGCGACGGGGGCCTGGCCTGCCGGTCCTCCTCACCGGCACG
This sequence comes from Blastococcus sp. SYSU DS0533, assembly GCF_054050775.1. Classification (NCBI taxonomy): domain Bacteria; kingdom Bacillati; phylum Actinomycetota; class Actinomycetes; order Geodermatophilales; family Geodermatophilaceae; genus Blastococcus; species Blastococcus sp. SYSU DS0533. The sequence continues at coordinate 136,759 of NZ_JBJGZZ010000003.1, read as the reverse complement.
CCGCTGGCCGGCGCGCTGCCCCGCGGCGAGGCCCTCGCGCTGCGGGCCGCCGAACCGGCTGCCGGCTGGACCTGGCAGCCGGTCGTGCTCGTGGAGTCATCCCCCGCCGGCTGCAGGGTGCGGCCGGGGTGGCCCGCGCCGGGCGAGACGGGCCGGGGCGCTCCTGCCTGTGCCGGTCGGCGACCTCCTGCTGGCGGAACCGCCCGGCTGGACGTCAGCCGCCGGCGAGCGCGGCGAGGCGGTCGCCGACCTCGGCCGTGCGGATCGTCGCCCGCGGGTCGCGCGTGGAGACGTCGAAGGCGACCGCCGCCTCGACCTTGCGCGCCTGCTCCCCGCGGCCGAGGTGCTCGAGCAGGAGCCCGACGGACAGCACGGTGGCGGTCGGGTCGGCGACGCCCTGGCCGGCGATGTCGGGGGCGGAGCCGTGCACCGGCTCGAACATGCTCGGGTTGGTGCCCGAGGCGTCCAGGTTGCCGCTGGCCGCCAGCCCGATGCCACCGGTCACCGCGGCGGCGACGTCGGTGACGATGTCGCCGAAGAGGTTGTCGGTGACGATGACGTCGTAGCGGCGCGGGTCGGTGATGAAGAACATCGAGGCGGCGTCGACGTGCTGGTAGGCGACGGTCACCTCCGGGAACTCGACCGACACCTCTTCCACGACCCGCGACCAGAGACCCCCGGCGTGGGTGAGCACGTTGGTCTTGTGGATCAGCGTCAGGTGCTTGCGGGGACGGGCGACGGCCCGCTCGAAGGCGTAGCGGACCACGCGCTCCACCCCGAAGGCGGTGTTGAGGCTGACCTCGGTCGCGACCTCCTGCGGCGTGTCCTTGCGCAGCACCCCGCCGTTGCCGACGTAGGGGCCCTCGGTGCCCTCGCGGACGCAGAGCATGTCGATCGGGCCGGGGTCGGCCAGCGGGCTGCGGACGCCGTCGAAGAGCTTCGCCGGGCGCAGGTTGACGTGGTGGTCGAGCTCGAAGCGCAGCCGCAGCAGGAGCCCGCGCTCGAGGATGCCCGGCGGGACGCTGGGGTCGCCGATGGCACCGAGCAGGATCGCGTCGTGCTGCCGCAGCTCGTCGAGCACCGTGTCCGGCAGCAGCTCACCGGTGCGCTGCCAGCGCGCGGCGCCGAGGTCGTAGGGCGTCGTCTCCAGGTCGGGGGCGACCGCGCGGAGGACCTTCAGCCCTTCCGCCACGACCTCGGGACCGATGCCGTCTCCGGGGATCACTGCCAGGCGCATGGGAAGGGACACTAGGTCAGGGGGTGGCCCGGCCTGCGGCCCGGGCTGCCGACGCTCCGGTGGGGACGCCCGCCACCGCGTCGTCCCGGCCGACCGCGGTGGTCCTTGCCCCCGCCGGGAGGCCCCGACATCCTGACCGTGACGCCGGTGCAGGCCGGCCCCGACCGAGGAGAACAGTGAGCCAGTCCGACGACGAGCGTCGTTCCGAGTCCCAGCCGTACGGCGGCGGGAGCGGTCAGGAGCACGGCCAGTCCTCCTACGGGCAACCCGGGTACGGCCAGTACGGGCAGCCGCAGTACGGGCAGCCGCAGTACGGCGAGCAGCAGTACGGGCAGGAGCAGTACGGGCAGCCCCCGTACGGGCAGTACGGCGAGTACGGGCAGCAGCAGGGCTACGGGCAGCAGTACGGGGCACCGTCGCCCTACGGTCAGCCGCAGCCCTACGGCGGGTACGGCGGCTACGGGGGCTACGGCGATCCGGGCGTACCCGCGAAGCCGGGTGGGGTGATCACGGCGGCCGTGCTCGGTTTCGTCTACGGCGCGATCGGGCTGCTGGTGACCTTCTTCCTCCTGGTCTTCGGGGCGGCCGCCAGCGGCGCCGGTGGCGGGCTGGACGAGGAGATCCCCGGCTTCGGCGCGGTCAGCGGTGCCGTCGGTGGCGCACTGCTCGCCGTCGGGGTGCTCGCCCTGGCCTGGACGGTCGTCATGATCTGGGGCGCCGTGTGGGCCCTGACCGGCCGCAGCCGGGTGCTGCTGCTCGTCGGCGGGTCGATCGCCCTCACCTTCACGACCATCGGCCTGCTCGGCAGCCTGGTCGACGGCACCGGCGGCGACCTCGTGGTGAACCTGCTCTTCTTCCTCGCGTCGCTGGCGATCGTCGTCCTGCTGTCGCTGCGGACGGCCACCCAGTTCTTCGCGGCGCACCGGTACCGCCGCACCGGTCGCTGAACCGGGTGGTTGCGGCGGGGCGACCCCGCTCGGCGCTGCCTCGGCGGGGCACCGGTGTGACCATCACTACCGAACTCCTTCGTCGGCCTCGACGGAGACCCCGAGCAGGAGGAACCGCGATGTCCACCCCCACCGGTCCCGATCCCGACCGACCGCACGGCAGTCCGCCGCAGGGCCAGCCGGGCTGGGGGCCGCCACCGGGCCAGCAGCCGGCCTCCGGGTACGGCCAGCAGCACCCCCAGCAGTACGGGCAGGGCTACGGCCGGCCCGGCGGCTACCCCGACGCCCCGGCCGGCTACGGGCAGGCGCCCGGCGGTCAGCGCCCGGGCCAGGTCACCGCGGCAGCGGTCATCGGGGTGGTGATCGGCGGGCTGGGGACGCTCGGCGGGCTGCTGACCCTGTTCGCCATCGGCGCCGTCTTCGAGATCGACGCGCTGCTGGGCATCCTGGCGCTGCTGTCGTTCGCGGCGGCCGTCGTCCTGCTCATCGGAGGCATCCAGGTGCTGCGCGGCCAGGAGCCGCGGCTGCTGCTGCTCGGCAGCTACGCGTCCATCGCACTGCAGCTGCTGTACCTGCTGTGGGGCCTGGTCCAGGACGAGGGTTTCGTCTTCACCGGCCTGCTGGGCTTCGTCCTGCCGATCCTCGTGGTGGTGCTGCTGCGCACCGAGCAGTCCCGCCAGTACTTCGCCTCGCGCGGTCAGTCCGTCTGACCTCCCGCCGGACGCACGACGGCCCCCGCTGCCCGGGGCAGCGGGGGCCGTCGTCGTTCAGTTGCGGGCGGCGGTGCCGGTGTAGTCGTCGGACGCCGACACCCAGCTCATGAGACCGCGCAGCTTGCGCCCCGTCTCCTCGATCGGGTGCGCCTCGGCGGCGGCCCGCTTGGCCTTGAAGTCCGGCGCCCCGGCGTCCTGGTCGGCGATGAAGGCCGCGGCCCAGGAACCGTCCTTGATCGCCTCGAGGACCTCCTTCATCGACTCCTTGACGCGGGCGTCGATGACCTTCGGCCCGCTGGTGTAGTCGCCGTACTCCGCGGTGTCCGACACCGACCAGCGCTGCTTGGCGATCCCGCCCTCGTACATGAGGTCCACGATCAGCTTCAGCTCGTGCAGGCACTCGAAGTAGGCCACCTCGGGCTGGTAGCCGGCCTCGGTGAGGGTCTCGAAGCCGGCGGTGATCAGCGCGCTGGCGCCGCCGCAGAGCACGGCCTGCTCGCCGAAGAGGTCGGTCTCGGTCTCCTCGGCGAACGTCGTCCGGATGACGCCGGCGCGGGTGCCACCGATGCCCTTGGCGTAGGAGAGGGCGAGCTGGAGAGCGCTGCCGCTGGCGTCCTGCTCGACGGCGACCAGGCACGGCACGCCCTTGCCGTTCTCGAACTCGCGGCGCACCAGGTGGCCGGGGCCCTTCGGGGCGACCATCGCGACGTCCACACCGGCCGGGGGCTTGATGTAGCCGAAGCGGATGTTGAAGCCGTGGCCGAAGAACAGCGCGTCGCCGTCCTGCAGGTTCGGCTCGACCGATTCGGTGTACAGGTGCCGCTGCACGTGGTCCGGCGCCAGGATCATGATCAGGTCGGCCTCGGCGGCCGCCTCGGCCGGCGTGACGACCCGAAGGCCCTCGGCCTCGGCCTTGGCCCGGCTCTTGCTGCCCTCGGGCAGGCCGACGCGGACGTCGACGCCGGAGTCGCGCAGCGACAGCGCGTGGGCGTGACCCTGGCTGCCGTAGCCCAGGACGGCGACGGTCCGCCCCTGGATGATCGAGAGGTCGGCGTCGTCGTCGTAGAAGATCTCGGCGGCCATGTGTGGTGGGTTTCCCTTCGAGGTGATGTGGCCGGCCCCTCTTCAGGGGCCCGCCGCGAGCGTGCGAGCGGTGGGGAGAGGAGGGGTCCTTATCCGGTGCGCTCGACCGGCCGCAAGGTACCGGCGCCGGACATCGCGCGCGGCCCCCGCCCCAGGGCGACGGTGCCCGACTGGGCCATCTCCTTGATGCCCAGCGGTGCGAGCACCGCCAGCAGCGCCTGGAGCTTGTCGGGGGTGCCGGTCGCCTCGATCGTCACGGTGTCCGGGTTGACGTCGACGACGCGCGCCCGGAACAGCTCGGCGGTCTGGAGCACCTGGGTGCGCTCGGCCATCGGCGCGCGGACCTTGACCAGCAGCAGCTCGCGCTGCACGGCGGCCTCGCCGTCCAGCTCGACGATCTTGATGATCTCGATGAGCTTGTTGAGCTGCTTGGTGATCTGCTCGAGCGGCTGGCTCTCCGCGTCGACGACGATCGTCATGCGGGAGAGGTCGGGGTTCTCGGTCGGCCCGACGGCGAGGGACTCGATGTTGAACCCGCGGCGGCTGAACAGCGCCGACACCCGGGCCAGCACCCCGGACTTGTTCTCGACCAGAACCGAGAGCGTGTGCCTGCTCATCCGTCTCACACCTGCCCGTCGCCGAAGACCGGGCGCAGGTCGCGCGCGGCCAGGATGTCGTCGTTGCTCGCGCCCGCGGCCACCATCGGCCACACCTGGGCGTCGGCCCCGACCACGAAGTCGATGACCACCGGGGCGTCGTCGATCTCCATCGCCTTCTGGATGACCGCGTCGACCTCCTCCTTGGTCTCGCACCGCAGCCCGACGCAGCCCAGGGCCTCCGCGAGCGCGACGAAGTCGGGGATGCGCACCGGCTTCGGGGTGCCGTCCGCGTTGCGCGCGTGCAGCTTCGTGTTCGAGTAGCGGCCCTCGTAGAACAGGGTCTGCCACTGCCGGACCATCCCGAGGTTCCCGTTGTTGATGACGGCGACCTTGACCGGGATCCCCTCGATGGCGCAGGTGGCGAGCTCCTGGTTGGTCATCTGGAAGCAGCCGTCGCCGTCGATGGCCCAGACCGTCGTCTCCGGGCAGCCGTACTTGGCGCCCATCGCGGCCGGGACGGCGTAGCCCATGGTGCCGAGCCCACCGCTGTTGAGCCAGGTGCCGGGCTTCTCGTAGGAGATGAACTGCGCGGCCCACATCTGGTGCTGGCCGACGCCGGAGGTGTAGATGGCCTCGGGCCCCGCGATGGCCCCCAGCCGCTCGATCACGTACTGCGGGGACAGCGCGCCGTCCTCGGGCCAGTCGTAGCCGAGCGGGTAGCGCTCGCGCCAGTCGTCCAGCTGGGCCCACCAGGCGGCGAGGTCGGGCGTGCGACCGGCCTCGTGCTCGGCGCGCAGTGCCTCGACCAGCTGCGCGATGGTCTCCTTCGCGTCACCCACGATCGGCACGTCGGCCTTGCGGTTCTTGCCGATCTCGGCCGGGTCGATGTCGGCGTGGACGACCAGCGCCTCGGGCGCGAAGGTGGACAGCTGCCCGGTCACCCGGTCGTCGAACCGCGCGCCGAGGGCGACGATCAGGTCGGCCTTCTGCAGCGCGGTCACCGCCGCCACCGTGCCGTGCATGCCGGGCATGCCCAGGTGCTGCGGGTCGCTGTCGGGGAACGCGCCGCGGGCCATGAGGGTGGTGACGACGGGCGCCCCGGTCAGCGCGGCCAGCGCGGCCAGCTCCTCGGTCGCCCGCGCCTTGAGCACGCCGCCGCCGACGTAGAGGACCGGCCGGCGGGCCCGCGCGACGAGCGCCGCCGCCTCGCGGACCTGCTTGCCGTGCGGTCGGGTGGTCGGCTTGTAGCCGGGGAGGTCCAGCCGCGGCGGCCAGGCGAAGTCGGTGGTCGCCTGCAGGACGTCCTTGGGGATGTCGACCAGAACCGGCCCGGGGCGGCCGGTTGAGGCCAGGTGGAAGGCCTCCGCGATCCGCTGCGGGATCTCCTCGGCGTGCGTCACCAGGAAGTTGTGCTTGGTGATCGGCATCGTGATGCCGCGGATGTCCGCCTCCTGGAAGGCGTCGGTGCCGATGGCGGCGCTGGGCACCTGCCCGGTGATCGCCACGACGGGCACCGAGTCCATGTAGGCGTCGGCCAGCGGGGTCACCAGGTTGGTCGCGCCCGGGCCGGACGTCGCCATGCACACCCCGACCCGGCCGGTGGCCTGGGCGTAACCGGTGGCGGCGTGGCCGGCGCCCTGCTCGTGGCGGACGAGCACGTGGCGGACGTGCGAGTCGAAGAGCGGGTCGTACGCCGGCAGGATGGCGCCGCCGGGGATGCCGAAGACCACGTCGACCCCGACGGCCTCGAGGGAGCGGACGAGGCTCTGGGCCCCGGTGATGCCGGTCACCGGCTGGGCGGCGGCCTCGGCCACGGAGCGGGCCGTGGTCTCGACGCCGGTCAGCGCCGCGGCGGCCTCACGGGTGGGGGCCTCGGAGTCGGGGGCCTCGTTCGGGGTGCTGGTCATCGCGCGGGTCTCCTGGTGCCTTGCGGCGTGGTACGGGCTGGTGCGACGGGCGGCGTGCTCGCTGTGCGGCAGGTCACGGCCAACAAAAAACCCCTCGTGCCCCGGGCACGAAGGGTCAGCGCGTCGGTCGGTGACCGGACGCGCTAGGCGAGTACGAGGACGCCGGGGGTGCGGGCGTCGGCGAGCATGCTGGTGCGAGGCACGGGCACACTGTGCGCCCGCGCCCCGCCCGGCGTCAACCGTCCCGTCCCACTGTGTGGACACCCCGGTCCATTTTCGACGCCACGCCGCCCCGGACGTCCAGGACCGAGTCGTCGAAGCTCGCCAGCAGCGCGCGCAGCTCGGCGAAGGGCATCGGCCGCCCGAAGAGGTAGCCCTGCAGGTAGCTGCAGCCCATGGCCTGCAGCTCGGCGAGCTGCGCCTCGGTCTCCACGCCCTCGGCGACGACGTCCATGCCGAGCGCCCGGCCGAGGTCGACGACGCTGGCCACCAGCGCGCGGCCCCGCGGATCGGTGTCGATGCCGGCCACGAACTCCCGGTCCATCTTCAGGATCTGCACCGGGAGGCGGGCCAGGTACGCCAGCGAGGACCAGCCCCGCCCGAAGTCGTCCAGGGAGAGCACCACGCCCATGCCGCGCAGCGTCTCCAGGTCGCCCAGCGCCCCCTCGTGCGTGTCCAGCAGCACGGACTCGGTGATCTCCAGGATGAGCTTGCTCGCGGGCAGCTGCGCCGCGGCGAGCGCGGCCGCGACGTCCGGGGCCAGGCAGCCCGCCTGGAGGTGGCGCACCGAGACGTTGACGCCGGTCTGCACGTCCCAGCCGTCGGCCAGGAGCACCGCCGCCTGCTCGGTGGCCACGCGGAGCACCCAGCGCTGGAGGGGGACGATCAGGCCGTCCTCCTCCGCGAGCGGGACGAACTCGTCGGGCGGCACGGTGCCCAGGAGGGGGTGCTCCCAGCGCACCAGCGCCTCGAGCCCCAGGACACGGCGGTCGTGGACGCCCACGACGGGCTGGTACAGCACGCTCAGCTGCCCGTCGGCGATCGCCGCGGGCAGGTCGCGGGCCAGCCTGGTGCGCCGGCCCACCGCCGCGTCCACGGCCTCGCCCGAGGAGCGCACGCAGCGCTTCCCCGCGGCCTTCGCCGCGCGCAGGGCCAGGTCGGCCTGCCGGACGGTGCTCGACACGTCGGCGGCGGGGTCGAGCACGGCCAGGCCGATGCTCCCGGAGACCGCGAAACGCGGCCCGGCGCCCTGCCCGTCGGGCGAGGGCGCCCGGAAGGGGCGGTCGAGGGCGAGGACCAGCCGCTCGGCCAGGCCGGTGGCCTCGTCGAGACCACCCGGCACGAGGAGAGCGAACTCGTCGCCCCCCAACCGGGCGACGAGGTCCTGCTCCCGGGCACCGCTGCGCAGCTGCTCGGCCACCTGGGTGAGCAGCTCGTCGCCGGCCTCGTGCCCGGCGACGTCGTTGACCGCCTTGAACCCGTCGAGGTCCACCAGGAGGACGCAGCTGGGCTGCCCCGCGGCCGCCCGGGCACCGGCTGCGTCCAGGGCGGCCATGAAGCGGGCCCGGTTGGGCAACCCGGTGAGGTAGTCGGTGTAGGCGAGCCGCTCGAGCTCGCGCTGGCCCGACCGGCGGGCGGTGACGTCGCGGAGGTGCAGGACGGCGCCCTCGCGCAGCGCCGATCCCGGCACCCCGGCCCGGGCGGCCCCGGACAGCTCCACGTCCCGCCGCCCGCCGTCGCGGCCGCGCAGGCGGACGGTCGGCCGCACGCCCGGGGTGGTCGGGTTCCCGGTGTCCGCGACCGCGCGCGCCAGGACGGCGTGGTCGTCGGGGTCGACCAGGTCGGCCAGCCGCCGCCCGGTCAGGTCGCGCTCGGAGCAGCCGAGCTGGGCGTCGACCGCCCCGGAGACCCAGCGCACCCGGCCGGCGTCGTCCAGCACGACCGTGACGTCCTCCGCGCTGGCCACCAGGGCGCGGAAGTAGGCCTCGGTCTGCAGCAGCCGGCGGGTCAGGCGGGCGCCGTCGGCGGCCCAGAGCAGGCTGCGGGCGCAGGTGAGCAGGATCAGCAGCCCGACCAGCACGTACTCGGGCGCCGTGAAGACGTGCCCCGCCCTCAGCAGCGCGACGAGCACCGCCGCCACGCCGTAGGCGGTCAGGTGGCTGACGACCACGCCCAGCAGGGCGGGGCGGCCTGCCTGGTCCTCCCCCGACGCCGGGGTGCCGGGGTCGCTGTCGACGGCGCGGATGGCGGCGGCGAGCATGCCCGACCAGGCCAGCACGGTCAGGACACCGGAGGCCGCGTCGCCCAGGACGTTGGCCAGGGCACCGGCGACCGCGACGACGACCAGGGCGAGCATCGTGACCAGCAGCCACGTGGCGGCTCGGCGGCGTGCGGCCGGGGCGCGGGTCACGGCCGTCAGCGAGACGCCGCACAGCAGCGCCCCGGAGACGGGGTAGCCGACGATCAGGAGCGTGTCCACCGGCCCGCGGCTGCTGGTGACCGCGTCGGAGAGCACGAGGGCGCAGATGAGGGCCACGGCGACCAGCACGATCCCGGCGTCGAGGAACTCGCGGGCACCCGGGCGGCGGCCGGCGCGGGAGGGCAGCAGCAGGACGCAGCTGGCGACCGCGAGCGGGACGGCGAGCAGCTGCGGCAGGTGGGCCCAACCGCTCTGCGCGTACCCGCCGTCGGGGGCGACGGCGAAGACGAGCTGCGCGAGGACGAGCAGTCCGGCCACCGCCGACAGCAGCTGCCAGGGCCGGCGCGAGGGCCGGTCGAGGCGGCGGGCGTGCCGGGCGACGACGACCGCGGCCAGCGCCGAGGAGACCCCGAGCAGGACGGGGGTGACCCGCGCGGCGGACGCGCCGAGCAGGAGCTGCAGCCCGACCGCGAGCACCGCCAGGGCGGCCACCGCCAGCAGCGTGGTCGCCGACTCCCGCCGGGCCCGGCGATCGGGCAGGGCGCACGCGGGGAGCGCCGCCCGCACCCGGGGAGCCGGGCCCAGGGGCAGGTGCGGCGGCACCACGAGGCCCGGGTCGGGCCGGTCCGGCGACGCACTCACGACCGTTGTGTCGGCAGCGCTGCTCCGTCGCTGTGGCCGGCCCGCCCGCGCCTCACCCCTTGGGGGGTCAGCCGCAGATGGCCCCCTGCGCCGCGGATCCGACGAGCTTGGCGTACTTGCCCAGCACACCGGTGGTGTAGCGCGGCTGCAGCGGCTCCCAGCCCTCCGCCCGGCGGGCGAGCTCGTCGGCGTCGACCAGCAGGTCGAGGGTGCGCGTGGTGAGGTCCAGCCGGATCCGGTCGCCGTCGCGCACGAACGCGATCGGGCCGCCGTCGGTCGCCTCGGGGGCGACGTGCCCGATGCACAGGCCGGTGGTGCCCCCGGAGAACCGGCCGTCGGTGAGCAGCAGGACGTCCTTGCCGAGGCCGGCGCCCTTGATGGCGCCGGTGACCGCGAGCATCTCGCGCATCCCCGGGCCGCCCCGCGGGCCCTCGTAGCGGATGACGACGACGTCGCCGGGCTGCAGCGTGCCGTCGGTGACGGCGTCCATGGCGCCCTGCTCGCCGTCGAAGACCCGTGCGGTGCCCTCGAAGACGTCGGCGTCGAAGCCGGCCGACTTCACCACGGCGCCCTCGGGCGCCAGCGAGCCGCGCAGGATGCTCAGCCCGCCGGTGCGGTGGATGGGGTTGCTCATCGCGTGCACGATCGTGCCGTCGAGGTCCGGCGGGGCGATCTCGGCCAGGTTCTCGGCCATCGTCTTGCCGGTCACGGTGAGCGTGTCCCCGTGCAGCAGCCCGGCGTCGAGCAGCGCGCGCAGGACGACCGGGACGCCGCCCACCCGGTCGACGTCGGTCATGACGTACTTGCCGAAGGGCTTCACGTCGGCCAGGTGCGGGGTGCGGTCCCCGATGCGGTTGAAGTCGTCGAGGGTCAGCTCGACCTGCGCCTCGTGCGCGATGGCGAGCAGGTGCAGGACGGCGTTGGTCGAGCCGCCCAGCGCCATGACGACGGTGATGGCGTTCTCGAAGGCCTCGCGGGTCATGATCTGCCGTGCGGTGATCCCCTTGCGCAGCAGGTTGACGACCGCCTCGCCGGAGGCGACCGCGTAGGCGTCGCGCCGGCTGTCGGGGGCCGGCGGGGCGGCGCTGCCGGGCAGGGCCATGCCGATCGCCTCGGCGACGCTGGCCATCGTGTTGGCGGTGTACATGCCCCCGCAGGAACCCATGCCGGGGCAGGCGGCCTTCTCGATGGCGTCGAGCTCGTCCTGGGTGATGAGCCCGCGGGCGCACGCTCCGACGCCCTCGAAGACGTCGATGATCGTGAGGTCGCGGTCACCGAGCTTCCCCGGCAACGTGGAGCCCGAGTAGAGGAACACGCTGGCCAGGTCCAGCCGCGCGGCGGCCATGAGCATGCCCGGCAGGGACTTGTCGCAGCCGGCGAGCAGGACCGACCCGTCCAGCCGCTCGGCGAACATCACCGTCTCGACCGAGTCGGCGATCACCTCGCGGGAGACCAGCGAGGCCCGCATGCCCTCGTGGCCCATGGAGATGCCGTCGGACACCGAGATGGTGCCGAACTCCAGCGGGAAGCCGCCGGCAGCGTGCACGCCCTCCTTGGCCCGCTTGGCCAGCCGGTCCAGGGACAGGTTGCACGGGGTGATCTCGTTCCACGAGGACGCGACGCCGATCTGCGGCTTGGCGAAGTCCTCGTCGCCCATGCCGACCGCCCGCAGCATCGCGCGCGCCGGGGCCTTCGCCAGCCCGTCGGTCACCTCGTAGCTGCGGGGCTTGAGCGGGCTGTGGGTCGCGCCCGCGGGCTCGTTTCCGGGGATGAGGTCCTCGCCGATCGTCACGAGCGGGGATGGTAGGCCCGTTCCCCGACGGGCTGCGGGGCGCGGGTGGGAGGATCGCCCTCCGTGACCCCTCCCGCCCGCTTCCGGATGAACCGGAGCGCGCTGCTACCCGTGATCATCTTCGCGCTCTGCGTCCTGCCCACCGCCCTGGTCAGCGCGTGGACCCTCCTGCTCCTGCTGGTCCCGGCCGCGGTGGCCGCATGGGTGCTGCGGGCCGGGGTCGACGTCGGCGAGGACGGCATCACGGCCCGGTCGCTGCTGGGGTCCCGCTCGGTGCCGTGGTCCGAGCTCTCCGGGCTCCGCCTGGGCGGGCGCGGCGAGGTGTGGCTGGTGACGACGGGCGGGACCCAGGTGCGGCTGCCGGTGCTCCGGGTGCGGGACCTGCCCCGGGTCGCCGCCGCCTCGGGCGGGCGCCTCGCCGACCCCTCCGCCCGCCCGGCGGATCAGTAGGCGTCGACGACGTTCGCCAGCGGCTGCCCGGCCAGGATGCGGCCGATCTGCTCGGTGACCGCCGCCGTCGCCCGCTCCCGCGTCGCCGGCACCTCACCGCCGACGTGCGGGGTGAGCAGCAGGTCGGGCGCGCGCCACAGCGGGTGCCCCTCCGGCAGCGGCTCGGGGTCGGTGACGTCGACCGCCGCGCGCAGGCGCCCCGAGGTGAGCTCGGCCAGCAGCGCCCCGGTGTCGACGACCGGCCCGCGGGCGGCGTTCACGAGGAGGGCGCCGTCGGGCATCGCGGCCAGGAACCGCGCGTCGACCATCCCGGTGGTCTCGGGGGTCAGGGGCACGAGCAGGACGACGACGTCGGCCTCGGGCAGCAGCTCCGGCAGCTCGGCCACCGTGCGCACGCCCTCCCGCGGACGGCGCGCCACGTAGGTCAGCCGCACGTCGAAGCCGGCGAGCATGCGGCCCACCGTCGCCGCGATGTCACCGGCCCCGACGACCAGCACGCGGGCACCGACCAGCGACCGGTGCGTGCTGAACGACCACCGGCCGGCGTCGTGCTCGCGGACGAAGAAGGGCAGCCCGCGCTGGGCGGCGAGCGTCGCCGCCACCACCCACTCGGCGGTGGCAGGCGTGTGCGCGCCACGGGCGTTGCACAGCAGGACGCCCTCGGGCATCCGGCCCGCGAACCCCTCGGCGCCGGCGCTGGTCAGCTGCACCAGCCGCAACCGCGGCAGCGCGTCGAGGAAGCCCTCGGGGGGCGGGGTCGCGCCACCACCCGCGACCCAGACCTGCGCCCCGGCCGGCTCACCGCGGGGCGGTCCGTCCGCCGGCGCCACCCGGTGCGCCCGCACCCGCGGGGAGAGCTCCTCGACCGCCTCGGCCAGCCGTCGGGAGGGGACCAGCACGTGCAGCGTCTCGTCCGCCGCCAGCTCCAGGGTCGTCACCACCCCACGCTAGCCAGCGGCGCGCCCGCGTGCGTACCCCGGCCGCACGTACCCTGGGCCGGGTGAGGCCGACGAGCGCGCGGAGCGCACCGCGCGCGGCCGCCGCGCTGCTCGCCGGCCTGCTGCTGGCGGGCTGCGGCGGTGGTGGCTACGAGCCCGCCGGCCCCTTCCGGCCGCTCCCCGAGGGCCCCCCGCCGCAGGTGGGCCCGCCCACGGCCACCCTCCCGCCGCCCGCGGACCCGGCGCAGCCGGGCTCGGGCGAGGAGGAGGGCGACCCGAACGTCGTCGCCACCGGCCTGGAGGTGCCCACGGGTCTGGTGCTGCTGCCTGACGGCTCGGCCGTCGTCGGGGAGCGGGAGACCGGGCGGCTGCTGCAGGTCTTCCCCGACCGGTCCCCGGCGGTGGAGCTCATGACCGTGCCCGGGCTGGACACCAGCGGCGACGGCGGGCTCCTGGGGCTGGCGCTGTCCCCCACCTTCCTCGAGGACGGGCTGCTGTTCGCCTACATCACGACGGCGACCGACAACCGGGTGGTGCGCTTCCCGATCGGGGGGACGCCGAACCCGGTGCTCACCGGCATCCCGCGCGGCGAGACCGGCAACGGCGGCGCGCTCCTGACCGGCGCCGACGGCCACCTCTACGTCGGCACCGGGGACACCGGGGACCCGGCGCTCGCGGCGGATCCTGAGTCGCTGGCCGGCAAGGTGCTGCGCATCGACGTCTTCGGCCGCCCGGTGCAGAGCCTCACCCCGGTGCACAGCTGGGGGTACCGCGACGTCACGGCGCTCTGCCAGGACGGGGAACGGCTCTACGCCACCGACGAGTCCCGCGAGCGCCCCGACGAGGTCGACCTCGTCCAGGAGGACGGTGAGGGCGTCCCCCTCATCACCGTCCCGGCCGGGGAAGGTGGCCTGGGCGGCTGCGCGGTGGCCAACGGGACCGTGTTCCTCGGCGCCCTGGACGGGCAGCGGGTGCACGTCATCACCCTGGACGAGAACGGCGTCCCGGTCGACGGCGCCGTCGACGAGGTGCTCACCGACCGGTACGGCCGGCTGCGCACCGTCGTCCTCGACGCCGAGGGCGCGCTCTGGGTCACCACGTCCAACCGCGACGGCGTCGGCTCCCCCGCGGATGACGACGACAAGGTGCTGCGGATCCGCCCGCCCGGGGGTCAGCCCAACTCCCCGCTCTAGGGGATCAGCGCACGAACCGGTGGCCGACGTGCTGCCGGGAGTCGGCCAGGTCGTCCAGGATCAGCTCGCCATCGGCGGACCAGGTGGCGCCCGCCCGCCGCAGCGCCCGCCAGGGAAGCCTCGTCGGCCGACGGCTCCTCCACCAGGTGGTCGATGCAGCGCCCCGGGCGGGACCGGCCGAGCTCGGCGAGCGACCCGGGCTCGTCGTCGCAGCGGTAGACCCGGACCAGCCCGCACGGCTCGCCCCCGTGCACCCCGAGGGACACGGCGGTGGCCCTCCTACCACCACCAGCGGCTCGGCCAGCCACCGGGAGACCGGCGGGAAGTCGCCCCGGCTCAGCGGCCGCAGCTCCACCTCCGGGACGCCCACCCGGTCAGGCTAGGAGCCGAGCAGCCTCTCCTCGAGCATCCGCTTCACGGTGGCGGCGTCCGCCTTGCCACGGGTGGTCTTCATGACCGCGCCGACGAGCGCCCCGATCGCCTGGACCTTGCCGCCGCGCACCTTCTCGGCGACGTCCGGGTTGCCCTCGATCGCGTCCTCGACGGCGGTGACCAGCTCGTCGGACTCCCCCATGACCGCGAGGCCGCGGGACTCCACGACCGCCGCCGGGTCGCCCTCGCCGGCCAGCACCCCGTCGAGCGCCTGCCGCGCGAGCTGGTCGTTGACCGTGCCGGCCTGCACCAGCCCCGCCAGCTCGGCGACCTGCCGCGGCGTGACCGGCAGCTCCGCGAGGTCCACGCCCGCGTCGTTGGCCCGCCGGGCCAGCTCGCCCAGCCACCACTTCCGGGCGTCGGCCGGGGTCGCGCCGGCGGCGACCGTCTCGCTCACCAGGCCGAGGGCGCCGGCGTTGACGATCCACGCCATCTCGGTGGCCGAGAGGCCCCACTCCTCCTGCAGGCGGGCGCGGCGGGCGGCCGGGAGCTCCGGCAGCGCGGCCCGCAGCTTCTCGATCCACTCCTCGTCGGGCGCGATCGGCACGAGGTCGGGCTCGGGGAAGTACCGGTAGTCGGTGGCCTCCTCCTTGCTGCGCCCCTCGGACGTCGAGCCGGTGTCCTCGTGGAAGTGCCGGGTCTCCTGCACCACGCGCTCACCGGCGTCCAGGAGGGCGGCCTGCCGGCGCATCTCGTAGCGCACCGCGCGCTCCACCGAGCGCAGCGAGTTGACGTTCTTGGTCTCGGTGCGGGTTCCCCACTCGAGGCTGCCGATCGGGGCCAGCGAGGTGTTCACGTCGGAGCGCAGGTTGCCCTGCTCCATCCGGACCTCGGAGACCCCGAGGGCGAGCAGGATCTCCCGCAGCTCGGTGACGTAGGCGCGAGCCACGTCGGGGGCCTTGGCGCCGGTGCCCGGGATCGGGCGGGTGACGATCTCGACCAGCGGGATGCCGGCGCGGTTGTAGTCGACGAGGGAGTGATCGGCGCCGTGGATGCGCCCGGTTGCGCCACCGACGTGCAGGTTCTTGCCGGTGTCCTCCTCGATGTGCACCCGCTCGATCTCGACGCGGTAGGTCTCGCCGTCGACCTCGACGTCCAGGTGACCCGCCGTGCACAACGGCTCGTCGTACTGGCTCGTCTGGAAGCCCTTCGGGATGTCCGGGTAGAAGTAGTTCTTCCGGGCGAACCGCGACCAGCTCGCGATCCGGCAGCCCAGCGCGAGGCCGATGCGGATCGTGGACTCGATCGCGTCGGCGTTGACCACCGGCAGGGAGCCGGGCAGGCCGAGGCAGACGGGGCAGGTCTGGGTGTTCGGCTCGGCACCGAAGGTGGTCGAGCAGCCGCAGAACATCTTCGACGCGGTGCCCAGCTCGACGTGGGTCTCCAGGCCGATGACCGGCTCGTAGCGGGTCAGGACCTCGTCGTAGCCCACGAGGGTGTCGGTCATGAGGGGGCGTTCTCCTTCGAGCCGATCCCGGCCAGCAGCACGTGCCCGCGGGCGGCGTCCTGCGCGGCCTCCAGCGCGGCCGCGACCCGGTAGCAGCGGTCGTCGGCCAGGGCCGGCGCCATGACCTGGAAGCCCACGGGCAGCCCCTCGGACAGCCCGCACGGCACCGAGATGGCCGGGATGCCGGCGAGGCTGGCCGGCAGGGTGCACAGGTCGGCGGCGTACATGGCGATCGGGTCGTCCACGCGCGCGCCGATGGGCCAAGCCACCGTCGGGCTGGTCGGGCTGACGAGCACGTCGACGCCGTCCCAGGCGGTGGTGAAGTCGCGGCTGATCAGCGTGCGGACCTTCTGCGCCTGCCCGTAGTAGGCCTCGTAGTAGCCGCTGGACAACGCGTAGGTGCCGAGGATGATGCGGCGCTTCACCTCGGGGCCGAAGCCCTGCTCGCGGGTCAGTGCCATGACCTCGTCGAGGTCGCGGCTGCCGTCGTCACCGACCCGCAGGCCGTAGCGGACGCCGTCGAAGCGGGCCAGGTTCGACGACGCCTCGCTCGGCGCGATCAGGTAGTAGGCCGGCAGCGCCAGGTCGAAGGCCGGGCAGGAGACCGGCCGCACCTCGGCGCCCATGCCCTCCAGCAGCGCGACCGCCTCGGCGACGCGCGCCAGCACCCCGGGCTCGTACCCGTCGGTGTGTCCCTCGCCGCCCAGCTCGGTGACGACACCCACCCGCAGGCCGGCCAGGTCGCCCCCGGCGCCGCGGCGGGCGGCCTCGGCGAGCACGGGCACCGGTGCGTCGATGCTCGTGGAGTCCAGCGGGTCGTGCCCCGCGATGGCCTCGTGCAGCAGGGCGGCGTCCAGCACCGTGCGCGTCATGGGGCCGGCCTGGTCGAGGCTCGAGGAGAACGCGATGAGCCCGTAGCGGGAGACCGACCCGTAGGTCGGCTTGTGCCCGACCAGCCCGGTGACGGCGGCGGGCTGGCGGATCGACCCGCCGGTGTCGGTGCCGACGGCCCAGGGGGCGAGCCCGGCGGCGACCGCGGCCGAGGAGCCACCGGAGGAGCCGCCCGGGATGCGGTCGGTGTCCCAGGGGTTGCGGGTGACCCGGTAGGCGGAGTTCTCCGTGGAGGAGCCCATCGCGAACTCGTCCATGTTCGTCTTGCCCAGCAGCACCGTGCCGGCGGCCTTCAGCCGGGCGGCCAGGGTGGCGTCGTACGGCGGCCGCCAGCCCTCCAGGATCTTCGAGCCGCTGGTCGTGGGCACGCCCTCGGTGACGACGACGTCCTTGAGCGCGAGCGGGACGCCGGCCAGCGGGCCGAGCTCCTCGCCCTTCGCGCGGGCGGCGTCGACCTCGCCGGCGGCCTGCAGCGCGGCCTCGGCGTCGACGTGCAGGTAGGAGCCGATCGTCGGGTCCTCGGCCTGGATGCGGTCCAGGTAGGCCCGGGTCACCTCGACCGAGCTGAGCTCACCGGCCCGCAGGGCGGCGCTGAGGTCGGCGGCGCTGGTGCCCGTGATGTCCGTGGCGGTCACGTCGCTCACGCCTCCTCCCCGAGGATCCGCGGCACGCGGAAGCGGTCGTCCTCCGCGGCCGGCGCGCCGGCGAGGACGACGTCGCGGGGCAGGCTGGGCCGGACGGCGTCGGGACGCATGACGTTGGTCATCGGCACCGCGTGCGTGGTGGGCGGCACGTCGGCGACGTCGGCCTTGCCGACCTGCGCGACGGCGTCCAGCACGGCGGCGAGCTGACCGGCGAAGAGGTCGAGCTCCTCGTCGCTCACCGCGAGCCGGGACAGGTGCGCCAGGTGGGCCACCTCATCACGGGTCAGTTGGCCCTTCGGGGAGGGGGTGCTCATGCTGCGGTGGAACTCCACTTCGGCAGTGCCCGGCGGCCCGCTCTCGGCCCGGGACGTGACCGGGTCACTGTACGTGGCGGCGTCCCGGCCCTGGTCAGCGTGAGAGGCTGCCCCCGATCGCGATCGACGGAGATCGGCCCGAACCGGCGAGCAGTCCCCCGGAGGAACCGTGTCCTATCTCCTGCGCCTGGTCCTGCCCGACCGCCCCGGCATCCTCGGCGCCGTCGCCACGGCGCTGGGCACCGCGGGCATCGACATCGTCTCGCTCGACGTGCTCGAGCGCGGCAACGGCATCGCGGTGGACGACGTCGTCGTGGACCTGCCCGGCGACCGGCTGCCCGACAGCCTGATCACCGTCGCCCAGGCGGTGCCCGGGGTGCAGGTGGAGTCGCTGCGCCCTTTCGCCGGCCCCCTCGACACCCACCGGGAACTGGACCTGCTCGACGCGCTCGCCCGCGGTGACCGCCCACCGACCGCGCTCCTGACCGAGTCGCTGCCGCGGGTCTTCCACAGCGGCTGGGCGGTGGTCCTGGACGACTCGGGGCAGCCCACCCCGCTGACCGACGGCGCGGTGGTCGCCGCGTCGGAGGCGGCCCCCTCCTTCACCGGCCTCACCCTCCCGTGGCTCCCGCTGACCGGTCCCCGGCTGCTGCCCAGCGACGAGCCGTGGCTGCCCGAGCGGTGGCAGGAGATGGCCATCGAGATGATGGCGGTGCCCTACGGGGCGGGCCGGGCGATCGTGCTCGGGCGCTCCGGCGGCCCCGCCTTCCGCCGGTCGGAGCTGCTCCGGCTGGCCCACTTCACCGGCATCGCGACGACGGTGGCGCACCTCCCGCCCGCCTGACGCCGCGGCATGCCCGCCGGCCGACATCCACCGAGATGCCGCTCTGAGCTGCACCGGTGCTCGTCCCAGCTGCTGCAGTTCCGTTCTATCGGACACATGTTCGGACGCATGACGCGGGCGGCACCAGGGGTGGCGAGGTCCTCGGCCGCGTCCAGCGACGAGGCGTCGGGTCCTGCGCCGGGAGCGCGGGGAGCTCCATGCGGGGCACCTCTGGCCGATGCTCGAGCGGGTGGCGGCGTGGCTGCGCGAGCGAGGGGTCTCGGTGCTGTCCGACCGGCGCGAGGGCGTGGCCGCGTTCGGCGCACTCCTCACGGTGCCCGAGGCGCAGGCGCTGCTCGACGCGCTGGGCAGGTACGCCGACGCGCTCGACGAGCCGGAGGACACCCGGACCCGCGGCCAGCAGATGGCCGACTGCCTCCTCGACCTGGTGCTCCGGCCGGATGAGGAGGACCGCCCCGCCGTGCAGGCGCAGCTGACCGTGGTGGCCGGCGTGCGAGCCCTCCTCGGGGGCGACCAGCCGGGCGAGATCGGCGGTGAGCCCGTGCCGGCCGAGGTCGTCCGCGCGCTCGCCCGGGCCCTGGGCCTACTGCCCGAGTCGGGGGATGCCTGCGAGGAGGGCATGACGCGCTCGCCCCCTGACGGCCACCCGCCGACGGAGGTCACCGGGCCGGCGATCGGCCGGCAGCTGCCTGCGCCGACGACGGCTACCCCACCGACGCCTGCCCCACCGATGCCCGGCCGCTGCACACCTCGCCTGCGGAGTGGCGGGAGGCCGACGAGCGGTGGTGGGCGGAGGTCGAGGCCCGTGCCCTCCGGGGTGAGTGGGGCGGCGAGGAGTACGCCCCGGAGGACGAGCTGCTCCGGCGGTGGGCGGAGGAAGCCCCCTACATGACCTGGCTCGAGAGCGCGGGTGCGTTCGCCGACCCGGCGCCGGCCGTTGACCCCGATCCCGGGCCAGCACCCGATCACCGGCCCGCAGTCGGCCCGGCACCCATGACGGATCACGGGGACGGCGACGACTCCGGTCGCTGGGCCGCCGCCCACGGGTCGCTGCAGGCTGCCGCCGACGCCCTGCTCGGCCTGGACCGGGCGATCGGTCACGCGCGGCGGATGGTGACCGCTGCCGAGCGCGCCGACCGCGAGGACGAGGACGCGTGGCTGCGCAGCGCCGAGGGCCGGATCACCCGCGCGCCGAGCGATCTCGACGCGTGCGCCGAAGCCGGGGAGCACCGCCGGGCAGCCCTTGCCGCACTGCTCGACGCCAGTGGGGGCGGAACGCTGGTCGACCGGCCGCGGATCGCGGGGGTCGACGAACTCACCGGTGCGTTGCTCGCGCTCACCGACAGCTGCGAGCTCCGCCGCCTGGCCCGCTGCGACGACGGCGCCTGCCACCGCGCGGCGGCCCCCTGCACGCACGACCTCACCGGTCGGCCGGGGCTCGACCCACCCGGACCGACCGACGGTTACCGCCCCGGGGCTTCGCCCGACCGGTATCTGCCTGCCCGCGACCGCCGCTGCCGCTTCCCCGGTTGCCGCCGACGCGTGCCGCTCGGCGGGGAACTGGACCACGACCGCCCCTGGCCCGAAGGCCCGACGAGCGCGGACGACCTCACCGGCTTCTGCACCGGCCACCACCGGGACAAGCACCAGGCGCCGGGCTGGCGGTACGAGCTGGCACCCGACGGGCGGCTGACGGTGACCACCCCGACCGGCCTGATCGCGACGACCACTCCCCCGCCGTTCTGACCTGGATGACTGCGGCGAGGCCAGCCGGCGGGCTACTCGTTGCCGTCGCCGACGGTCGCGATCTCGCGGGCGACGTCCGGGCCCTGCTCGAGCAGCACGCGGAAGCCGTCGTCGTCCAGGATCGGCGCCTTCGCCTGCACCGCCTTGTCGTACTTGCTGCCCGGATCGGCCCCCACCACGACGAAGCCGGTCTTCTTCGACACCGACCCGGTCACCTTGCCGCCGCGTTCCTGGATCGCCGCGATCGCCTCGTCGCGGCTGAAGTCACGGAGCGACCCGGTGACCACGACGGTCACGCCGGTGAGCGGACCGGGCGGCGCGTCCTCGGCCGCGTCGGCCATCCGCACACCGGCCTGGCGCCACTTCTCCACGACGTCGCGGTGCCAGTCGACGGCGAACCAGTCGCGGACCGAGCGCGCGATGGTCGGGCCGACCCCGTCGGCAGCGGCCAGCTCCTCCTCCGTCGCGGCCATGATCCGGTCCATCGAGCGGAAGTCGCGCGCCAGCGCCTGGGCGGCCGTGGGACCCACGTGCCGGATGGAGAGCGCGACCAGCACCCGCCAGAGCGGCACCTCCTTGCGGGTCTGCAGGTTGGTCAGCAGCTTGCGCCCGTTGGCCGACAGGGCGCCGTCCTTCTTCGTGAAGAACGTGCTGCGGCACAGCGCCTCCTCGTCGAGGAAGAAGAGGTCGCCCTCGTCCTGGAGCAGACCGCTCTGCAGCAGCGCGACCGCCGCCTCGTAACCCAGGTTCTCGATGTCGAACGCCCCACGACCGGCCACGTGGAAGACGCGCTCCCGCAGCTGCGCAGGGCAGGACCGGGCGTTGGGGCAGCGGATGTCGGCGTCGCCCTCCTTCTCCGGCCGCAGCTCGGTGCCGCACTCGGGGCAGTGGGTCGGCATCACGAACTCGCGCTCGTCACCCGTGCGGGCGGCGACCACCGGGCCGAGCACCTCGGGGATCACGTCGCCCGCCTTGCGGATGACGACGGTGTCCCCGATCAGCACGCCCTTGCGCTTGACCTCGCTGGCGTTGTGCAGGGTGGCCAGCTGCACGGTGGAGCCGGCCACCTTCACCGGGTCCATGAAGGCGAACGGCGTCACCCGGCCGGTGCGCCCTACGTTGACCCGGATGTCGACGAGCTTCGTCGTCGCCTCTTCCGGCGGGTACTTGAAGGCGATCGCCCAGCGCGGCGCCCGCGAGGTCGAGCCCAGCCGTCGCTGCAGCGCCACCTGGTCGACCTTCACGACCACGCCGTCGATCTCGTGCTCCACGGAGTGGCGCTGCTCGCGGTAGCGCTCGATGTAGGCCCACACCCCCTCGAGGTCGGCCACCACCTCGAAGCGGTCGCTCACCGGCAGGCCCAGCGCCCGCAGGCCCTCGTAGGCGGCCGACTGGCGCTCCGGTTCGAACCCGGTGCGGGCGCCGAGCCCGTGCACGACCAGCCGCAGCGGCCGCGAGGCGGTGACCTTGGGGTCCTTCTGGCGCAGCGAGCCGGCCGCGGCGTTGCGCGGGTTGGCGAACGGCGGCCGCCCCTGCTCGACCATGGCCGCGTTGACGTCGGCGAACGCCGCCACCGGGAAGTAGATCTCGCCGCGCACCTCGAGCAGCCCGGGCACGTCCTCCCCCGTGAGCTGCTGGGGGACGTCCCGCATAGTCCGGACGTTCGCGGTCACGTCCTCGCCGGTCACGCCGTCGCCCCGGGTGGCGGCCCGGACCAGCCGGCCCTGCTCGTAGACGAGGTCGACCGCCACGCCGTCGACCTTCAGCTCGCAGAGGTAGCTCGCCCCTGCCGCACCCTCCCGCTCCGCCCGCGCCGCCCAGGCCGACAGCTCGTCGCCGCTGAAGGCGTTGTCCAGGCTCTGCATGCGCTCCAGGTGCTGCACCGGGGCGAACGTGGCCGTGAACCCGCCGTTGACCTTCTGGCTGGGTGAGTCGGGCGTGACCAGCGCCGGATGGGCCGCCTCGAGCTCCTTGAGCTCGGCCATCAGCTCGTCGTACTGGCCGTCGCTGATCAGCGGCTCGTCGCGCACGTAGTAGGCGAACGCGTACCGGTCCAGCTCCTCGGAGAGGTCGCGGTGCCGGGTGCGCACGTCGTCGGGGACCTCGGTGAGGTCCTCGCGGTCGGCCACCGGGGTGACGGACGGTTCGACGAGGTCGGCGTCGGTGCTCACGGTCGAACGGTATCCGGCGGGTACGACGGTCAACCGGGGCTCACCCGCTCGTGGCGCGGCACCCGGAGAGGCCAGGATGCAGCTCGTGACCACTCCGCCGGGCGACCGGGCGCCGGGCAGCCGCGCCTACGGGTACCTCCTGGGCGTCCTGTGGCTGCTCCCCGCGCTGGCGGTGGTCGCCGGCTCCCTGGCGCTGCCGGACGAGAACGCGGGCGGCCAGTGCACCGGGATCGGGTTCGGCTGCTCGCTCACGCCGGCCGACAGCGTGGGCTTCGCCGGCGCCCTGGCCGCGCCGTTCCTCGGGATCGCCGGCCTGCTCGGCGTGGTGCTGCTGGCCTGCTTCCGGACGCGCCCGGCGTTCGCCCGGACGCCGCCGTCGCTGCAGGCGCTCGTCGTGCTGGCGCTCCTGGCCGTCGCCGCCGGGGCCGTCGGCGCCGCGGTCCTGGCCTGAGTCACCCCGGCAGCAGGTACTTCGCGGCCTCGCGCACCTGGCGCATCGCGGCGCGGGCGTAGGCCGGCGTGGCCCCGGCCAGCCCGCAGGCGGGGGTCAGGGTGACCGCGTCCGGCAGCCGGTCGGCGGCGAAGCCGAGCTCGCGCCACCACGCCTGCACCCGCGTCGCCGTCGTCCTGGGCGCGGGCAGGGAGGCGTCGGTGCCGGGGACGACACCGGGCAGCAGGTGCACCCCCGCGTCGACCGCCTCGCCCACCGCGTCCAGGTCCTGCACCAGCCCCAGGTCGAACGAGAGCCCGGCCGCACCGGCCGCCCGGAAGAGGCCCAGCGGCATCCGGGGCGCGCAGCAGTGCACGACCACGGGGCCGGGCAGGGCGCGCAGCACGGCCGCGAGCTCCTGCTCGACGACGTCCTCGGCGACGGCCGGCAGCTTCCCGAACCCGCTGGCGGTCGGCAGCGCGCCCTGGAGGACGGCGGGGACCGACGGCTCGTCGAGCTGCACCACGATCCGCGCCCCCGGCACCCGGGCCTGCACGGCCGCCACGTGCGCAGCGAGCCCTTCGGCCAGCGACTGGCCCAGGTCGCGGCGGGCGCCCGGGTCCACGACCGCGCGGTCCCCGCGCGTCCGCTCGAGCCCCGCCGCGAGGGTCCACGGCCCGGCGGCCTGCACCTTGAGCGGTCCGGTCCAGGCCTCGGCGACGTCGTGCAGGGCGTCGAGGTCGCGCGCGAGGAACTCCTCGGCCCGCTGCTGGTCCATCCCGGGCCGCGGGACCAGCCGCCAGCCCGCCGGGGTCAGGTCGACGGCGAGGTCGACCAGCAGGGCGGCGCTGCGCCCCAGCATGTCGGCGCCGGCGCCCCGCCCCGGCAGCTCCGGCAGGTGCGCGAACCCGGGCAGCTCGCCCACGACGGTGCGCACCGCCTCGGCCGGGTCGCTGCCGGGCAGCGATCCGACGCCGGAGGCGGGCCCCCACGTCCCGGGTGCCGGACGCCCGCTCTCGGTCGATGCAGCCATGCCACGACGCTAGCCCGCCGGTCGGACGACCCCTTCGACGGTCGGCCGGATCAGCAGGCCTCCCGCTCCGCGGTGGCCACCACCCGGGCCGGCGAGGGCGGGTCGACCGGCGACCGGGCGGCGAGGTGCTCCACGAGGGCGTCCGGCAGCTCCGGCCCGCGGACCGTGCCACCACCGGAGGTGAATGCCGTGTACCCGTCGCTCCCCGCCCGCAGGTGCGAGGTCAGGGCGATCCGGTAGCTCCCCGCAGGGTCGACCTGCTGGTCCCCGAGGACGAGGGAGCACGGGTCGACGCGGTCGCCGGGCCGGCGCGCGGGGTCGTACGAGTACGCCACGCCGCCGGAGACCTCGAGCGGGAACGGCCCGAGCCCGCCGTCCTCGGTGAACTGCTGCTCCAGCGCCTGCCGGATCGCCGCCCCGGAGACGGTGACGACGTCGACGGTGTAGGGCAGCGACACCACGGCGTAGACGTCCTGGCGCCGGACCTCCCCGCGGCCGGCTCCACCGGGCACCACCAGGTCGGTGCGGATGCTCCCGCTGCTGGTGAAGGCGGCCAGCGGCGCCGGCCCTGCGACCTCGGCGGTCGCAGCCGCCAGCATCGCGTCCCCCACCAGCACGCCCAGCGGCGACGACGGGCCGGGGCCGCGGCGGACGTCCCCCGTCAGCACGGCGACAGGGGTGCCGGCTCCGTCCTGCTCCGCCCGGGCGGCCCAGTGCTCGACGATCCGCGCCACCTCCGGATCCGGCTCGGTGCGCAGCACCGGCACGACGGACGACGTGACGGTGTCCCGCCGCACGTGCCCGTCGGCACCGACGACGAACCGGAGGTCGACGACCGCGGTGCCGTGGGCGCCGGCCTGGACGACGGGGCGCGGCGCGCCGCCCGGGTCGGGGAGCCGGCAGTCGTAGGAGCCGTGGGTGTGGCCGCTGACGACGACGTCCACCGCCGGTGTCACGGCGGCGTTGATCTCCTCGATGGCCGTGCCGGCCAGGTCACCGGCGCACTCGTCGTAGGCGCCGCCCTGCGCACCGCCCTCGTGGACCAGCAGCACGATCGCCTCCACCCCGCGGTCCTGCAGCTCCTCGGCGTAGCGGTTCACCGCCTCCGCCTCGTCACCGAACTCGTAGCCGGCGATCCCGGACGGCAGCACCATCCCCGGGGTGTCGGCGGTGACCACGCCCACGATGCCGATCTCCACACCACCGGAGGTCCGCACGACGGCGTAGGGCGGCAGGACCGGGGCACCGGTCCCCCGGTCGACGACGTTCGCGGCCAGGTAGCCGAACCCGGCTCCGCGAAAAGGCTCCCCGGTGCTGCCGGAGAAGCACCCCGTCTCCTCGGCGACGACCCCTGCGCACGCGTCGACGTCGTCCGAGGACCAGCCGTCGCCGGCGGACGAGAGCCGCAGCAGCTCCTGCACCCCGCGGTCGAACTCGTGGTTGCCGACGGCGGAGAGGTCCAGGCCGAGCTCGTCGAGCACCTCGATCGCGGGCTCGTCGCGGAACGCACCCGAGACGAACGGCGAGGCGCCGACCATGTCCCCGGCGCCCAGCGTGAGCGAGTCCTGCGGCTCCCCGCCGAAATCGGCCCGCCGCTCCGCCAGCGTCCGGGCCAGGTGCGCCGCGCCACCGACGAGCTGGGGGCCGTCGTCCGCGGTGCCCGGCTGCCCGTCGGCGCCCGGGCCGGGCACACCCGTCTCGAGGGTCCCGGCCGGCCCCCGGGGCGGGCGCAGCTGCCCGTGGAAGTCGTTGATCGCCAGCAGCTGGACCGGGGTGTCGGCGACGACCGGGGACACGGCGGCGGGCACAGGGAACTCGTCGTCATCGGCCGCCACGGTCGAACGGCAGGCGGTCAGGACGAGCAGCAGGACGACCAGGAGGGGCGCTCGGGCAGGACGGACCCGGGGCACGGCACCTCCCCGTCCAGGAACCAGGTCACCCCGAGGTGATCACGGTCCCCCGCGACCCGCCAGCCGGGATCGCCCGACCCGCGCCGTCGTCGGCGAGTGTTCGCCGTCCCGTTCCCGCGAGGTCCGGCGACCGGTGACCGGCCTCAGCCCCGCGTCGCGGCGGCGCTCCGGACCGCGGCCTGGCCGAGGACCAGGTCCCCGCGCTGCGGGTCGGGTGCGTAGAGCACCGCGGACTGCCCGGCAGCCACCCCGCGCTGCTCCTCGTCGAGCAGGATCCGCAGTCCACCGCCGTCGTCACGGGTCACCTCGCAGGGCACCGGCGTGCCGTGCGCGCGCAGCTGCACCTCCGCCCGGAACGGCAGCGCCGGCGGCACCCCGGTCCAGGTGGGGGCCGCGGTGACCACGCAGGCCACCCCGGCGAGGTCGGCGGTGCCGATGGTGACGGTGCGGGTCACCGGCTCGATGCCCAGCACGTAGCGGGGCCGCGAGTCACCGGCGCTGACGCCGAGCCCCCGCCGCTGGCCGACGGTGAACCCGTAGGTGCCCCCGTGCTCCCCGACGGTCGCGCCGGTGGCGGCGTCGACCACCGGTCCCGGGCGGCTGCCCAGCCGGCGGGCCAGGAAGCCGCGGGTGTCGCCGTCGGGAATGAAGCAGATGTCGTGCGAGTCGGGCTTCGCCGCGACGCCGAACCCGCGCTCGGCGGCGATCTCCCGCACCCGGTCCTTGGTCATCCCGCCGAGCGGGAACACCGCCGCCGCCAGCTGCCCGGCGGTGAGCACGCCGAGCACGTAGGACTGGTCCTTGGCGGCGTCGACCGACCGCCGCAGCTCGCCGTCGGCCAGCCGCGCGTGGTGCCCGGTGACGACGGCGTCGAAGCCCAGCGCCCGCGCCCGGTCCAGCACCGCCGAGAACTTGATCTTCTCGTTGCAGCGCAGGCACGGGTTGGGCGTGCGCCCGGCGGCGTACTCGGCGACGAAGTCGTCGACGACGTCCTCGGTGAACCGCTCGGCCAGGTCCCACACGTAGAACGGGATGCCCAGCTCGTCGGCGACCCGCCGGGCGTCGTGGGCGTCCTCGACGCTGCAGCACCCGCGGGCGCCGCTGCGCAGCGTCTGCCGGTCCGGGGAGAGCGCCAGGTGCACACCGGTGACGTCGTGCCCGGCGTCGACGGCGAGGGCCGCGGCGACGGCGGAGTCGACGCCCCCGCTCATCGCGGCCAGCACCCTCACCGGCGCCCCGTCCCGGCCCGCCGGGCCCGCTCCACCACCGGGGCGATGACGTCCAGGAGGGCGTCGACGTCGGCGTCGGTGCTCGTGTGCCCGAGGCTGAACCGCAGGGAGCTGCGGGCGCGGTCGGGGTCGGCGCCCACGGCCAGCAGCACGTGGCTGGGCCGCGCCACCCCCGCGCTGCAGGCGGAGCCGGTCGAGCACTCGATCCCCCGGGCGTCGAGCAGCATGAGCAGCGCATCGCCCTCGGCGCCCGGGAAGGACAGGTGGGCGTTGCCGGGGAGGCGGCCGGGCCCCGAACGGACGACGTCGTCCAACGCCGGACCGTTGAGCTGCGCGTCGGGCACCTGCTCCACGACACCGGCCACCAGCCGGTCGCGCAGCCGGGCCAGCTCGGCGGCCCGCTCGACGCGCCCCTGCACGGCCGCGTCCGCCGCCACCGCCAGCCCGACGATGGCGGCGACGTCCAGCGTGCCGGAGCGGACGTCGCGCTCCTGGCCGCCGCCGTGCAGCAGCGGGGTGCACTCGGCGTCGCGGCGCAGCAGCAGCGCGCCGGCCCCCATCGGGCCGCCCAGCTTGTGCCCGGTCATGGTGAGCGCG
This sequence comes from Blastococcus sp. SYSU DS0533, assembly GCF_054050775.1. Taxonomy (NCBI): domain Bacteria; kingdom Bacillati; phylum Actinomycetota; class Actinomycetes; order Geodermatophilales; family Geodermatophilaceae; genus Blastococcus; species Blastococcus sp. SYSU DS0533. The sequence goes on along the minus strand of NZ_JBJGZZ010000003.1, from coordinate 109,151 downwards.
TCGACGCCGCTCGCGCCGAAGTCCACCAGCACCTGCCCGACCGCCTGCACCGCGTCGGTGTGGAAGGGCACGCCGACGTCGTGCGCGGTCGCCGCGAGCGCGGCCACGTCGCTCACCGCGCCGATCTCGTTGTTGGCCCACATGACGCTGGCGACGGCGACGTCGCTGCCGTCGCCGAGCGCATCGGCCAGCGCAGCGGGGGTCACCCGACCCGAGGGCTCGACCGGCAGCCAGGTGACCTCGGCGCCCTCGTGCTTGGCCAGCCACTCGACGCTGTCCAGGACGGCGTGGTGCTCGGCCGGGCTGACGACGATCCGGCGACGGCGGGAGTCCGCCGCGCGGCGGGCCCAGAACAGCCCCTTGACGGCGAGGTTGTCGCTCTCGGTGCCACCGCCGGTGAACAGCACCTCGGACGGCCGCGCGCCCAGCGCCTCGGCCAGCCGCTCGCGGGCCTGCTCCGCGGCGCGGCGCGCCGCCCGGCCGCTGGCGTGCAGCGACGAGGCGTTGCCCACGCGACCGAGCTGGCCGGTCATCGCCGCCAGCACCTCGGGCAGCATCGGCGTGGTCGCCGCGTGGTCGAGGTAGACCGGTTCCGAGTAGGTCATGACGCGCTCAGGGTAGTCGCGGGGACGGCGGGACCGGCTGCCGCCGCCGGAGGACCACCCGCCCGCGGGGCGAGCACCGCACCGGTGACCGCCACGACCGAGAGCAGCACCACCCCGGCCACCACCGCGGACGGCAGCGGGAGCGCGCCGCCGGCGGCCGCGGCGACGAGCACCCCCACCACCCCGACGCAGGCGGCGGCGCCGGTGACGTCGGCGATCTGGAAGGCCGCCGAGTCCGCGCCGCGGGTCTGGTCCGACGAGCGGTCCAGCAGGAGCACGCTGAGGCTGGGCATCCCGAGCCCCATGCCGAGCCCGGCGACGGCCCAGCTCGCGTAGGCCGGCCACCCGCCGAGGCCGGGAACGGCGATGGCGGCCGTGGCCAGCAACCCGGCGGTGAGCACGCCGAACCCGAGCCGCAGCAGCCGCACCCGCGACCAGTTGGGGTTGCGGCCCTGGAGCTGCGAGGCGGTGGCCCAGCCCAGGGCCCCGGCGGTCAGCGGGATCCCCGCGGCGGTGGCCGAGTAGCCGTGCAGCTCGGTGAGCGCCAGCGGCAGCAGGGCGTCCATGCCGAAGAAGGCGCCGGCCAGCAGGCCGCGGCCGGCGACCACCGCGGGCAGCCCGGGGCGCGCGGCGGCGGTCCCGGGCGGCAGCAGCGGGCGCAGTCCGAGGACGAGCGCCAGCAGCCCCGCGACGGCGATCCCGGCCGCGAGCAGGTCCAGGCGCTGGCCGGCGTACTGCAGCGCGGCGATGCCCACGCCTGCCAGCAGGGCCCACCAGCGGCGGGCGGAGGCGGGTCCTGCGACCGCGGCGGGCCGGGGCAGCGCCCGGACGGCGGGCAGGACCAGGCCGAGCCCCAGGAGGATGAGCGGCAGCAGGCCGAGGAAGACCAGCCGCCACGTGAGGTGGGTGGTGAGCAGCCCGGCGACGACGGGGCCGACCAGGGCCGGCAGCACCCACGCGGCCGCGAACGCGCCGAACAGCCGCGGCCGCAGCCCCGGGGCGAACGCCTGCCCGGCCACGACGTACAGGGAGACGGCGATGACCCCGCCGCCGACGCCCTGCAGCGCCCGGGCCGCGACGAAGAGCGCCATGTGGTCCGAGAGGCCGGCGGCGAGCAGCCCGGCTGCGAACACCCCCACCCCGGTCAGGAGGGCGACGCGGGACCCGCGGCGGTCACCGAGGTCGCCGCCGAGCACCATCCCGACCACCGAGGCGACCAGGAACGCGCTGAACGGCCACGCGTACCAGGCCAGCCCGTCCAGCTCCGCGACCGCGGTCGGCATCGCCGTCGCCACCGCCATCGCCTCGAAGGCGACGAAGGTGACCAGCATCAGCAACCCGGCGGTGGTGAGCCGGTGCGCCCGGTCGAACAGCGTCGGGGGCGTTCCCGTGTCCACGCGGTGCGCAACCACCCGCGCCCCCGGCTGCTTCCCGGCTGCCGGAACGGTTCGAGCGCCGATCCCCACGGGGATCGGCGCTCGACCGGTTATCCGAGCCTTGCGGGTTCAGCCCGCGCGGCCGGCCCCGTCCAGAGGCTCACGGCGAGCGGAGCGAGGCGTGAGGAGGACGGGGGCCTTCACTTGCGGGCGTTGATCTGCTCGGTGGCGGCCGGCACGATGGTGTTCAGGTCACCGATGACGCCGAAGTCGGCCAGCTCGAAGATCGGCGCCTCGGGGTCCTTGTTGATGGCGACGATCGTCTTGCTGGTCTGCATGCCGGCGCGGTGCTGGATGGCACCCGAGATGCCGACGGCCACGTACAGCTGCGGCGACACGGTCTTGCCGGTCTGACCCACCTGGAAGCTGTGCGGGTAGAAGCCGGAGTCGACCGCGGCGCGCGAGGCGCCGACGGCCGCACCGAGCGAGTCGGCCAGGCCCTCGATGATCGAGAAGTTCTCGGCGCTGGCCACACCGCGGCCACCGGAGACGACGATCGAGGCCTCGGTGAGCTCGGGGCGGTTGCTCTTCTGCTCGACGACGCGCTCGACGACCCGGACCTGCTTCGCCGCGTCGCTCACCGCGACGTCGACGGTCTGCTCGGCACCGGCGGCCGGGGCCGGCTCGGGGGTGACCGAGTTGCCGCGCAGGGTGTAGATCGGGGTGCCCGTGACGACCTTCGAGTGGACGATCGTCGCCCCGGCGAACGCGGCCTGGGTCGCGGTGCCGTCGGCGGCGATCTCGGTGACGTCGGTCAGGAAGCCGCTGCCGGTCTTGACGGCCAGGCGGGCGGCGATCTCCTTGCCCTCCGGGGAGGACGGGATGACGACGGCGGCCGGGGACTTCTCGCCCACCAGCTGCGCCAGCACCTCGGCCTTGGGGGCCACGAGGTAGTCGTCGATGTCGGCCGACTCGGCCACGTAGACGGTGGCCGCGCCGTACTCCGCGAGCTGATCGCGGACGCCGGCCGCGGTGCCGGGGGCACCGAGGACGACGGCCGAGGGCTCACCGAGGGCACGCGCCGCGGTGAGGGCCTCCAGGGTGGTCTTGCGGACGCCGCCGCCGGCCGGGTTCAGCTCGGCCAGGACCAGGACCTCTGCCATGGGTTTCTCCTCTTCCTTCGATCCGGGCCGGGCTCAGACGATCTTCTGGCTGGCGAGGAAGTCGACGAACTTCTGCGCGCCGTCGCCCTCGTCGGTGACCTTGACGCCCTCGCCCTTGGGCGGGCGGCCGGCGAAGTCGAGCACCTGGGTGGCGGCGTTGGCCAGGCCGACGGCGGAGGCGTCGACGCCCAGGTCGGCCAGCGTCTTGGACTCGACCGGCTTCTTCTTCGCGGCCATGATGCCCTTGAACGAGGGGTAGCGCGGCTCGTTGATGGTGTCCCAGGTCGAGATGATCGCCGGGAGCGGGGCCTCGAGGGCCCAGTAGCCGCCGTCGGTCTGCCGCTCCACCCTGGCGGTGCCGCCCTCGATGGTGACCTTCCGGGCACCGGAGAGCTGCGGGATGCCCAGCCGCTCGGCCAGCAGCGCCGGCATGACGCTCATCTGGCTGTCGGTGGCCTCGGCCCCGCACATGACCAGGTCGTACTCCATCTGCTGCAGGGCGGCGGCCAGGACGGCGCTGATCTGCGTGGCGTCGGAGCCGTGGATGGCCTCGTCGCTGACGTGGACGGCCTTGTCGGCGCCCATGGACAGCGCCTTGCGGATGGCGTCGGTGGCGTCGTCGGGGCCGACGGTGAGGACGGTGACCTCCCCGCCCTGCGCCTCCTTGATGGTGAGCGCCTCCTCGATGGCGTACTCGTCCATCTCGTTGATGACGTTGTCGGCGGTGGCGCGGGCGACGGTGTTGTCCGCCGGGTCCATCTTGCGCTCACTGCCGGAGTCGGGGACCTGCTTGACCAGAACGACGATGTTCATCGCCAGACCTACCTCCGCGATGGGGTCGGGTTCGCGGGCACGGTGGCCCGCCTGCACTCACCAGGGGATGTGCACCGATCATGGAGGCTACTGCGCGGTAACGGCGCGGCGGTACGAGGGGCGGGTGAGCCACATCACCCGGCGCCGGGGGCGGGCACCGGCCACTCCCCCGTCGCCGCGAACCGCCGGAGGGTCTCCGCGTGGGGCGCCAGGTCCAGGCCCTGCTCGGCCACCCAGTCGTCGGAGTAGTACGTGCGTGTGTACCGCTCCCCGCCGTCGCACAGCAGCGTGACGACGCTCCCACGGCGCCCCGCGGCGACCATCTCGGCGACCAGCCCGAAGGCGCCCCAGAGGTTCGTGCCGGTGGAACCCCCGGCACGGCGCCCGGTGACCCGCTCCAGGTGGCGCATCGCGGCCAGGGACGCCGCGTCGGGCACGGCGATCATCCGGTCGACGATGGTCGGGACGAAGGAGGGCTCCACGCGCGGTCGGCCGATGCCCTCGATGCGCGACGGGGTCCCGGTCGTCCAGCCCGGGTCGACCGCTGCGTAGCCCGGGAAGAAGGCGGAGTTCTCCGGGTCGACGACGGCCAGCCGGGTGGGGTGCCGGCGGTAGCGCAGGTAGCGGCCGATGGTCGCGCTGGTGCCCCCGGTGCCTGCCCCGACGACGACCCACTCGGGCACCGGGTGCGGCTCGGCCGAGAGCTGCTCGAAGATCGACTCGGCGATGTTGTTGTTGCCGCGCCAGTCGGTGGCCCGCTCCGCGTAGGTGAACTGGTCGAGGTAGTGCCCCCCGCAGTCGGCGGCCAGCCGGCGGGCCTCCTCGTAGATGTCGGGGGCCCGGGCGACGAAGTGGCACCGCCCGCCGTGGAACTCGATGAGCGCCACCTTCTCCGGGCTGGTGGAGCGGGGCATCACCGCGACGAAGGGCAGGCCGAGCATCCGGGCGAAGTAGGCCTCGCTCACCGCCGTCGACCCGCTGGATGCCTCGACGACCGTGCTGCCCTCGGTGATCTGCCCGGAGCAGAGCCCGTACAGGAACAGCGACCGCGCCAGCCGGTGCTTGAGGCTGCCCGTGGGGTGGGTGGACTCGTCCTTCAGGTAGAGGTCCACGCCCCACTCGGGCGGCAGCGGGTAGACCAGCAGGTGGGTGTCCGCGCTCCGCCGCGCATCGGCCTCGACGACGGCGACCGCCCGGTCGACCCAGGCCCGGCCACCGGGGTCGGACCGGTCGACGACGTCGTCCACGCGGGTCAGCGGCCGGTGAACTCGGCCTTGCCCGGGCCGTTCTCGAGGAACGACCGCATGCCGTTCGCCTGGTCCGCGGTGTCGAACAGCTCGGCGAACAGCCGGCTCTCCAGGTCCAGCCCCCGGTCCAGGGGCAGGTCCAGCCCCTCGTCGATGGCGCGCTTCGCGGCGGCCAGGGCCAGCGGCGGGCCGGCGGCGAGCTTGCGCGCCATGGCCAGGGCGGTGTCGTACACCTCGGCGTCGGGGACGACGGCGTCGGCCAGCCCCATCTCGAGGGCCTCCTCCGCGGCGACGTGCCGGCCGGTGAAGACCAGGTCCTTCGCCCGGGCCGGGCCGACCAGCCGGGCCAGCCGCTGGGTGCCGCCGGCGCCCGGGATGACGCCGAGCAGGATCTCGGGCTGGCCGACCCTCGCGCCCGCGCCGAGCACCCGGAAGTCCGCGCACAGCGCCAGCTCGTAGCCACCGCCGAGGGCGTAGCCGGTGACGGCGGCGATGACCGGCTTCGGGATCCGCGCCACCGCGCGGAAGGAGTTCTGCAGCTCGCGACCCCAGGCGACCATCGCGCGCCCGTCCAGCTGCGACATCGCCTTGATGTCCGCGCCCGCGGCGAAGACCCGCTCCCCGCCGTAGAGGACGACGGCCCGCACGTCGGCCCGCTCGCCGGCCTCGAGCGCCGCGGCCCGGACCTCCATGTGCAGCTGCTCGTCGATCGCGTTCATCTTCGGCCGGTCGAGGCGGATCGTGCCCACCCCGTCGGCCACCTGCAGGGTCACGAACTCGGGCGTCGATGCCATGGACCGCACCCTATCGAGCGCGTCGCGCGGTGAAGCGGCCATCGGTGCGGGTCAGCTCGAGCGGGAGCCCGAAGGTGTCCGACAGGTGCCCTGCGGTGAGGACGTCGTCGGCGGCGCCGGAGGCCACGACCTCCCCCTCCCGCAGCAGCAGCGCGTGGGTGTAGCCCGGTGGGATCTCCTCGACGTGGTGGGTGACCAGCACCTGCGCGGGCGCGTAGTGGTAGCGGGCCAGGTCCGACAACCGGGACACGAGGTCCTCTCGCCCCCCGAGGTCGAGGCCGGCACCGGGCTCGTCGAGCAGCAGCAGCTCCGGGTCGGGCATCAGCGCGCGGGCGATCTGGGTGCGCTTCCGCTCGCCCTCGCTGAGCGTGCCGAACGGCCGGTGCGCGTACTGGGCCACGCCCCACTGCGCCATGAGCATCCCGGCCCGTGTCAGGTCGTGGACGTCGTAGCGCTCCCGCCACCGGCCGACGACGGCGTAGCCGGCCGAGACGACGACGTCACCGGTCTTCTCCGCCGGCGCGATCCGCTGGGCCAGCGAGGCGCTGGTCAGCCCGATGCGGGGCCGAAGCTCGAAGACGTCCACGGCGCCGAGCGTCTCGCCCAGCAGCCGCACCTCGCCCCGCGTCGGGTGCAGCTGCGCCGCGGCGAGCTGCAGCAGCGTGGTCTTCCCCGCCCCGTTGGGGCCCAGGACCACCCAGCGGTGGTCCTCCTCCACCGCCCAGTCGACGCCGCGGAGCAGGTGGTTGCTGCCCCGCACGACGTCGACCCCGGTCATCCGTACGACCGCCCCCGCGAGGGCGTCAGCATTCGGCACGCCCCCATCCAACCAACCCTCGCGCCGGTCGGTGCGCCCCCTCCGGGTGAGGAGGAGGCACGATCGCCCGGTGACCGAACACGCAGCGGCCGGACACCTCATCCCCGACGTGCTGCCCGGGGCGCCCGCGCCCCTGGGTGCCGTGTGGGACGGCCGCGGGACGAACTTCGCGCTGTGGTCGGCCGGCGCCTCCGCCGTCGACCTCTGCCTGTTCGACCCGGACGGCACCGAGCACCGGCACCGCCTGGAGGAGACCACCCACCAGGTCTGGCACGGCCGGCTCCCGGGCGTCGGCCCGGGGCAGCGCTACGGCTACCGGGTGCACGGCGGCTACGACCCGTCGTCCGGCCATCGCTGCAACCCGGCCAAGCTGCTGCTCGACCCCTACGCGCGGGCCGTCGACGGCGAGCTGCGGCTGCACACCGCGCTCTTCGGGCACCCCTTCGACCACCCCGACTCCGCCGTCCCCGACGACCAGGACTCCGCGCCCCACGTGCCGCGCGGCGTCGTCGTCCACGACCCCTTCCCGTGGGACGGCGACCGCCCGCTGCGGCGTTCCTGGTCGGACACCGTGATCTACGAGGTGCACGTCAAGGGGGCCACCGCCCGGCACCCGGGCGTGCCGCCGCACCTGCGCGGCACCTACGCCGGCCTCGCCCACCCCGCGTTCGTCGAGCACCTGCTGGCGCTGGGGGTGACGGCGCTCGAGCTCCTGCCGGTGCACCACTTCGTCAGCGAGCCGCACCTGCTGCGCCGCGGGTTGACCAACTACTGGGGCTACAACACCCTCGGCTACTTCGCGCCGCACGCGGCCTACAGCGCCGCGGGCAGCGGCGGGCAGCAGGTCACCGAGTTCAAGACGATGGTGAAGGAGCTGCACGCCGCCGGGATCGAGGTGATCCTCGACGTGGTCTACAACCACACCGCCGAGGGGGACCACACCGGGCCCACGCTGTCGTTCAAGGGCATCGACAACCCCGGCTACTACCGGCTCGACGGCGGCAACCCCGCCCGCTACACCGACTACACCGGCTGCGGGAACACCCTCGACGTGCGCCGGCCGGCGGTGCTGGGCCTGCTCATGGACTCGCTGCGCTACTGGGTCACCGAGATGCACGTCGACGGCTTCCGGTTCGACCTCGCCTCCGCGCTGGCCCGCTCGATGCACGACGTCGACCGGCTGTCGGCCTTCTTCGACGTCGTGCACCAGGACCCGGTGGTCAGCCAGGTGAAGCTCATCGCCGAGCCGTGGGACGTCGGCCCCGGCGGCTACCAGGTCGGCAACTTCCCGCCGCCGTGGACCGAGTGGAACGGCAAGTACCGCGACACAGTGCGGGACGTCTGGGCGGGGGCGCACGTGGGCGTGCGCGACCTCGCCTACCGGCTCACCGGCTCCTCGGACCTCTACCGCTCCGACGGCCGCCGCCCGTTCGCCAGCATCAACTTCGTCACCGCGCACGACGGCTTCCCGCTCGCCGACCTGGTCACCTACGAGCACAAGCGCAACAAGGCCAACGGCGAGGAGAACCGGGACGGCGAGAGCCACAACCGGAACTGGAACTGCGGCGTCGAGGGGCCCACCGACGACCCGGAGGTCACCGCGCTGCGCGCCCGCCAGGTGCGCAACATGCTGGCGACGCTGCTGCTCTCCACCGGTGTGCCGATGCTGACCGCCGGCGACGAGCTGGGCCGCACCCAGGGCGGCAACAACAACGCCTACTGCCAGGACAACGAGGTCTCCTGGCTGGACTGGGCGGCCGCCGACGAGGACCTGCTCGCCTTCACCACCCGGCTGGTCCGGCTCCGGCGCGGCGCCCCGGTGCTGCGGCAGGAGGCTTTCTTCGAGGGCCACGAGCTGGCGGGCACCGAGGGCACCCGCGACCTCGCCTGGTTCGCCCCGGGCGGCGGCCAGCTCACCACCGCGCACTGGTTCGACACGGGACTGCAGACCGTAGGCATGTACCTCGACGGCCGCGGCATCCGGAACCGCGACGAGCACGGGCACCCGGTGGTCGACGACTCCTACCTGGTGCAGCTGCACGCGGGGCCCGACCCGGTGACCGTCGAGCTGCCCGGCTCGCCGTGGGCCGACGGCTACGAGCTGGTGCTCTCCACCGAGTACGCCCGCGGTACCCCGCCCGCGCTCACCTTCCTCCCGCCGGGGCCGGTGGAGCTGCCCGGCCGGTGCGTCTGGCTGCTGCGGGTCGAACGCCGCCCCTGACGGTCAGCGCGGCCTCAGCCGCACCGGGTGGTCCAGGTCGGGGCCGTGGTCCCAGCCGTGCAGGTCCGCGTCGGACTCGTCCACCACCTCGACGACGTCGGCGGCAGGGCTTCGAAGTGCACGGCCGCATCCCACCTCGGCCCTGGCCGGACGGTCCAGGCACCCTCGGGGTCGACCAACGCCGGTGACCCGGGACCGCGAGGGTTCCGGGTCACCGGCGTCCAACGCTGCGGGCCGTCAGTCCTGCGGCTGCTCGAAGGTGATGACGGTCCAGCCCAGGAGGAGGCGGTCGCCGTCGGAGAGCGGGTGGGCCACGCCCGGCTCGAGCTGGGTCCACTCGGTGGCCTCGGGGCCGGCGACGTGGGTGCCGTTGAGCGAGCCGAGGTCGACCAGCGAGACCTCGCGGCCGTTGCGGGTCAGCGCCGCGTGGGCCGAGGAGAGGACGTTCTGGGTGTCGGCGATCGGCACCGCGCGGGCCGAGCCGCTGGACACCATCTCGTGGTTGTCGGGACGCCGCCCGAGGACCAGGTCCTCGTCGATGGTCACGACCATGCCGTCGTCGAAGCGCAGGATCGGCGCGGCCTCGGTCGTCTCGGGCCGCCAGAAGGCGGTCTGCTCGCCCGACTCGGGGCGGGCCGCGGCCGCGGCCGCGGAGGCACCCCGGCCGGCGCCGAAGCCGGAGTCCGTGCTCGCCGCGAACGACTGCGCCGGGGTCGCGGCGGCGGCGGCGGGCGCCGCCCCGGTCAGGTGCAGGGTCGCCCCGCCGCCGGGCACGGTGCCCTCGACCAGGTCGTAGCTCACCCCCGGCGGGGTGCCCGGCGCGGACTGGCCGGGGCCGACGTAGAGCGACTGCCCCAGCGAGAAACCGGTGGCGAGGCTCCCCCCGTCGATCGACGAGCCGGAGACCGGGACCCCGTCGACGGCCGGCTGGCCCTTGCCCGCCCACAGCGCGACCCCGGTACCGGCGTCGGAGGTGAGGACGAGGGCGAACGAGGCGCCACCGGAGGCCAGGGAGCTCACCTCACCGGCCACGGCGGCCAGCACGCGGTCGGCCCCGGGACCCGACACACCCAGGCAGGCGTGCAGGGCCGACACGAGGGCGGGCGAGCCGGGAGCGTCGACCCACAGCAGGCCGCCGCCACGGCGAGCGACGACGGCATCTCCGGGGAGGACTTCACAGCGGTCGGGCATGGCGTCCAGCCTAGTGATGCACGAGCGTTCTGGCTGGCCGCGGGCCACCGCCACGCCGGGGCGCGACGACGTCACACGAGGTCACTGTGACCCGCGTGGCCCGAGTGCCCGCTGGTTCCCCCTCAGGCGGTGCTGACCACGCCGAGCTCGGCCGGGTCGGCGAGATGCTCGGAGTGCGGGAGCACCCGCACCGTGTAGCCGAACGCGCCCGTCCGCTCCAGCGGCAGGGTGGCGGTGAACCAGTGCCGCGAACCGTCGGTGTGCTCGTGGCTCATCTGCACGGTGGTCACCTCGTGCAGCCCGTCGGCGTCGTCCACCCGGCCGTAGGCGGCCTGCACCTCGACGTCGTCGGGCTGCAACCCGGGCAGCTCCACCTCGGCGCGCAGCGCCAGCGTCGAGCCGATCTCGGGGGTGTCACCGGCACCGGTCGCCTCCACGTGCGCCACCCGGACGTCGTGCCAGTGGGCCAGCAGGTGCGCCCGCCACGAGGCCTCCGTGCGCGCAGGCGCGTACCCCTCGGCGGCCATCGACCGGGCCGAGCCCGCGGCCGGCACGTACAGGTCGCGGACGTAGTCGCGCACCATGCGGGTGGCCAGCACCCGCGGACCGGTCTCGCGCAGCGTGTGCCGCACCATCTCGACCCACCGGCCGGGGATCCCGTCGCGGTCGGTCTCGTAGAACCGCGGCAGCACCTGGCTCTCGAGCAGGTCGTAGATCGCCCGGGCCTCCACCTCGTCGCGGCGGTCGGGGTCGGCGACGCCGTCGGCGGTCGGGATCGCCCAGCCGTTCTGACCGTCGAACCACTCGTCCCACCACCCGTCGCGGATGGAGAGGTTCAGCCCGCCGTTGAGCGCCGCCTTCATGCCGGAGGTCCCGCAGGCCTCCAGCGGGCGCAGCGGGTTGTTCAGCCAGACGTCGCAGCCCCAGTAGAGGTAGCGCGCCATGCCGATGTCGTAGCCGGGCAGGAACGCGATCCGGTGCCGGATCTCCGGGTCGTCGGCGAAGGCGACCATCTGCTGGATCAGCTTCTTGCCGCCGTCGTCGGCGGGGTGGCTCTTGCCGGCGATCACCAGCTGGACGGGCCGCTCGGGGTCCAGCAGCAGCGCCTTGAGCCGCGCGGGGTCCCGCAGCATCAGGGTGAGGCGCTTGTAGGAGGGCACCCGGCGGGCGAAGCCGATGGTGAGGACGTCGGGGTCGAAGACGCTGTCGGTCCAGCCGACCTCGGCCTCGGTGGCCCCGCGCGACAGGGCGGTGTCCCGCACACGCCGGCGCACCTCGTCGACCAGGCGGGCGCGCAGCATGCGCCGCGTGCCCCACAGCTCGGCGGGCGGGATGCGGTCCGCCCCGTCGAAGTGCACCTCGCCGTCGACCTCCACGGGGTCGCCCTGGCTGGACGTCTGCGTGCCCATCTCGACCAGCTCGCGCGCGGTCCAGGTGGGGGCGTGGACGCCGTTGGTGATCGAGCCGATCGGCACGTCGCCCTCGTCGAAGCCTGGCCACAGGTCGTTGAACATGCCGCGGCTGACGTGCCCGTGCAGTTGGCTGACGCCGTTGGCCCGCTGGCCCAGCCGCAGGCCCATGTGGGCCATGTTGAACTTTGCCGGGTCGTCCTCGGCACCCAGCGTGAGCAGCTGCTCCAAGGGGACGCCGAACCCGGCGAAGTAGCGCTCGATGAGCGCCTTGGGGAACCGGTCGATGCCCGCCGGCACGGGGGTGTGCGTGGTGAACACGGTGCCCGCGCGGACGGCCTGCAGCGCCTCGGCGAAGCTCAGGCCGTGCGCCTCGCTGAGCTCGCGGATGCGCTCGACGCCCTGGAAGCCGGCGTGACCCTCGTTGGCGTGGAAGACCTCCGGCTGCGGGGTGCCGGTCAGCGAGCAGTGGGCGCGCACCGCCCGCACCCCGCCGATGCCCAGCAGCATCTCCTGGCGGAGGCGGTGGTCCTCGTCGCCGCCGTAGAGCCGGTCGGTGACCAGCCGCTCGGCGGGCGCGTTCTCCTCGATGTCGCTGTCGAGCAGCAGCAGCGACACCCGGCCCACCTGGGCGCGCCAGACGTGCGCGTGCAGCGTGCGCCCCTCGGGCAGCGGCACGGTGATGACCACGGCGGAGCCGTCGGCCTGGCGCAGCAGCTTGATGGGCAGGCCGTGCGGGTCCAGCGACGGGTAGTGCTCGAGCTGCCAGCCGTCGGCCGACAGCCCCTGGCTGAAGTAGCCGGCCCGGTAGAGCAGGCCGACCCCGATCAGCGGGACGCCCAGGTCGGAGGCGGCCTTCAGGTGGTCGCCGGCCAGGATGCCGAGCCCGCCGGAGTACTGCGGCAGCACCTCGGTGATGCCGAACTCGGCGGAGAAGTAGGCGATGCTGCGCGGCGCCTCGTCGCCCAGCGACTGGTACCAGCGCGGCGTGGTGAGGTACTCCTCGAGGTCGTCGACGGCGTCGGTGAGCCGGCGGACGAAGCGCCGGTCCTTGGCCAGCGTGGCCAGCCGCTCGGCCGACACCTCGCCGAGCGCCTTGACCGGGTCGCCGCCGCAGCGGCGCCACAGGTCGGGGTCCAGCGCCTCGAAGAGGTCGCGGGACTCGGCGTGCCAGGACCAGCGGAGGTTCATCACCAGCTGGGACAGGGGCAGGAGCGGCTCCGGCAGAGCCGCGCGGACGGTGAACCTGCGGAGTGCTCGCACCGGGTGAGCCTAGCGAGATCCGGGCCCACCGGCAGGTGCGTCGCGCACCGGTCCGGAAGGGCACGGCGCAGCCCGGACGGGTGAGCCCCGGGAGCCGGATCGCCCGCCGAGATGCTGGTGAGGCGGCAGCTCAGTAGCGTGGTCGGCGATGACTGGCCGCGCTGATCTCCGCCTCGGCATCACCGATGTCGCCCCCGTCGTGTCCTGCGGGTCCTTCTCCGCCCGCGCCGTGGTCGGGGAACACGTCCCGATCACGGCCACCGTCTTCCGCGAGGGCCACGACGCCGTCGCGGCGAACGTCGTCTGGACGCCACCCGGCGGTGACGAAGCGAGCGGGCCCTTCCTGCGCATGGCGAAGCTGCCGCCCGAGCCGGACCGCTGGCTGACCACGGTCGTGCCCGACCGCGAGGGGCTGTGGACCTTCCGCGTGGAGGCCTGGAGCGACCCGCTGGCGACCTGGCGGCACGCCGTCGAGGTGAAGGTCGAGGCCGGGCAGGGCCCGGACGAGCTGGCCAACGACCTCGAGGAGGGCGCCCGCCTGCTCGACCGGGTGGCCGCCGGGGCCGGGGAGGACTGGCGCGGTCGCGTCGAGGCCGCGGCCACGGCGCTGCGGGACACCTCGCAGGAGCTCACCGTCCGGATCGCCCCGGCGCTCGCCGCCGGCCTGCAGCGGTACCTGCACGAGCACCCGGTCCGCGAGCTCGTCACCCGCTCGCAGCGCTACGAGGTCTGGGTGGACCGCAAGGAGGCCCTCTTCGGCTCCTGGTACGAGTTCTTCCCGCGGTCGGAGGGCCCGGTGGTCGCCGGGGTGCCGACCCACGGCACCTTCACCACGGCCGCCGACCGGCTGCCCGCCGTCGCCGACATGGGGTTCGACGTCGTGTACCTGCCGCCGATCCACCCGATCGGCAGGGTGAACCGCAAGGGCCCCAACTCCAGCCAGTTCCCCGGCGGCAACCCGCACGAGGTCGGCCCGGACGACGTCGGCTCGCCGTGGGCGATCGGCAGCGCCGAGGGCGGGCACGACGCCGTCCACCCGCAGCTCGGCACGATGGACGACTTCAGGGCCTTCGTCGCCCGCACCCGCGAGCTGGGCATGGAGGTGGCGCTGGACTTCGCGCTGCAGGCGGCCCCGGACCACCCGTGGGTGGCCGAGCACCCGGAGTGGTTCACCACCAAGCCCGACGGCACGATCGCCTACGCCGAGAACCCGCCGAAGAAGTACCAGGACATCTACCCGATCAACTTCGACAACGACCCCGAGGGCATCTACGCCGAGTGCCGCCGGGTGATCCAGGTGTGGATCGACGCCGGCGTGAAGATCTTCCGCGTCGACAACCCGCACACCAAGCCGCTGAACTTCTGGCACTGGCTGATCTGGGACGTCAAGCAGAGCCACCCCGACGTGCTGTTCCTCGCCGAGGCGTTCACGCGGCCGGCGATGATGCACCAGCTCGCCCGGCTCGGCTTCACGCAGTCCTACACGTACTTCACCTGGCGGACCGGGCGCGAGGAGCTGGAGGAGTACGGCCGCGAGCTGGCCTCCAACAGCCACTACATGCGGCCGAACTTCTTCGTGAACACCCCGGACATCCTCCACGAGTCGCTCCAGTTCGGCGGCCCGCCGATGTTCAAGATCCGCGCCGTGCTGGCGTCGATGATGAGCCCGACCTGGGGTGTCTACTCCGGCTTCGAGCTGTTCGAGCACGTGGCGGTGAAGCCCGGCAGCGAGGAGTACCTGGACAGCGAGAAGTACGTCCTCCGGCCGCGCGACTGGGCCGGCGCCGAGGCGTCGGGGCGGAGCCTCGCCCCCTACCTGCGGCGGCTCAACGAGGTGCGGCGGGCCCACCCGGCGCTGCAGCAGCTGCGCACGCTGCGGTTCCACCAGGTCGACAACCCCAACCTGCTCTGCTTCTCCAAGACCGACCCGGCGTCCGACGACGCCGTCCTGGTGGTCGTGAACCTCTCCAGCCGGGACACGCAGATCGGGACGACGGCGCTGGACCTCCCGGCGCTCGGGCTGGACTGGCACGAGCGGTTCGGGGTCACCGACGAGCTGACCGGCGCCCGGTACGACTGGGGCCAGTTCAACTACGTGGAGCTCGACCCCTACCGGGAGCCGGCGCACGTGTTCTCCCTCAGCTTCCCGCGTCCCGTCCAGTTCCCCCCGCCCGTCTCCTGAAGAGATCGATCTCCGGCCCCGTCCCGGGTCCCGCCCTGAGCCTGCGAAGGGTGGGGAGGACGGGGTCCTTCTCCCGAGAGGGGAACCCGCTCCCGATGTCCGTTCCCGTCCCCGACGCCCCCGCGGGCCACTCCGCCCTGCCGCCGCCGGGCACCGACCCCGAGTGGTACAAGCGCGCCGTCTTCTACGAGGTCCTCGTCCGCGGCTTCGCCGACAGCAACGCCGACGGCGTCGGCGACCTCCGCGGCATGCGCGACAAGCTCGACTACCTGCAGTGGCTCGGCGTCGACTGCCTCTGGCTGCCCCCGTTCTTCGCCTCCCCGCTGCGGGACGGCGGCTACGACGTCAGCGACTACACCGCGGTGCTGCCCGAGTTCGGGACCATCGAGGACTTCAAGGAGTTCCTCGACGAGGCCCACGCCCGCGGCATGCGCGTGATCATCGACTTCGTCATGAACCACACCTCGGACCAGCACCCCTGGTTCCAGGCCAGCCGCAGCGACCCCGAGGGGCCCTACGGCGACTTCTACGTGTGGGCCGACGACGACAGCGGCTACGCCGACGCGCGGATCATCTTCGTCGACACCGAGAGCTCCAACTGGACGTTCGACCCGGTGCGCAAGCAGTACTTCTGGCACCGGTTCTTCTCGCACCAGCCCGACCTGAACTTCGAGAACCCGAAGGTGCGGGAGGCGATCCTCGACGCCCTGCGCTTCTGGCTCGACCTCGGCATCGACGGCTTCCGCCTCGACGCCGTGCCCTACCTCTTCGAGGAGGAGGGCACCAACTGCGAGAACCTGCCGCGCACCCACGAGTTCCTCAAGGAGGTGCGCAAGGTCGTCGACGCGGACTACCCCGACCGGGTGCTGCTGTGCGAGGCCAACCAGTGGCCGGCCGACGTCGTGGAGTACTTCGGCGAGAACGGCGACGAGTGCCAGATGGCCTTCCACTTCCCGGTGATGCCGCGCCTGTTCATGGCCGTCCGGCGGGAGCAGCGGTTCCCGATCTCGGAGATCATGGCGCAGACGCCGGACATCCCCGACAACTGCCAGTGGGGCGTCTTCCTCCGCAACCACGACGAGCTGACGCTCGAGATGGTCACCGACGAGGAACGCGACTACATGTGGGCGGAGTACGCCAAGGACCCCCGCATGAAGGCCAACATCGGCATCCGCCGGCGGCTGGCCCCGCTGCTGGACAACGACGTCAACACCCTCGAGCTGTTCAACGCGCTGCTGCTCTCGCTGCCGGGTTCCCCGGTCCTGTACTACGGCGACGAGATCGGCATGGGCGACAACATCTGGCTCGGTGACCGCGACGGCGTCCGCACCCCGATGCAGTGGACCCCCGACCGCAACGGCGGCTTCTCCACCGCCGACCCGCAGCGCATGTACCTGCCGCTGAACCAGGACCCGGTGTACGGCTACCAGGTCACCAACGTGGAGTCGCAGCTGCGCAACACCAACTCGCTGCTGCAGTGGGTCCGGCGGATGATCCAGGTCCGCGGCCAGCACCCGACGTTCGGGCTGGGCACGTTCGAGGAGGTCGGCTCCCGCAACCCGACGGTCCTCTCGTTCGTCCGCCGGTTCGGGGACGACATCGTGCTCTGCGTCAACAACCTCTCGCGCTTCCCGCAGCCGGTGGAGCTGGACCTGCGCGAGTTCGAGGGCTACACGCCGATCGAGCTGACCGGGCGGGTGGAGTTCCCGCAGATCGGCGTCCTGCCGTACATGCTCACCCTCGCCGGGCACGGCTTCTACTGGTTCGAGCTGTCCAAGCCGACCGAGCCGGCTCCCGAGGAGCACGAGGACTGGGCCAGCGCGACGTCCAGCGCGGTGGCCGACACCCTGCTGGCCGCAGGCGTGGTCAGCGCCGCCGACGAGCCGTCCGACGAGTCCGGAGACCCCCGATGAGCGCCGATCCCAGAACTGCGCTGACCGACCTGTTCCGCGACTGGATCCCGCAGCAGCGGTGGTTCGGCGGCAAGGGCCGCGAGTGGGCCGAGGTCACCGAGGACGGGTTCTTCCTCGACCGCGGGAACCCGGTGCTCTCGGTCCACCGGGTCCGCATCCGGTACGCCGACGACGTGGTCGAGACCTACCTGGTGCCGCTGTCCTGGCGCGACCACCCGGCCGAGGACCTGGAGACCGCGCTCGTCGGCGCGGTCGCCAACGAGGGCACCGAGACCTACGCCTACGACGCGATGCGCGACCGGGAGTCCACCGCGCCGTGGCTGATCCACCTGGCCCAGGGCTCGTCCGTCGGGCCGATGCACTTCTCCCCCGCCGGTGAGGGCGACATCCCCGAGGGGCTGCCGGGCGACATCGTCTCCACCGAGCAGAGCAACACCTCGCTGGTGTACGGCCAGGAGGCGATCCTCAAGCTGTTCCGCCGCCTGGAGCCGGGGCTCAACCCCGACGTCGAGATCCACGACGCGCTGCGCCGGGCGGACAACCCGCACATCGCCGCGCTGCTGGGCCACATCGAGATCGACGACCCGCAGGGCGGGGACCCGGCGACGGTCGCCATGCTGCAGACCTTCGTCCCCAACGCCAGCGACGGCTGGCGGCTGGCCACCGCGAGCGTCCGCGACCTCTACGCGGAGGGCGACCTGCACGCCGACGAGGTCGGCGGCGACTTCGCCGCCGACAGCGAGCGGCTGGGCGCCGCGACGGCGTCGGTGCACGCCGACCTGGCGCGGGTCCTGCCCACCGAGGAGGCCGCTCCCGGGTGGCTGGCCACCGTCGCCCAGCAGATGTCGGACCGGCTGGACGCCGCCGTGGAGATCGTGCCGCAGCTGCGGGAGCACGCCGAGGGGCTGCGGGAGGTGTACGCCGCCGTCGCCGGTAGCGAGGAGCCGGTCGTGCGCCAGCGGGTGCACGGCGACCTCCACCTGGGCCAGGTGCTGCGCACGGCCACGGGCTGGATCATCCTCGACTTCGAGGGCGAGCCGGCCCGTCCGCTGGCCGCCCGGCGCGAGCTCGACAGCCCGCTGCGCGATGTCGCCGGGATGCTCCGCAGCTTCGACTACGCCGCCCGGCACCTGCTCGTCGAGCAGCCCGAGGACTCCCAGCGCGAGTACCGCGCCCAGGAGTGGGCGGCCCGCAACCGGGCTGCGTTCTGCGCGGGTTACTCGGAGGCGAGCGGGATGGACCCGTGCGGGGACTCACCACTCCTTCGGGCGTTCGAGGCCGACAAGGCGGTTTACGAATGCGTCTACGAGGCGAGGAACCGTCCGCACTGGCTGATGATCCCGCTCCAGTCGATCGCCCGGCTCGCCGGCCGCGACTGAGGCCCCGAACCGACGGACCAGAGCACCGAGAACGGACGAGGACGGCGAGACGATGACGACCGACGACCGAGGCGAGAGCCCCGTGGCCGGCAAGGACGATCTGCAGCGCGCCGTGGAGGAGAAGGTGGCGCAGGCGGAGGCGGCTGCGGGCAGCGAGCCGCCGGTGAACGCGGAGCCGGCCAGGAAGAGCACGAAGCGCGCCGCGGCGAAGAAGACGGCGCCGGCGAAGAAGACGGCGGCCGCCAAGAAGACGGCACCGGCGAAGAAGGCCGCACCGGCGAAGAAGGCGGCCGCGGCCGACGCAGCCACCGGCACGAGGGCGACGGCGGCCAAGCGGTCGACGGCCAAGAAGGTGGCCGCCGAGCCCACCGCCACCGAGGCCACCCCGGAGCCGGGCGGCGAGGACACCGAGGTCACCGCCAACCCGGCGGTCGCGCCGGCGCCGATCGCCGAGCCCGGTGACGGCACCGGCGCCCCGGCCGGTCAGCCGGTGGCCCCCGATCCCGACCCGGCGACGCCGCCCACCCCGCAGGCGCCGACCGAGGACCGGGCGGGCTCGGACGGCTCCGCCGAGCCCGCGGCGCCGGTCCTCGGCGGCGGCGCGGCGTCCCCGGCCGGCACCTCGACCTCCGACGTCGCCCCCACCGACGTCGCCCCCACCGCCGTCGCCCCCACCGACGTCGCCCCCACCGACGCGGAGGCACCCGCGGGCGGCACGACCGCGGGCGCCGCCGGGGACGCCGACGTCGAGGAGTTCGGCGAGGAGGACCTCCGCGCGATCGTCGAGGGCTGGTCGCGCGACCCGCACCGCGTCCTCGGCGCCCATCGCGCGGCCGACGGCTGGGCGGTGCGCACGCTGCGCCCGGACGCCGTCAGCGTCGCCGTCCTGGACGAGGACGGCAGCCGCTACGAGGCGGCGCAGCTCCACGGCGGCGGCATCTACGAGGCTGCTCTCCCCCGCCAGCCCGGCGACTACCGGATCGAGGTCGTCTACGGCGACGGCCAGGGCGGGACGACCACCCACACGGTCGATGACCCCTTCCGCTGGCTGCCCACGCTGGGGCCGGTCGACGAGCACCTGATCCGCGAGGGGCGCCACGAGCGGCTGTGGGAGGTGCTCGGTGCCCACGTCCGGCGCTACGAGACCCCGCGCGGCACCGTCGAGGGCGTCTCCTTCGCCGTCTGGGCACCCAACGCCCAGGGCGTCAAGGTCACCGGCGACTTCGACTACTGGCAGGCCCGCGCCTACCCCATGCGCATGCTCGGCTCCTCCGGCGTCTGGGAGATCTTCATCCCGGGCGCACAGGTGGGCACCCGGTACCGCTACCACGTCCTGGGCGCCGACGGGACGTGGCGGGAGAAGGCCGACCCGCTCGCCTTCGCCACGGAGGTACCGCCGCTGAACGCCTCCGTCGTCACCGAGTCCACCTACGAGTGGGCCGACGGCGCCTGGCTCGAGCAGCGCGCCGAGGCGGGTTGGCACCAGCGGCCGATGAGCGTCTACGAGGTGCACGCCGGCTCCTGGCGCCAGGGGCTCTCCTACCGCGAGATGGCCGACCAGCTCGTCGACTACGTCCGGGACGCCGGGTTCACGCACATCGAGTTCATGCCGCTGGCCGAGCACCCGTTCGGCGGCTCCTGGGGTTACCAGGTCACCTCCTACTACGCGCCGACGTCCCGCTACGGCACCCCGGACGACCTGCGCTACCTGATCGACCGGGCGCACCAGGCCGGCATCGGCGTCATCGTCGACTGGGTACCCGCCCACTTCCCCAAGGACGAGTGGGCGCTGGCCCGCTTCGACGGCACGCCGCTCTACGAGCACGGTGACCCACGCCGGGGCGAGCAGCTGGACTGGGGCACCTACGTCTTCGACTTCGGCCGGTCCGAGGTCCGCAACTTCCTGGTCGCGAACGCGCTGTACTGGTGCAAGGAGTTCCACGTCGACGGCATCCGCGTCGACGCGGTCGCCTCGATGCTCTACCTGGACTACTCGCGCAGCGAGTGGGTGCCCAACAAGTACGGCGGGCGCGAGAACCTGGAGGCGGTCGCCTTCCTGCAGGAGTTCAACGCCACCGTCTACCGCGAGGTGCCCGGCGTCGTGACGATCGCCGAGGAGTCCACCGCGTGGCCGGGGGTCACCCGCCCCACCCACCTGGGCGGCCTGGGCTTCGGCTTCAAGTGGAACATGGGCTGGATGCACGACTCGCTCTCCTACGTCGAGCGCGAGCCGATCTACCGCAGCTACCACCACGGCCAGCTCACGTTCTCGATGCACTACGCGTACAGCGAGAACTACGTCCTGCCGATCAGCCACGACGAGGTCGTGTACGGCAAGGGCTCGATGCTCCGGAAGATGCCCGGGGACCGGTGGCAGCAGCTGGCCAACCTGCGCGCCTACCTGGCCTACATGTGGGCCCACCCCGGCAAGCAGCTGCTGTTCATGGGGTCGGAGTTCGCCCAGGACTCGGAGTGGGCGGAGAGCCGCTCCCTGGACTGGTGGCACCTCGACGACCCCGCGCACCGCGGCATGCTGCAGCTGGTCACCGACCTCAACAGCCGGTACCGGGAGTGCGACGCCCTCTGGTCGCTGGACGTCGACCCGGCCGGGTTCCAGTGGATCGACGCCAACGACGCCTCGGGCAACGTGCTCTCCTTCCTGCGGTACGGGGCCGTGCCGCAGAGCGCCTCTCCCGCCACCGCCGGGGGGGACGACGAGGCCGGCGAGCCCGCGGACGGCTCCGCGCTCGCCTGCGTCGTCAACTTCTCCGGGGCTCCCCACCACGAGTACCGGATCGGGCTGCCCCGCCCCGGCCACTGGCGCGAGGTGCTCAACACCGACGCCGAGGGGTACGGCGGGTCCGGGGTCGGCAACTACGGCGGGGTCGAGGCGGAGCCGGAGCCCTGGCACGGCCAGCCGTACTCGGCGACGATCTCCGCCCCACCGCTGGGCACCGTCTGGTTCCTGCACGAGGGCTGACCCCCGGTCGGCCACCACCGGGTCGCGCCGCTCCGGTGCGGCCCGGTGGTCGCCGCTCCCCCGGCGCACCGGGCATGCTGTGCGGCGCACGCCCGCCCGCCCGTGGAGGAACCACCCGATGAGACAGTTGCTGCACCGGGTGACCCCCCTGGTCGTCGCGGGGCTCCTGCTCACCGGCTGCGCCGCCGGCACCGTGCGCGGGCAGGCGAGCCCGCGAGACGACGGGCCGACCGACGTGAGCGCCGCCGAGTTCCCCGTGACCGGGGCGGGGGACGAGCCGATCGACCAGTTCGCCCGCAACGCCCTGGCCGACCTCGACGCCTTCTGGACGCAGGCCTACCCCGAGCACTTCGGCGAGCCGTACGCGCCGCTGGAGGGTGGGTACTTCTCGGTCGACTCGGAGGCCCTCGACGAGGACGCCTATCCGGAGACCGGGATCGGTTGCGAGGACTCCTACACCCCGCCGGAGGAGGTCGCCGGCAACGCGTTCTACGACCCGGCCTGCGACGTCATCGCCTACGACCGCGCGCTGCTGCAGGAGCTCTCCGACGACTACGGCCGCTTCCTCGTACCGGTGGTCATGGCGCACGAGTTCGGGCATGCCATGCAGGGTCGTTTCGGGTTCGCCGAGTCCGGCCGCAGCATCCAGGACGAGACCCAGGCCGACTGCCTGGCCGGGGCCTGGACGCGCTGGGTCGCGGACGGCCGGGCCGGCCACCTCTCGCTGCGCGAGCCAGAGCTCGACGAGGTCGTGCGCGGCTTCCTCCTGCTTCGCGACGACGTGGGCAGCGACCCGGACGACGTCGAGGCGCACGGTTCCTACTTCGACCGCGTCTCCGCGTTCTACGACGGGTTCGAGCGGGGCCTGGGCACCTGCCGCGACGCGTTCGGCGAGGATCGGCTGTTCACCGCCGCGGAGTTCACGCCCACCGACCTCGACCAGGGGAACGCCGCCTTCGCCGACATCGTCGACTGGGTCGGCACCACCCTGCCCGTCTTCTGGGACGAGGTCTTCCCGGCGGCGTTCGGCGGTGAGTTCGACGAGCCCGGGATCGCCGGGTTCGACGGCACCGCGCCGGGCTGCGACGGGCTCGACGGCCGCGACCTGGGCTACTGCGCCGAGAACCGCACGGTCTACATCGACGAGACCGACCTGGCGATCCCCGCCTACGACGAGATCGGCGACTTCGCGTTCGCCACGGCTCTGGCCCTGCCCTACGCCCTCGCGGCGCGCGACCAGGCCGGCCTCTCGGTGGAGGACGGCGAGGCGATCCGCTCGGCTGTCTGCCTCACCGGGTGGTACGAGGCGCAGTGGTACGACGCCGAGTTCGCCGACGTCGTCGGGGCCGAGATCAGCCCCGGCGACCTCGACGAGGCCGTTCAGTTCCTGCTGCGGTACGGCGTCGAGGACGACGTCTTCCCCCGGACCGACGCCTCGGGCTTCGAGCTGGTCGGCGCCTTCCGCAGCGGCTTCCTGGACGGCGGCGAGGCGTGCGGTGTCGGCGGCTGACCTCGCCGGTCAGAAGAGCGCGGCGGTGAGCTGCCGGCGGGCGGACGCGACGCGGGGGTCGGCGTCGCCGACGACCGCGAACAGCTCCACCAGGTGCTTGCGCGCCGCGTCGCGGTCCTCCCCCGCGGTACGGCGTACCACGTCGAGCAGCCGGTCGAACGCCGCCTCGATGTTGCCGGTGCCGAGGAGGTAGTCGGCGGCCCGGGTCTGCGCGGCGACGTCGTCGGGTGCGGCGTCCGCGGCGGCCAGCGCATCGGGGCCGGCCTCCTCGGCCCGGCGGAACAGCTGCACCTGGCGCAGCGCGATGCCGGCGTCAGGGTGGTCGGGCTCCTCGGCCAGGATCGCCTGGTAGGCCGCCTCGGCCGCGGCGAGGTCACCGCGCTCCAGCGCGGCCTCCGCCGCGTCCAGCCGCGGGTCCTCCACCTCGCCCTGCGGCTCGGCGCCGGGGACGGCGCCGCCGGTGGTGGCCTGCACCAGCTCGGTGACGAACTGGCGGGCCTGCTCCTCCGGGATCGCCCCCGTGAACTCGGCGACCAGCTGCCCCTGCCACACCGCCTTGACGGCGGGGATGCCCTGCACGCGCAACCCCTGGGCCAGCGCGGGGTTCGCCTCGACGTCGACCTTCGCCAGCACCCACGAGCCCCCGCCCTCGACGGCGAGCCGCTCGAGCACCGGGGAGAGCTGCTTGCACGGCCCGCACCACTCGGCCCACAGGTCGAGCACGACCGGCACCTGGAACGACCGGTCCAGCACCTCGGCCTGGAAGGTCGCCTCCGTGACGTCGACGACCGCGGCGCCCGGTGCACCCGCCGGCGCGGTGGCGCTCGGCGGCGGGGCGGCCTGGGCGCGCGCCGCGGCCTCCGAGCGCGCCTTGACGGCGGCGAGGTCGACCGCGCCGGCCATGGCGGCGGCCATCTGCGCCTGCTGTGCCTGCGCGCGCGGGTCGGGACGTCCGGGGCGGGTGGGCTGCATGACCTCGATCATCCCACTTCGCACCGGAGTCGCTGGAACGGCCGCCCTCTCAGAAGCGGGCGGGCTCCGTGTAGCCGCCCCACTCCGCGCGGAGGGCGTCGCAGATCTCGCCCAGGGAGGCCTCGGCGCGCACGGCGTCGAGCATCGCGGGGACCATGTTCTCCTCGGTCCGGGCGACCTCGACCATGCGCGCGACGGCCGCACGGGCGGCCTCGTCGTCCCGCTGCTGCCGGCGACCGGCCAGCTCGGCCTTCTGCTCGACCTCCACCTGGTGGCTGACCCGCAGGATGTCGAGCTTGTCGTGGGCGTCGACCGAGCCGACCAGCGTGTTGACGCCGACGACCTTCTTGTCGCCCTTCTCCAGGGCCCGCTGGTAGGCGAAGGCCGCCTCGGCGATCTCGCCGGTGAACCAGCCGTCCTCGATGCCGCGCAGGATGCCCGAGGTCATGGTGCCGTCGGTCCCCATGTCCCGGATGCGGGCGAAGATCTCCTCCGCCTGGCGCTCGAGCTCGTCGGTCAGCGCCTCGACGTACCAGGAGCCGCCCAGCGGGTCGGCGACGTTCATGACGCCGGTCTCCTCGGCGATGACCTGCTGGGTGCGCAGCGCGATCTGCGCCGCCTTGGCGCTGGGCAGGGCCAGCACCTCGTCGAGAGCGTTGGTGTGCAGCGACTGCGTGCCGCCGAGCACCGCGGCCAGCGCCTCCACCGCCGTCCGGGTGATGTTGTTGTCCGGCTGCTGGGCGGTGAGGCTGACGCCGGCGGTCTGGGTGTGGAACCGCAGCTGCTGCGCCTTCTCGGTCGTCGCGGAGTAGACGTCGCGCAGCCAGCGGGCCCAGATGCGGCGGGCGGCGCGGAACTTGGCGATCTCCTCGAAGAAGTCGATGTGCGCGTCGAAGAAGAACGAGAGCCCGGGGGCGAACTGCTCGACGTCCAGGCCGCGGGACAGCCCCAGCTCCACGTAGGCGAAGCCGTCGGCCAGCGTGTAGGCGAGCTCCTGCGCGGCCGTCGAACCGGCCTCGCGGATGTGGTAACCGGAGACGCTGATCGGCTTGTACGCCGGGATGTGCTCGGCGCAGTACTCCATGAGGTCACCGATCAGGCGCAGGTGCGGCTCCGGCGGGAAGAGCCACTCCTTCTGCGCGATGTACTCCTTGAAGATGTCGGTCTGCAGGGTGCCGTTGAGCCGGCCGATGTCGGCGCCCTGGCGTTCGGCGGCGACCAGGTACATGCAGAAGACCGGGACGGCGGGGCCGCTGATGGTCATCGACGTCGTGGTGGCCTCGAGGTCGATGCCGTCGAAGAGCACGTCCATGTCGACGGCGGTGTCCACCGCCACGCCGCAGTGCCCGACCTCCCCGAGGCTGCGCGGGTCGTCGGAGTCGCGGCCCATCAGCGTGGGCATGTCGAAGGCGACCGACAACCCGCCGCCACCCTCGGCCAGGATCATCTTGTAGCGCTCGTTGGTCTGCCGGGCGTTGCCGAAGCCGGCGAACTGCCGGATGGTCCAGGCCCGGCCGCGGTAGCCGGTGGCGTGCAGGCCCCGGGTGAACGGGAACTCACCCGGGTAGCCGATCCGCTCGAAGCCCTCGACGGCGCTCTCGTCTGCCGGGCCGTACACCGGGTCCACCTCCACCCCCGAGAGGGTGGTGAAGTCCGCGTCGCGCACCCGCCCGGCGGCCAGCGCCGCGTCGTACCGCTGCTGCCACCGCTGCCGGGCGTCATCGCTCATGCCCGAGATGCTAGGACGTCCAACTATCGTGTGTCGAGCGTCACGGCGCGTCGCCCACGGGCTCCGCGGCCACGTCCCCCGCACCGAGCCGGACCCGGCGCAGCGTCGTGAACAGCGCCTCGTGCTCCTCCTGCGCGAGCTCCGCCAGCCCGAAGTCGAGAGCGGTGAGCGCCTGCGTCCCCTCTGCCACGACGGCGCGGCCGCGCGCGGTGATCGCCGCCAGGACGCCGCGCCCGTCGGCCGGGTTCGGGCGGCGGTCGACGTACCCGGCGGCCACCAGCCGGTCGATGGCGTTCGTGATGCTCGTCGGGTGCACCATCAGCCGGCTGCCGATCACCTTGAGCGGCAGCTCCCCCGACCGGCTGAAGGTGAGCAGCACGAGGACCTCGTAGCGGGCGAAGGTCAGCTCCAGCGGGCGCAGCACCTCGTCGAAGCGGGCGAGCAGGATCTGCTGGACGCGGAACACCGACGTCGCCGCCCGCATCGCCGACGACGGGCCGAAGTGCTCCTCCCACTTCTCCCCGGCGCGTTCGATCGGGTCGAACGGCAGCCCCAGCGGTCGGACCATGCGCGGCACGGTACCTGTGCCTCGGGGACGCCCGTGACCGCCACGAGGCGCACGCTCAGCGCAGCGGCGGCCGGAGTTGGGGGACGTGCCGCACGCCGAACACCTCGCGCAGGGCGACGCGCGCGGCCTGGTCGCCGCAGGCGCCGTGGACGGCGGGACCGGGCGGGGTCGCCGACGACGCGAGGTACACCCCGCGGGCCGGCGTCTTGTAGGTGTTCCAGCGCGGGACCGGGCGGGCGAGCATCTGCCGGAGGGTGGTCTGGCCGTTGGAGATGTCACCGCCGAGGTAGGTCGGGTTCCACTGCTCCATCGCGACGGCGTTCTTGGTGTGGCGGTCGACGATCGTGTCGCGGAAGCCGGGCGCGAACCGCTCGACCTGCTGCTCGATCGCGTCGGTCATGTCGACGTCGGAGCCGTGCGGCACGTGCACGTAGGCCCAGAAGACGTGCCCACCGCCCGGCGCGCGGCTGGGGTCGGGCACCGTCGGCTGGACGGCGAGCACGTAGGGCCGGTCGGTGACCCGGCCCTCGTTCGGCGCCCGCTCCCCCGCGATCGTCTCCTCCAGCGTGCCGGCGACGTGGATGGTCCCGGCGCGGCGCACGTCGGCGTTCACCCACGGGACGGGTTCGGAGAGGATCCAGTCGATCTTGAAGACGCCGGCGCCGTGCCGGTAGCGCTGCACCCAGCGGCGGTACCCCTCGTGCACGCGGTCCCCGGCCATCGCCACGAAGGCGCCGGGCGAGGTGTCGAGCAGCACCGCCGGCACGCCTTCGAACTCGCGCAGGTCGGTGACCAGGTGGCCGGTGACGACCTCGCCGCCCTGCTCCTCCAGGGCGGTCACCATGGCGTCGGCGAGCTTCTGCGACCCGCCCTCGACGAGCGGCCACCCGACGTGGTGGGACAGCATCGCGAGCAGCATGCCGAGCGCCGAGGTCAGCGGCTGTCGGAGGTCGAGCATCCCGTGTGCCGCGGCTCCCGCGAGGAGCGCACGCCCCTCGGCGGTGTCGAAGTATCGGTGCGCCAGCCAGCGGACGTTCGGCAGGCCGGTGAGCCCGAACCTGGCGATCTGCACCGGGCTGCGCGTCGGGAGGCTGCGCAGCCGGCTGGTGAGGAAGAAGTCGACGATGTCGGCGCCGTGCTCCACGAGCGGCTCGAAGAGCCGGCGGTACCCGTCGGCGTCCGCACCCAGGCCGGCCGCGGTCCGCTCCAGGGAGCGGTGCGAGACCGCCGCCCGGCCGCCGTCCAGCGGGTGCGCGAAGCTGACCTCCGGGTACACCAGGCGCACCCCGCGCGCCGGCAGGTCGAACTCGCGGAAGAAGGGCGCCGCGGCGGCCAGCGGTTGGACCGTCGAGCAGACGTCGTGGTGGAAGCCGGGGCGCATGAGCTCCTCGGTGCGCATCCCGCCACCGGGCCGTCCGGCCGCCTCGACCACCTGCACCCGCAGCCCCGCGGCGGCGAGGCGGAGGGCGGCGGCCAGCCCGTTGGGGCCCGCTCCGACGACGACGGCATCCGCCTTGCCGTTCACTGCCGCAGTCCGTTCACCCGTCCCATCCTGGCCGGTGGGCGCCGGACCTGCGCGGCCAGCGGCTACAGCTGGCCGAGCAGCTCGTCGGCGGCCCGGTAGGGATCGGTCCCGCCGCTCACGACCGCGTCGGCCAGCGCACCCAGCGCCGCCGACCCCCGCACGTCGCCCATCCGCTCCCGGAGCGTGGCCAGTGCGATCGCCTCGATCTCGCGGGCGGCCCGCTCGCTGCGCCGGCGGTGCCCCTCACCCGAGGCCTCCAGCCACTGCCGGTGCTCCTCGATCCGGGCCAGCACCTCGTCCACGCCGTTGTCGGTGTCGCGCGCGGCCACCGTGCGGCAGATCGGCGGGCGCCAGTGACCGGCCTCGGAGTGCCGCCCGCCGAGGGAGAGCATGTAGCGCAGGTCGCGCACCGTCTGATCGGCGCCGTCCCGGTCGGCCTTGTTCACGACGAAGACGTCGGCGACCTCCAGGATCCCCGCCTTCGCCGCCTGGATGCCGTCACCCATGCCGGGGGCGACCAGCACGAGGGTGGTGTCGGCGAGCGAGGCGATCTCGAGCTCCGACTGCCCCACGCCGACGGTCTCGACGAGCACGACGTCGCAGCCGGCCGCGTCCAGCACGCGCAGCGCCTGCGGCGTGGCCCAGGAGAGCCCGCCGAGGTGCCCGCGGGAGGCCATCGAGCGGATGAAGACGCCGCTGTCGCCGGCGTGGTCCTGCATGCGCACGCGGTCACCCAGCAGCGCGCCGCCGGAGAACGGCGAGGACGGGTCGACGGCCAGCACCCCGACCCGCTTGCCCGCCTGGCGCAGCGCCCGCACGAGCGCGGTGGTCGACGTCGACTTGCCGACCCCCGGGGAACCGGTGAGCCCGATGACCTGGGCGGTGCCGGTGTGGGGGGCCAGCGCCGCCGCCACCTCGCGCAGCGCCGGGCTGGCGTCCTCCACCAGCGAGATCAGCCGGGCCACCGACCGGGCGTCGCCCTCGCGGGCACGCGCCACGAGGGTGGGCACGTCGACGGCCCGGCGCCCTCGTCGGCCACGTGGGCCGGTGGGGGCGTCGGGCTGGACGGCGAGCCCCTCCGTCACGCCTTCGCGGGCACGTGCAGGATCAGGGCGTCGCCCTGGCCGCCGCCGCCGCACAGCGCCGCGGCACCGACGCCACCGCCGCGGCGGCGCAGCTCGAGCGCGAGGTCCAGCACGATGCGGGCGCCGCTCATGCCGACCGGGTGCCCCAGGGCGATGGCGCCGCCGTTGGGGTTCACCTTCTCCGGGTCGATGCCCAGCTCGCGGGTGGAGACGATGCCGACCGCGGCGAACGCCTCGTTCAGCTCCACCAGGTCCAGCGACGTCGGGTCGATGCCCTCCCGCTCGCAGGCCTTCTGGATCGCGCGCGACGGCTGGCTCTGCAGCGTGGCGTCCGGGCCGGCGACCACGCCGTGCGCGCCGATCTCGGCGATCACCGTGCAGCCCAGCGCGGCGGCCTTCTCCGCGCTCATCACCACGACGGCGCAGGCGCCGTCGGAGATCTGCGAGGCGGTGCCGGCGGTGATCGTGCCGTCCTCGGCGAAGGCCGGCTTGAGCTTCGAGAGGCTCTCGACGGTGGTGTCGGGGCGGATGCCCTCGTCCTCGCGGAACTCGATCGGGTCGCCCTTGCGCTGCGGGATGAGGACCGGGGTGATCTCCTCGTCGAAGATCCCGTCCTTGGCGGCGCGGGCGGCCTTCTGGTGGCTGGCGGCGGCGAAGGCGTCCTGCTCCTCGCGGGTCAGGTCGTAGCGGCTGTTGGCCTGCTCGGTGAGCGCGCCCATCGCCACCTGGTCGAAGGTGTCCGACAGCCCGTCGTGGGCCATCGAGTCGATGAGCTTGGTGTCGCCGTACTTCGTGCCGGTGCGCGAGCCCGCCAGCAGGTGCGGCGCCTGGGTCATCGACTCCATGCCGCCGGCGACGACGACGTCGTACTCACCCGCGCGGATGAGCTGGTCGGCCAGCGCGATCGCGTTCATGCCGGAGAGGCAGACCTTGTTGATGGTCAGCGACGGGACCGACATGGGGATGCCGCCGGCCACCGCGGCGGGACGGGCCGGGTTCTGGCCGGCCCCCGCCTGGATGACCTGGCCCATGATCACGTAGTCCACCTGGTCACCGGAGATGCCGGCCCGCTCGAGCGCGGCCTTGATGGCGACGCCCCCGAGGTCGGCCGCCGAGAAGTCCTTCAACGAGCCGAGGAGCCGGCCCATCGGGGTACGGGCGCCGCTGACGATGACCGAGCGGGACATGCTGCCTCCAGTGCCGGGCCGCCGCCGGTGGCGACCACGTTGTCGGGACGCACCGCGACGGTGGTACCGGCGCGGCGTCGGGCCTTCCGGGAAGGATAGGACGGCCGCCCGAGGGGCGGCAGGGCCGGACGAGTGGTCGAGGTCACGTCGCGGGCGTGAGCCCCACCACACCGACGTGTCGTCTCAGACGTCTTGACGGCACTATGCCTGCGTGAGCAACGACGCCGAGCGCCCCGGGCTGCCCGAGGGCCTGCTGACGACCATCGACCACGTGGGCATCGCCGTCCCGGACCTGGACGAGGCGATCGCCTTCTACGCCCGGGCCTTCGGGGTGCACTCGGTGCACGAGGAGACCAACGAGGAGCAGGGCGTCCGCGAGGCCATGCTCGCCGTCGGCACCGGCGAGACCAGGATCCAGCTGCTCGCGCCGCTGACCCCGGAATCCACGATCGCCAAGTTCATCGGCCGCTCGGGCCCCGGACTGCAGCAGCTCGCCTTCCGGGTCGACGACGTCGAGGCGGTCAGCGCGACGCTGCGCGAACGCGGCCTGCGGCTGCTCTACGACACCCCGAAGCGCGGCACGTCGGACAGCCGGGTGAACTTCGTCCACCCCAAGGACGCCGGCGGCGTCCTCGTCGAGCTCGTCGAGCCGGCCGCCCCCACCGCCCGCTGACCACCCCGAGCCGCGCGGTTACCGATCGGTAACCTCTCCGCACCCGCACCGCCCTCCGAGCCGGCCGACGACGGCCACCGATGACCCGGGAGTTCGCGTGAACGAGATCACGGACGCCATCCTCGCCGACCAGCTGGACGCCCTCGGCGGCCTGGCCGTGCCGGAGTCCTACCGCGCCGTGCTGGTCCGCAAGGACGAGCAGGACATGTTCGTGGGCCTGCCCACCAAGGAGAAGGACCCGCGCAAGTCCCTCCACGTCGAGGAGGTCCCGACGCCGGAGCTCGGCCCGGGCGAGGCCATCGTGGCCGTGATGGCGTCCTCGGTGAACTACAACACCGTCTGGACGTCGATCTTCGAGCCGGTCTCCACCTTCGGCTTCCTCGAGCGCTACGGCCGCGTCTCCGAGCTGACCAAGCGGCACGACCTGCCCTACCACGTGGTGGGCTCGGACCTGGCCGGCGTCGTCCTGCGCGTGGGCCCCGGGGTCAACAAGTGGAAGCCGGGCGACGAGGTCGTGGCGCACTGCCTGTCGGTGGAGTTGGAGGACCCGGCCGGCCACGACGACACGATGATGGACCCGCAGCAGCGGATCTGGGGCTTCGAGACCAACTTCGGCGGTCTCGCCGAGCTGGCACTGGTGAAGAGCAACCAGCTGATGCCCAAGCCCGCCCACCTCTCGTGGGAGGAGGCCGCCAGCCCGGGTCTGGTGAACTCGACCGCCTACCGGCAGCTGGTGAGCAAGAACGGCGCCAACATGAAGCAGGGCGACACCGTGCTGATCTGGGGCGCCTCGGGCGGCCTGGGCTCCTACGCCACCCAGATGGCGCTGAACGGCGGCGCGATCCCGGTGTGCGTGGTGAGCAGCCCGGAGAAGGCCGAGATCGTCCGCAGGATGGGCGCCGAGCTGGTCATCGACCGATCCGCCGAGGGCTACCAGTTCTGGAAGGACGACGACACCCAGGACCCCAAGGAGTGGCAGCGCTTCGGGAAGAAGATCCGCGAGCTGACCGGCGGTGAGGACGTCGACATCGTCTTCGAGCACCCCGGCCGGGAGACCTTCGGCGCCAGCGTCTACGTCGCCAAGAAGGGTGGCACGATCATCACCTGCGCCTCCACCACCGGTTACCTGCACGAGTACGACAACCGGTACCTCTGGATGAACCTCAAGAAGATCCTGAGCTCGCACTTCGCCAACTACAAGGAGGCGTGGGAGGCCAACCGGCTCATCGACAAGGGCCTCATCCACCCGACGCTGTCGAAGGTCTACCCGATGGAGGAGGTCGGCCAGGCCGCCCTCGACGTCCACCGCAACGCCCACCAGGGCAAGGTCGGCGTGCTGACCCTCGCCCCGCAGGAGGGGCTGGGCGTCAAGGACGCCGAGAAGCGCGAGAAGCACATCGAGGCGATCAACCGCTTCCGCGGGGTCTGAAAGGTCACCCTTCCAGCAACTCACCGGGGGCCGGGCCGCTCAACCGCGGCCCGGCCCCCGCGCGCACCGCCCGGCGTGCCACCTGGGACGTCCGGGGCATCTGGGGCGGACTCCGCCCGGGACGGTGACGAGCCCTCCCCCTTCTGCGAGGATGGAACCCATGAACGACCCCCGCCGTGACATGCCGGTGCACGAGGCGCAGCACTCGTTCGACGTGGTCCTGCGGGGGTACGACCGGAACCAGGTCGCCGACACGATCGAGCGGCTGGAGGCGGACTTCCGCATCGCCCTCGCCGACCGCGATGCCGCCGTCGCGCGGTCGTCGGACCTGGCCAGCCAGCTGTCGGCGCTCCACGGCGAGATCGAGACGCTCCGCCGCAAGGCCGCCAACGCCGCCGCCCCCACGTTCGAGAACATCAGCGAGCGCATCCAGCACATGCTGCAGCTGGCCGAGGAGGAAGCGGCGGAGATCCGCCGCGCCGCCGAGACCGACGCCATGGCCGTGCGCGAGCAGACCGCCGCCGAGGAGCGGGCGCTGCTGGAGCGCCACGCCGCCGGGCAGGCCGAGGTCGAGCGCATGATCGCCGAGGCACGGCAGAGCGCCGAGCAGATCGCGCAGAAGGCGCAGCAGCGCGCCGACGAGCTGGTCGCCAAGGCGCAGGAGCGGGTCGCCCGGCTCGACGCCGAGTCGCAGGCCCGCCGCGCCAAGGTCGAGGAGGACTTCGACATCGCGCAGCGCGCGCGCCGGGCCGAGGCGGCGCGGGTCGAGGAGGAGCGCGAGCGCGTCTCCACCCAGGCCGCCCGCCAGCGGATCGCGGCCGCGGAGCAGCACGCCGCCCAGCTCGTCGCCGACGCCGAGGCCCGAGCCGAGGCCATCCGCGAGGTCCGCGACGAGCTCACCAGCCGGCTGGTGCAGGCCCGGCGCCTGCTGGACGACCTGCCCGACCTGGGCGACCGCAAGCAGGACCCCCGCGACGACGCCGGCACCGAGCGGCGCCCGCAGCCGACCACCCGCACCCCCGAGGCCGCTCCCCAGCAGCAGGTTGCCCAGCAGCCCGCTCCCCAGCAGCCCGCTCCCCAGCCGTCCGGGGGGCAGCCGGCCACCGCCCCGCAGCCGGTCCAGGCCGCGCAGTCGGAGCGCTCGGAGACCGCCGCTCCCGCCGGCCAGGCTCCCGCCCCGGTCGCCGGGCCCCAGACGGGGCAGCAGCCGGCCGTGCAGGTGACCCGGGGTGAAGGGGAGGCCGCGGCGGCCCGCCAGCCCACTCGTGCCGAGCCGGTGACCGCCACGTTCCCCGCGGTCAAGCGCGCCGAGCCGACCACCCGCGCCCTGCCGCTGCCGCCGCGGCCGGCCAGCGGCACGTCCCACGCCGCGCAGGAGTCGGACGAGTCGGTCGACGAGCCGGTCGGCCGCTCCTGAGGCAGGGCGGCTCCGCCCCCGGCTCCCCGCCTTACCGCGGCACGGGCCGGCGCGGGCTCCCCGCCCTCCTGGTGCTGTCGCTGGCGGTGCTGGTGGGCGTCCTCGGCGCGCCGGAGCGCGCCGTGGCCGACGACGAGGGCACGGCGCTGCTGCGGGTGGCCCACCTCTCCCCCGACACCCCGGCGGTCGACGTCTCCCTGACGCCCGCGGCACCGCCTGGTGAGGTGCTGACCGACCCCGGCCCCGCCGTCGCCACGGGGATCGGGTACGGCGAGGTGGACGGCTACGCGGAGCTGCCCGCGGGCGCCTACGCGGTCAGCATCCGGGCGGCCGGCGCACCGGCCGCCACCCCGCCGGTGCTCTCCGCCCGCCTCGAGCTCTCCCCCGGGCAGGCCCGCACGGTGGCGCTCGCCGGCACCTTCGCCGCGCTCACCCTGCAGCCGCTGGACGACGACCTGAGCGCACCGCCCGCCGGGGCGGCACGGGTGCGGGTGATCGGGGCGGCGCCCGGCACGGGCCCGCTCGACGTGCTGCTCGACGGTGGGCCCCAGCTCGCCGCCGCCCTGCGGTCCCCCGGCGTCGCACCGCCCGTGAGCGTGCCCGCCGGCCGGCACCGCCTGTCCGTCCCGGCCACCGGTGCCGCCGCCGAGGTCGAGCTGCCCGCCGGAACGGTGCGGACGGTCCTGGTCCTGGCCCGACCCGGAGGGGGTGTGGACCTGCGGGTGGTGCCCGACGCCGCCGGCCCCGCGGTGCGGCCCGTGGGCGCGGTCGCGGCCGGCGGCGGCCCGGCCGGTCCGCTCGCCGGCTGGCTCCCCCGCGCCGTCGCCGTCGCGGTGGAGGCCCCCCGGTCAGCGGCCGCGCACCTGGCGGCCGCCGCCCCCGTGCGCCTGCGCGTCCCCGCCGCCGGGATCGACGCACCGCTGGTCGGAGCCGGGTTGGACGGCACCGGCGCGCTCGTCCCGCCGGCCGACCCGGCCCTCGTCGGCTGGTTCACCGGCGGCCCGCGGCCCGGCGCCCCCGGTCCCGCGGTCCTCACCGGGCACGTGGACTGGTCGGGGCGCCCCGGGGCGCTGAGCCGGCTCCCCCTGGTGGTCCCTGGCGACGAGGTGCTCGTGGAGCGGGCCGACGGCAAGGTGGCCCGGTTCCGGATCACCGCCGTCGACCGGTACGCGAAGGACGCGTTCCCCGGGGAGGCCGTCTACGGGCCCACCCCGGACGCGGAGCTCCGGGTGATCACCTGCGGCGGCGAGTTCGACGCGGCGACGGGCGGCTACCGGGACAACGTGGTGGTCTCCGGACGGCTGGTCGGCTGACCGCAGCCGCTACCTGCGGCGCTCCCGCGAGCGCCAGCACGCGGTGTGCCAGTGCCGCCGGAGGTCGGCCGCAGAGTCGACGTCCCACGGCTCCAGGTCGGAGTCCCGGACGTAGGCCGGCCAGGCCACCACGTGCGGCGTCCCCGTGCGGATCTCCTGGTCGCATCCCGGGCAGCGGTAGGTCTTGCCCGTCGCGGCGCCGGTGATGGCGCGGACGACCCAGTCGCCGTCGCCGGCCTCCTCGACCTGCTCGGTACGACGGACCGGGTCACGCCCTGGGGGGCGCGACCCGGTCCGCGGGCGGCGACGGGGCACGCGTCAGCGGCTGGCGTAGTCCCGGAACCCGCGGCCGGTCTTGCGGCCGAGGTAGCCGGCGGTCACCAGGTGCTCCAGCAGCGGCGCCGGCGCGAACCCGGGCTCGCGGAATTCGGTGTAGAGCTCCTTCTCGATCGCGAGCGAGACGTCGAGGCCCACGACGTCCAGCAGCTCGAAGGGGCCCATCGGGTAACCGCAGCCGACCTTCATGGCGGCGTCGATGTCGTCGGCGGTGGCGTAGTGGGCCTCCAGCATCTTCACCGCGTCGTTCAGGTACGGGAAGAGCAGCGCGTTGACGATGAAGCCGGCACGGTCGGTGCAGGAGACGGCGTGCTTGCCCAGCTGCGCCGACACCGCGTGGATGGTCGCGGCGACGTCGGGCGACGTCGAGATCGTCGAGACGACCTCGACGAGCTTCATCACCTGCGCCGGGTTGAAGAAGTGCATGCCCACGACGTCGGCCGGGCGACCGCTGGCCTTGGCGCACTCGATGACCGGGAGGCTCGAGGTGGTCGTGGCGAGCACCGCCCCCGGCTTGACGATCTCGCCGAGGTTGGCGAACAGCGCCTCCTTGACCGGGAGGGACTCGACGACGGCCTCGATGACCAGGTCGCGGTCGGCGAGGTCGTCCAGCGAGGTGGTGCCCGAGACCCGCCCCAGGATCTCGGCCTTGGCCGCCTCCTCGAGGCGACCGCGCACGACCTGCTTGTCCAGGCTCTTGGTCAGCGCCGTCGTGACGCTCTCCACCTTCTCGGGCGAGCGGGCGACGAACCGCACGTCGTAGCCGCCCTTGGCGACGACCTCGATGATCCCGGTGGCCATCGTGCCGGAACCGACGACGCCGACGGTCCGCACATCGCGGGCACCCGCCGCGGCCCCGCCCGGGGTGGGGGTCCGGTCGTCCGGGACGACCTCGGCCGAGCCGGGCTCGGCGTAGGTGTAGAAGCCGCGACCGGACTTCCGGCCCAGCAGCCCGGCGGTCATCATCTGCTTGATCACGGGGCTGGGCGCGTGCAGCCGGTTCCGCGACTGCTTGTACATCGTGTCGAGGATCTCGTAGGCGGTGTCGATGCCGATGAGGTCCATGAGCGACAGCGGGCCCATGGGCAGGCCGCAGCCCAGCCGCATGGCGGCGTCGATGTCCTCGCGCGAGGCGTAGCGGTTCTCGTACATCGAGACGGCGTGGTTGAGGTAGCCGAACAGCAGCGCGTTGGCGATGAACCCGGCCTTGTCGCCGATCGTCACGTCGACCTTGCCCAGGCGGTCGGCGAGCGCCTCGACGGTCTCGACGACCGCGGGCTCGGTGACGACGGTGCGGACCACCTCGACCAGCTTCATGACCGGCGCCGGGTTGAAGAAGTGCATCCCGATCACCTTGCTCGGCCGGCCGGTGACCACCGACAGCTCGGTCACCGAGAGGCTTGAGGTGTTGGTCGCCAGGATCGTGTCCGGCGGGCAGATCTTGTCGAGCTTGGCGAAGACGTCGGCCTTGAGCTCCATCCGCTCGGGGATGGCCTCGATGACCAGCTCCGCGTCCGCCAGGTCCTCCAGCGAGGTGGAGAAGCGGATCCGCTCGAAGATCGCGTCGCGGTCGGCGGGGTCGAGCTTGCCGCGGGCGACCGCCCGGTCGGTGGACTGCTCGACGTGGGCCCGGCCGCGGGCCAGGGCCTCCTCACCGGTCTCCACGGCGGTGACCGAGAGCCCCGCGCGTGCGAGCACCTCCGTGATGCCGGCACCCATGGTGCCCAGCCCCACGACGCCGACCTCGTTCAGTTCCCTGGCCACGTTGCCGTCTCCCATCACCGGTGATGGCGGGAAGTGTCTCATCACGGGTGACCGGCGATCCCCGGCCCCTCTGCAGGGCTCGCCCGCGGTGAGGGCGGAGGGGTGCTCTCAGAACAGGCGCTGGGACGGGTCGTCGGTCCCCTTGAGGAGGGCGTAGTCGACGGTGACGCAGTCGATGCCGCGGTCGGTCGCCAGCACCCGCGCCTGCGGCTTGATCTCCTGCGCGGCGAACACGCCCTTGACCGGGGCCAGCAGCGGGTCGCGGTTGAGCAGCTCCAGGTAGCGCGTCAGCTGCTCGACCCCGTCGATCTCGCCCCGGCGCTTGACCTCGACGGCCACGACACCGCCTTCGGCGTCCCGGCAGAGCAGGTCCACCGGCCCGATGGCCGTCGGGTACTCCCGGCGCACCAGCGACCAGCCCTGCCCGAACGTCTCCACGTGCAGGGCGAGGAGGCGCTGCAGCTCGGCCTCGACGCCGTCCTTCCGCAGCCCGGGGTCGACCCCGAGGTCGTGGGCGTGGTCGTGCAGCACCTCCTCGATGCTGATGATCAGCTGCTCGCCGGCCTTGTTCGTCACCGTCCACGTGCCCGAGCCGTCGGTCAGCGCCTCGTCCAGCCGGCAGGGCGGGCTCATCCAGTTCAGCGGCTTGTAGGCCCGGTCGTCGGCGTGCACCGACACCGAGCCGTCGGCCTTGACCAGCAGCAGGCGGGTCGCCATCGGCAGGTGGGCGGTGAGCCGACCGACGTAGTCGACGGAGCAGCGGGCGATGACCAGGCGCACGGGAGCCGACGCTACCGCGCCGCGACCGGCGCCCGGGCCGGTGCCGAGTTCCGGAAAGATCCCGGTGCGGAACCGTGGTCGCGCGGCCCCCGGCGCCCCAGAATGGGCGGGTGAGCGCAGCGGCGGCGACCGGCACCCCTCACGCGGACCGGCTGGCCGGCGACTGGGTGCACTGGCTGCTCGACGCCGCCCGCGCCCGGCTGGGCATGGAGGTCGCCTGGGTATCGCTGTTCACCGAGGGCAGCCAGCTGATCACCGCCGCGACAGGTGAGCTCGACGCCATGAACGTGCAGGAGGGCATGACGGCGCCCCTGGAAGGCTCCTACTGCGTGCGCGTGCTGAGCGGCCAGCTCCCCGCCGTCGTCACCGGCGCGGCGCGCGATCCCCGGACGCGGGACCTGGAGGTGACCGGCGACCTCCACATCGGCTCCTACGTCGGCGCACCGGTGCGGGGGCACGACGCGCGCCCCATCGGGATGCTCTGCTGCCTCAGCCGCGACCCCGGCACCCAGCTGGACGGGGCGTCCGTGCGCACGGTGGAGCTGCTGGCCGACCTGATCAGCGACCACCTCCGGCACGCCGGTGCCGCCACGGCCTCCGACCTCGCCGCCCGCCGCGCCCGAGTGCGCGCCTTCCTGGCGGAGGGCGCGGTCGAGGTGCACCTCCAGCCGGTGGTCGACATGGTGACCGGGCGGACCGTCGGCTACGAGGCGCTCAGCCGCTTCCCGGGGTGGGGCGGGGACGGGCCGGCGGCGCTGTTCGGCGAGGCCGCCGCGGTCGGGATCGGCGTCGAGCTCGAGGAGGAGGCGCTGCGCGCGACCCTGGCCGAGGCCGGTCAGCTGCGCGGCGGCCTGACGCTGGCGGTGAACCTCTCCCCGGACGCCTTGCTGTGCCCGACCGTCGTCGACGTGCTGTTGGGCCACTCCGGCTGCCCGCTGGCCGTGGAGATCACCGAGCACAGCCGCGTCGACGACTACGAGGCGGTCGTCTCGGTCACCCAGGGGCTGCGCCGCGCGGGGGTCGCCGTGGGCGTGGACGACGCGGGCGCCGGCTACGCCAGCCTGCGGCACATCCTGCGGCTGGACCCCGACGTCATCAAGCTGGACATCGGGCTGGTCATGGGGCTGCACACCGACCCGGCCCGCCAGGCCATGACCTCGGCGATGGTGGCGTTCGCCGACGAGACCGGTGCGCGGCTGGTGGCCGAGGGCGTCGAGCACGCCGACGAGCGCGAGGTCCTCGTCGTCCGCGGGGTCCGCTACGGGCAGGGCTACCTGTTCGGCCACCCGCGGCCGGCGGCCGAGGTGCTCGACGGGAACCCCGGGTGAGCGCCACCGGGGAACCTCCCGGCCGGCCCGGCCCGTCGTCAGGGGTATGAGCACCCGTCCGCTGCGCGCCGCCACCCTGCTGGTCCTGGCCCTGCTGCTCGCCGCCTGCGCCGACGCGGCCGTTGGCGGCGCCGGTGGTGGCGGCACGCCCGCCGCGGAGCCGCCGTCCCCCGCCGGGGACGACGCCACCGTCGTCCTCCAGGTGAGGGAGGTCGGCGGTTTCACCACCCCGGCGATGCTGGCCGGGCGGGTGCCGTCCGCAACCCTCTACGCGGACGGCCGGTTGATCACCGACGGCCCCGTGATCGCCGTCTGGCCGGCCCCCGCGCTGCCCAACCTGCAGGTGCACCG
Organism: Blastococcus sp. SYSU DS0533; assembly: GCF_054050775.1. Taxonomy (NCBI): domain Bacteria; kingdom Bacillati; phylum Actinomycetota; class Actinomycetes; order Geodermatophilales; family Geodermatophilaceae; genus Blastococcus; species Blastococcus sp. SYSU DS0533. The sequence goes on along the minus strand of NZ_JBJGZZ010000003.1, from coordinate 69,831 downwards.
GCTCGGTGACGGCGGCGTGCGCGACCTGGTCGAGCGGGCGATCGCCGCCGGGGTGACGGAGACCGGCGACCTCGGCAGCCCCCCGGTCGCCGACGTGACCAGCACCCGCTTCACCGTCCGCACGGGCGGCGAGACGGTCACCCGGGAGGTGTACGCCCTCGGCATGGGCGCCGGCCCCCGGGGCGAGCTCGAGCCGGGGATCACCGAGCAGCAAGCGGCCGCCCGCGCCCGGCTCTCGGAGCTGGCCGAGGCGCTGCGCGACCCGGTCGCCGCCCTGGGCGCCGACCGGGTGAGCGGCCCCGAGCCGTACCAGCCGGAGGCCGTGGCCGCGGTGGTGAGCCCCTACGTCGAGGTGGACCCCCCGCAGGCCGAGCGTCCGTGGCCGGGGCCGGCGCTGCCGGGCGAGCCGATCGGGCCGGGCACCACGTGCGTGACCGCCACCGGGGAACAGGCCCAGGCGGTGCTCGAGGCGACCTCGGGGGGCAACTCGGCCACCCCCTGGGTCGGCGAGGACGGGTCGCGGTGGGCGGTGGTGCTCCGGCCGCTGCTGCCGCACGAGTCCGGCTGCGCGGATCTGACCGAGGGGTGAGCGACGGGCCCGGACCTCGTGCGAGGTCCGGGCCCGTCGGCGAACGGTCGCCTACGCGGTGGCGGGCTGCCGCAGGTCGACGTCGACGCCGGCGCGCTCCTCGACGGAGGCCAGCGGGTCGACCGTCCGCGTCGCCCGGTAGCGATCGAGGTCGAGGATGCCCTCCCGCTTCGCCACGATCGTCGGCACCAGCGCCTGACCGGCGACGTTCACCGCGGTGCGGCCCATGTCGAGGATCGGGTCGACGGCCAGCAGCAGGCCCACGCCGGCCAGCGGCAGGCCGAGGGTGGAGAGCGTGAGGGTCAGCATGACCACCGCACCGGTGACGCCGGCCGTGGCCGCCGAGCCGATGACCGACACCAGGACGATGAGCAGGTAGTCGGTGATGCCCAGGTCCACCCCGAAGAACTGGGCGACGAAGATCGCCGCCAGCGCCGGGTAGATCGCCGCGCAGCCGTCCATCTTCGTCGTCGCGCCGAGCGGGACGGCGAAGGAGGCGTAGGACCGCGGGACGCCCAGGTTCTGCTCGGTCACCCGCTCGGTCACCGGCAGCGTGCCGATCGACGAGCGGGAGACGAAGGCCAGCTGGATCGCGGGCCACGCACCGGCGAACCACCGCAGCGGCGAGAGGCCGTGCAGCTTGAGCAGCACCGGGTAGACGACGAACAGCACCAGCGCCAGACCGGCGTAGACGGCGCCGGCGAAGACGCCGAGCGAGCCGAGGGACTCCCAGCCGTAGCTGGCGACGGCGTTGCCGATCAGACCGACCGTGCCCAGCGGCGCGAGGAGGATCACCCACCACAGCACCTTCTGGACGACGGCCAACGCGGAGCGGACGACGGTGAGGAAGGGCTCGGCCGCCTCGCCGACCTTGAGCACCGCGATGCCGATGGCCGCGGCGATGACGATCAGCTGGAGCACGTTGAACGACAGAGCACCCTCGGCCGAGCCCTGCAGGCCGAGGATGTTGCCGGGCACGATGCCGTTCAGGAAGTCGAACCAGGAGCCGGTCCGGCCGGGGTCGGCCTGCGTCGCGGCGTCGACCGAGCTGTTGCGGCCGGGCTCGGTGAGCAGGCCGAGCGCGATCCCGATGCCGACGGCGATCAGCGCGGTGACGGCGAACCACAGCAGCGTCTGGGCGGCCAGCCGCGCGGCGTTGGAGACCTGCTTGAGGTTGGCGATGCTGACGATCACCGCGGTGACGATCAGCGGGGGGACGAGGGTCTTCAGCAGCGTGACGAAGGTGCCGCCGATCGTCTGGAGGGTGCTGGTGAGCCAGTTGGGCGAGCCGTCGGCGACGGGGCCCAGCTCACGGGCGACGAACCCGAGGGCCACGCCCACGACCAGGGCGAGGAGAACCTGCGCCGCGAAGGGCACGCGGCGGAGACGAGCGAGCACGGGGATGTTTCCGTTCTGGGTGAGGAGGAGCGAGTGGGGGCGCGTCAGCCCCGACAGCGCTCCACCGTCACGCGGCCGAAGTCGACGGTGCGCCGTCGCGTCAGCCCCCAGATGTTCTGCACGGGTAGCTCAGTTCTCCGGCGGCCCCGGGCATTCCGCCCTGTGGCCGGGTTCACCCGGCCAGGTGCCCTAGTCGGGCCAGACGGGACGCCGCTTCTCGAGGAACGACGCCATGCCCTCACGCGCACCCGGCAGCTGGCTGGCCGCGGCCATGACCTCGATCGCGGTCGTGTAGGCGTCCCGCTCTGGCCGGTCCAGCTGGGCGTACATGGTCTGCTTGCCCCAGGCCTTGCTGGCCCGCGAGCCCCGGGTGGCCCGCTGGACGAGGTCGTCGACGGCGGCGTCCAGCTCGGTGTCGGGCACCACGCGGTTGACCAGCCCCCAGTCCAGCGCCGTCGCCGCGTCGATGACGTCGCCGGTCAGCGCGAGCTCCATCGCCCGCTTGCGACCGACGTTGCGGGCGATGGCGACCATCGGGGTGTGGCAGAACCAGCCGCCCTTGCCGCCGGGCGCGGCGAACCCGGCGGACTCCGCCGCGACGGCCAGGTCGCAGGAGGCCACCAGCTGGCAGCCGGCGGCGGTGGCGAGGGCGTGCACGCGGGCCACGACGACCTGCGGCACGTCCTGGACGGTCTGCATCAGCTCCGTGCACAGCCGCAGCAGGCTGCGCACCTCGGGCAGCGCGGCACCGGCGACGTCGGCGAAGTCGTGACCGGCGCTGAACACCGGCCCCTCCGCCCCGAGCACGATCGCCGCGGCGTCGCTCTCCCCCGCCTCCGTGACGGCGTCGAGCAGTTGCGCCAGGTGCTCGCGGGACAGCGCGTTGCGCTTCGCCGCACGCGTCATCGTGATGCGGACGACGTCGCCGTCGCGCTCGACCCGGGGTGCTCCGTCAGCCATGCCCCGAGCCCACCACGCCCGGGTGCGGTCGGCAATGACGATCGCTCCCGCACCGGGGACGCTGGGCGGGTGCCCGGCACCGAACCGATCAGCCCGACCGCCCCCCGGCCGGCGGGTCCTACGGTGTTCACCCAGGGCTGGCGGGACGTCGCCTTCCTCCACTGGGAGGTGGACCCGGCGTGCGTCGCGCCGCTGCTCCCGGCCGGCACCCGTCCCGACGTGCTCGACGACGACACCTTCGTCGGGCTGGTCCCGTTCCGCATGGAGTGGATCGGGCTGTTCGGGGCGCCGGCATCCCCCACCTCGGCTCGTTCGCCGAGACGAACGTCCGGCTCTACTCGGTCGACGCCCGGGGACGCCACGGCGTCGTCCTCCGGTCGCTGGACGCCGAACGGCTGCTGCCCGTGGTCACCGCGCGCTGGGCCGCCCGGCTGCCGTACGCGTGGTCGCGCTGCGGATCGAGCGGACCGGCGACCTGCTCACCTACCGCTGCCGCCGGCGCTGGCCCGGTCCTCGCGGTGCCCGCAGCCGGCTCACGCTCCGGGTGGGCGACCGGCTGCCCGAGCCGGACCGGCTGGACCACTTCCTGACCGCCCGCTGGGGCCTGCACCGGCCCGGGCGCGGCGGGCCGGTGCACTGGCCCAACGAGCACCCGGCATGGCCGCTGCACCGGGCCGACGTCGTCGACCTCGACGACTCGCTGCTCGCCGCGGCCGGGCTGGCCGGTCTGACCGGCCCGCCCGACCGCGTGCTGTTCTCCCCGGGTGTCGACGTCCGCTTCGGGCCGGTGGTCAGGCCGGCGTGGGCACCTGCTCCCGGGGCTGGGCGGGGAGACCGTTGGCCTCGCGGACCACGTCGACCACCTGGCTCATGATGTCGTTCAGGCCGAAGTCCTTGGGCGTGAACACCCGGGCGACGCCCTGCTCGCGCAGCCGCCGGGCATCGCTGTCGGGGATGATCCCGCCGACGACGACCGGCACGTCGTCCATGCCGGCGTCCCGGAGCCCCTGGAGGACCGCCGGCACCACCTGCAGGTGGGACCCGGAGAGCACCGACAGGCCGACCACGTGCACGTCCTCCTCGACGGCGGCGCTCACGATCTGCGACGGCGTCAGCCGGATGCCCTGGTAGATGACCTCGAAGCCGGCGTCGCGGGCGCGCACGGCGATCTGCTCGGCGCCGTTGGAGTGGCCGTCCAGGCCCGGCTTGCCGACCAGGAAGCGCAGCCGCCCGCCCAGCTCCTCCCCGGTGGCGCGGACCCGCTCGCGGACCTGGGTGAGGGTCTCGTCGGCCTCACCCCCACCGGCGGCAGCCGCGACCCCGGTGGGGGCCCGGTACTCGCCGAACACCTCCCGCAGCACGCCGGCCCACTCCCCCGTCGTCACCCCGGCGCGCGCGCAGTCCAGGGTCGCGGGCATGAGGTTCGCGTCACCGGCCGCCGCCTCGCGGAGGGCGGCGAGCGCGCGGTCGGCGGCGGCCTGGTCGCGCTCGGCCCGCCACTTCCGCACCGCCTCCTGGGCGGCGGCCTCGACGGCCGGGTCGACCACCATGATCGCGGTGTCGAGGTCGGCGGTGAGCGGGTTGGGCTCGGTGGTGTCGAACTTGTTGACCCCGACGACGACGTCCTCGCCGCTCTCCATCCGGCGCCGGCGCTCGGCCAGCGAGGCCACCAGCTCGCCCTTCATGTAGCCGGACTCGACCGCGGCGACGGCGCCGCCCATCTCCTGCACCCGGGCGATCTCGGCCCGGGCGCCCTCGACGAGCTCGGCCACCTTCTTCTCCACGACGACCGAGCCGGTGAACAGGTCGTCGTACTCGAGCAGGTCGGTCTCGTAGGCCAGGACCTGCTGCAGGCGCAGCGACCACTGCTGGTCCCAGGGGCGCGGCAGGCCCAGGGCCTCGTTCCACGCCGGCAGCTGCACGGCGCGGGCGCGGGCGTCCTTGGAGAGCGTGACGGCGAGCATCTCCAGCACGATGCGCTGGACGTTGTTCTCCGGCTGCGCCTCGGTGAGACCGAGCGAGTTGACCTGCACGCCGTAGCGGAAGCGGCGGTGCTTGGGGTCCTCGACGCCGTAGCGTTCCCTCGTCAGCTCGTCCCAGAGCTGGGTGAAGGCCCGCATCTTGCACATCTCCTCGACGAACCGGACCCCGGCGTTGACGAAGAAGGAGATGCGCGCGACCACCTCGCCGAAGCGCTCCTGCGGCACCTGCCCGGAGTCGCGGACCGAGTCCAGGACGGCGATCGCCGTGCTCATCGCGTAGGCGATCTCCTGCACCGGCGTGGCCCCGGCCTCCTGCAGGTGGTAGCTGCAGATGTTGATCGGGTTCCACTTCGGCATCGTCGTCACCGTGTAGGCGACCATGTCGGTGATCAGCCGCATGGAGGGCGCCGGCGGGAAGACGTAGGTCCCCCGCGACAGGTACTCCTTGATGATGTCGTTCTGCGTCGTCCCCGCGAGCTTGGCGACGTCGTGGCCGTGCTCCTCCGCGACCGCCTGGTAAAGCGCGAGCAGCCACATCGCCGTGGCGTTGATCGTCATCGACGTGTTCATCTCGTCGAGCGGGATGCCGTCGAAGAGCGCGCGCATGTCACCGATGTGGGACACGGGGACGCCGACCTTCCCGACCTCCCCGCGGGCGAGCTCGTCATCGGGGTCGTAGCCGGTCTGCGTCGGCAGGTCGAAGGCGACCGAGAGACCGGTCTGCCCCTTCGCCAGGTTGCGGCGGTAGAGGGCGTTGGACTCGGCCGGCGAGGAGTGGCCGGCGTAGGTGCGCATGACCCAGGGGCGGTCACGCTCCTCCGGCTTCTGCGGGAACGGCATACCGGCGGAGTGTAGGGCGGTTACCGACCGGTAGCAGCCCCGCCCGCCGATGTGTGCGGTGGCACACTCGCTGGAGGGTGGACGCGGAAGGAGGAGCACGGTGGCGGTCGCGGACAGCCTGCTGCACGCCGGCGGGCCGGTGATCGCTCTCACCGCGTTCGCGCTGCTGGCACTGTTCACCCGGTGGGCCTTCGGCAGCGACCTGGCCCGCGACCGCCGGCGCCGCCGGCCGGTGGACGACGGGCTGCTCACCCACGTCGCGACGCTGAGCCGCCGCGAGTCCGCCCTGGCGCTGCGCGCGCTGCTCTCCGACGCGGGGATCCGCTCCACCGTGCGCTTCCCCGCGGCCCACCGCGCCGAGGTGCTGGTGTTCCCCGAGGACGCCGACCGCGCGCGGCGGCTGGCCGCCTCGTTCGGCGGTGCCTAGTCCGACCGCTCGGTGCGCCGGACCACGGCGCCCAGACCCGCCAGCTGGTCGACGAAGTCCGGGTACCCGCGGTCGACGTGGTGCACGTCCTGCACCTCGGTGACGCCGTCGGAGCACAGGCCCGCCAGCACCAACCCGGCGCCGGCGCGGATGTCGGTCGCGAGCACCGGGGCGCTGGAGAAGCGCTCACGCCCCCGGACGACGGCGTGGTGGCCGTCGATGCGGACGTCGGCGCCCAGCCGCACCAGCTCGTTGACGAACATGAACCGGCCCTCGAACACGTTCTCGGTGATGAGCGCCGTGCCCGTGGAGACGGCGGCCAGCGCCACCGCCATCGGCTGCAGGTCGGTGGGGAACCCGGGGAAGGGCAGGGTGACGACGTCCACGCAGCGCGGCCGCGCCTCCATGGCCACGCGGATGCCGTCCGGCAGCGCCTCGACGAGGGCCCCGGCGTCGGTCAGCTTGTCCAGGGCGACGGTGAGGTGCTCGGCGACGCCCCGCTCGATGACGACGTCACCGCGGGTCATCACCGCCCCGATGGCCCAGGTGCCGGCCACGATGCGGTCGGGGACCGTCGTGTACTCGACCGGCCGCAGCGAGTCCACGCCCTCGACGGTGATCGTGGACGTGCCGGCGCCGTCGATGCGCGCCCCCATCTCGCCGAGCATCCGGCAGAGGTCGACGATCTCGGGCTCGCGTGCGGCGTTGTCCACCACGGTCGTGCCCGAGGCCAGCACCGCTGCCATGACGAGGTTCTCCGTGGCACCGACGGAGGGGAAGTCCAGCCAGATCGAGGTCCCGGTCAGCCGTGGGGCCGTGGCCACGAGGAAGCCGTGCTCGCTGACGATGGTGGCGCCGAGGCGTTCCAGGCCGGAGATGTGCATGTCCAGCCCCCGGGAACCGATCGCGTCTCCACCGGGCAGCGCGACGCGGGCGCTGCCGCAGCGGGCGACCAGCGGTCCCAGCACGCTGATGGAGGCGCGCATCCGGCGGACCAGGTCGTAGTCGGTCTCGGTCGAGGGCGCGTCCGGGACGTCGATGGTCAGCCGGCCACCACCTCCGCTGCCGGGGGTGCGCTCGTACGACACGGCGCAGCCCAGCCGGCGCAGCACCTCGCTCATGATCGCCACGTCGAGGATGTCGGGGACCTCGTCGATGGTGGAGCGCCCTGATGCGAGGAGCGTCGCCGCCATGAGCTTCAGGGCGCTGTTCTTGGCACCGGTGACCCGCACCCGGCCCGCGAGCCTCGCTCCCCCGGTCACCTCGAAGCACTGCACCGGACCACCCTACGGTGACCGCCACCGGGGCCCCGCCGCGCGCCCGGTGACGTGCCGGAGCGGCCCCTCCTGCAGGAACCCGCGCCGAGCGCCAGGTGACGTCCTGGAACGGCCGTGCTGCAGGGGCCCGCCGCGAGCCTGCGAGCGGTGGGGGCAGCGGGGTCCTTTCACTAGGCTCCGTGCATGACCGTCCGGCTCACGCGCATCTACACCAGGACCGGCGACGCCGGTCAGACACACCTGGGTGACATGAGCCGGGTGGCCAAGACCGATCCCCGGCTGGTCGCCTACGCCGACGTGGACGAGGCCAACAGCGCGATCGGCGTGGCGATCGCGCTCGGCTCCCCGGAGCCGGCGCTCGTGGACCTGCTCCGCAGCATCCAGAACGATCTGTTCGACGTGGGAGCCGACCTCTGCACACCGATCGTCGCCGAGCCGCAGTACCCGCCGCTGCGAGTGACGGCGGCCTACACCGAGCGGCTCGAGGCGGCGTGCGACACCTACAACGAGACGCTGCCGAAGCTCGACAGCTTCATCCTGCCCGGGGGGACTCCGCTGGCCGCGCTGCTGCACCAGGTGCGGGTGGTCGTCCGCCGGGCCGAGCGCAGCGTGTGGGCGCTGCTGGAGAGCGATGCCGAGCGAACCAACCCGGAGACGGCCCGCTACCTGAACCGGCTGTCGGACCTGGTGTTCATCCTCGGCCGCGTGGCCAACCCCGACGGCGACATCCTGTGGGAGCCCGGTGCGCACAGCGGTGTGCACGCCCAGCGGGCGGCCGCAGGCCGGGAGGAGTGAGCGACCGCCATCGGGGCGCGTGGGCCACAGGAGGCCTCGCCTCAGCTCCCCGGCGGGGCCGACTCCACCCAGGACAGGAAACCGGTCACCGTCGAGCGGTCCATCGCCAGCTCCCGCCGTCCCTGCGCGGTGCTGCACTGCAGGACGTGGACGTCGGACGGCAGGGCGAGGTCGTCGCGGTGCGCAGGCCGCTGCGCGAGCACGCGGAAACCGGCGCGGGTGAGCCGTTGCTGCGGCCGCACCGACAGCGACAGCGCCCGGTACCACAGCAGGGCATCACCGCCGTACCAGGCGACGCCCACAGACCACCGGGGCGCGCCTTCGGGGCGCAGCCACATCGTGACCGCGCCGAGCCCCGAGAGCAGGAAGCGGCGGCGCAGCAGGAAGACCACGACGACGAGCAGCAGCAGGACGCCGATCAGCACCCACAGGGCGGTGGTCATCCCGCGCTCGCCGACCAGGTCAGTCGCTCGCGCCGGCCGCCCTCAGCCGCGACTGGGCGCGGCGTGCGGCGGCGACCGCCTCGGGGTCGTCGCCCCCGCTCTCGGCGCGGCGCAGGGCCTCACGGGCGCGCTCCACGTCGATCTCCGAGGAGATCTCGGCCGTCTCGGCGAGGATCGAGACACCCCGCTCGGTGACGGAGAGGAAACCGCCGTGGGCGGCGATGACCATGTCCTCGCCTGACTCGGTGTGGATGGTCACGACACCGCCGTCGGCCAGCTGGCCCAGCAGCGGCGTGTGCCCGGGCAGGACGCCGAGCTCGCCCTCCGTGGTGCGGGCGATGACGCTCGTGGCCTCGCCGGACCAGATCTTGCGCTCGACGGCCACCAACTCGACCTGCAGGGTCGCCACGACACTCCTCGGGATCCACGCGGACGGGTCTTCACTGTAGCCACGGGGCCGATGGCCCCGGTCCACCGGGGCCATCGGCGCTGTCCGGGGCACCACCCCGGTTCCGGAGAGGTGAGGACGCCGGGGGTGCGTCAGGCGGCGCGGCGGTAGAGGATCGTCCAGCGCCCGACGCGCACCCAGGGATGGCGGACGCAGGTGGCCGACGCCCAGTGCTCGGTGTCGAAGTCCGCGGTACGCCCTTCTACCGGTGCGTACGGCGGCCAGGTCCAGTCGAGCGCCTCACGGCTCCCGGGCGGCAGTACCGCGCTGTCCCGCTCCACGTCGCCCCTCGTGCCGGCACCCGCTCCCCGGGTGCGCCTGCCGGGATGGTCGGCAGGCCGCCCCCCTCTCGAACATCGGCCGACCGGAATCCACCCGGACGGGTGACCCACCGACGCCGAAGGCCGGGCCTCCTCACGGAGACCCGGCCCTGGCGACGTGCCGAGGTGGCCCCGCTGCAGGGTCCCGCGCCGAGCGGAGCGAGGCGCGGGGGGCAGCGGGGTCCTCTTACTTCTTGAGCTTCGCGGCGTTCTTCTCGAGGTCCTCGAGGCCACCGCACATGAAGAAGGCCTGCTCCGGGACGTTGTCGTACTCGCCCTCGGTGATGGCCTTGAAGGCCTGCAGGGTCTCCGACAGCGGGACGAACGAGCCCGGCTGACCGGTGAACGCCTCGGCGACGAACATGTTCTGCGAGAGGAACCGCTCGACGCGACGCGCCCGGTTCACCGTGACCTTGTCCTCCTCGGACAACTCGTCGATACCGAGGATCGCGATGATGTCCTGCAGCTCCTGGTAGCGCTGCAGCACCTGCTTCACCCGCTGGGCGATGTCGTAGTGCTCCTGGCCCACGTACTGCGGGTCGAGGATCCGGCTGGTCGAGTCCAGCGGGTCCACGGCCGGGTAGATGCCCTTCTCCGAGATCGGCCGCGAGAGCACGGTCGTCGCGTCGAGGTGGGCGAACGTGGTGTGCGGCGCCGGGTCGGTGATGTCGTCCGCGGGCACGTAGATCGCCTGCAGCGAGGTGATCGAGCGGCCGCGGGTCGAGGTGATCCGCTCCTGCAGCTCACCCATCTCGTCGGCCAGGGTCGGCTGGTACCCCACGGCCGAGGGCATGCGGCCCAGCAGCGTGGACACCTCGGACCCCGCCTGGGTGAACCGGAAGATGTTGTCGATGAAGAGCAGCACGTCCTGGTTCTGCTCGTCGCGGAAGTACTCGGCCATCGTCAGCGCTGAGAGGGCGACGCGCAGGCGGGTGCCCGGCGGCTCGTCCATCTGGCCGAAGACCAGTGCGGTCGACTCGATGACGCCGGACTCGGTCATCTCCGTGATGAGGTCGTTGCCCTCGCGGGTGCGCTCACCCACACCGGCGAACACGGACACGCCACCGAACTCCTGGGCGACGCGGCGGATCATCTCCTGGATCAGCACGGTCTTGCCGACGCCGGCACCGCCGAAGAGGCCGATCTTCCCGCCGGCGACGTACGGGGTGAGCAGATCGATGACCTTGATGCCGGTCTCCAGCATCTCGGTACGGCCCTCGAGCTGGTCGAACCGCGGCGCGTGCCGGTGGATCGACCAGTGGGGCGCGTCCTCGCCGTAGCCGGGGGTGTCCAGGCAGTCACCCAGGGCGTTGAAGACGTGCCCCTTGGTCACGTCACCGACCGGCACCATGATCGGGTTGCCGGTGTCGGTGACCTCCGCGCCGCGGACGAGACCGTCGGTCGGGGCCATGGAGATGGTGCGCACGACGTTCTCACCCAGGTGCTGGGCGACCTCGAGGGTGAGGGTCTTGCCGAGGTCGGCCAGCGTGACATCGACCTTCAGGGCGTTGAACAGGTCGGGCATCGCGTCGCGAGGGAACTCGACGTCGACGACCGGCCCGGTGACCCGCACGACGCGGCCGCTGCCGGTGGTCTGCGAGGTGGTCGGACGGTCCTCGGTGACGGTCATCTGTACTGCTCTCCTGCCCTGGGGCTCGGTGGTCTGCTGTTCGGTGGATCAGTCGTTCGAACCGGCGGAGACCAGCGCGTCGGCACCACCGACGATCTCGCTGATCTCCTGGGTGATCTCCGCCTGGCGGGCCTGGTTGGCCTGCCGGGAGAGGTTCTTCGCCAGCTCCTCGGCGTTGTCGGAGGCCGACTTCATCGCCCGTCGGCGCGAGGCCGACTCGGAGGCGGCCGCCTCGAGCATCGCCGCGTAGATGCGGGTGGTGATGTACTTCGGCAGCAACGCGTCGAGCAGCCCCTCGGCCGAGGGCTCGAACTCGTACGCAGTCGGCAGCTCGTGGGCGGCGGCGTTCTCCCGCTCCCGGTCCTCCCGCTCGTAGTCGAACTCCTCGACCTCCTCGACCTCCAGCGGAGCCATCCGCTTGGCGACGGGGATCTGCGAGAGCAGCGACCGGAACTCGGTGTAGACGATGTGCAGCTCGTCGACGCCGAGGATGCCGTCGGCACCTGCGCCGCCGTCCTCGTCGTCCTGACCGGCCGTGAAGGCGGCGATGAGCTGCTCCCCCACGCGCTGGGCGTCGGCGTAGCCGGGCTGCTCGGAGAAGCCGGTGAAGGTGTCGGCCATCTCGCGGTTGCGGAAGGAGTAGTAGGTCTCCCCCTTCCGGCCGACCACGTAGAGGACCGGCTCCTTGCCCTCCTGCCGGAGCAGGGAGAGCAGCTCCTCGGTGCGCCGGAGCACGTTGACGTTGTACGAGCCGGCGAACCCGCGGTCGGAGGTGATGACCAGGACCGCCGCCCGGCGCGGGTTCTCCCGCTCGGTCAGGAGCGGGTGGTCCAGGGACGCCGAGGACGCCAGCGCCGACAGCACGCGGGTGATCTCCCGGGCGTAGGGCTTGGAGGCCTCCACCCGGGCCTGCGCGCGCACGATGCGAGCACCGGCGATCAGCTCCTGGGCCGAGAAGATCTTCTTCGTCGACTGGGTGGAGCGGATGCGGCGCCGCAGCGCGCGGAGAGAGGCTGCCATGGCGTCAGGCCTTCTTCTTGACCTGGACGCGCTCCTGACCCCGCTCCGAGGCGTCCATGGCCTCGGCCTCGGGCTCGTTCACCCGGAGCGACTCGCCCTCACCGGTGGTGAACTGGCCGTAGAACGCGTCGACCGCCTGCTCCAGGTTCCGGACGGTGTCGTCCTCGAGCTTCTTGGACGTCCGGATGGTGTCCAGGATGCCGTCGTGGTTGCGGGACACGAAGTCGAGGAACTCCGACTCGAAGCGCCGCACATCGCTCACCGGGACGACGTCGAGCTTGCCGGTGGTGCCCAGCCACAGGGAGACGACCTCGCGCTCGACCGAGTACGGCGAGTACTGGCCCTGCTTGAGCAGCTCGACGAGGCGCTGACCGCGCTCCAGGGTCGCGCGGCTGGAGGCGTCCAGGTCCGAGGAGAAGGAGGCGAATGCCTCGAGCTCGCGGTACTGGGCCAGGTCCAGGCGCAGGCGGCCGGCGACCGACTTCATCGCCTTGATCTGCGCCGAGCCCCCCACGCGCGACACCGAGATACCCACGTTGATCGCCGGGCGGACACCGGAGTTGAACAGACCGGTCTCGAGGAAGATCTGGCCGTCGGTGATCGAGATGACGTTGGTCGGGATGTAGGCCGACACGTCGTTGCCCTTGGTCTCGATGAGCGGCAGCCCGGTCATCGACCCGGCGCCGAGCTCGTCCGAGAGCTTCGCGCAGCGCTCCAGCAGGCGGGAGTGGAGGTAGAAGACGTCACCCGGGTAGGCCTCGCGACCCGGCGGGCGGCGCAGCAGCAGCGAGACGGCACGGTAGGCCTCGGCCTGCTTGGACAGGTCGTCGAAGACGATCAGGACGTGCTTGCCCTCGTACATCCAGTGCTGCCCGATGGCCGAGCCGGTGTAGGGAGCGATGTACTTGAAGCCGGCGGCCTCGGAGGCCGGGGCCGCGACGATGGTCGTGTACTCCATCGCGCCGGCGTCCTCGAGGGCGGACCGGATGGAGGCGATCGTCGACCCCTTCTGGCCGACCGCGACGTAGATGCAGCGCACCTGCTGCGACGGGTCACCGGTCGCCCAGGCCTGCTTCTGGTTGATGATCGTGTCGATCGCGATCGCCGTCTTGCCCGTCTGGCGGTCGCCGATGATCAGCTGGCGCTGACCACGGCCGATCGGCGTCATGGCGTCGATCGCCTTGATGCCGGTCTGCATCGGCTCGTGCACCGACTGGCGCTGCACCACGGTGGGGGCCTGCAGCTCCAGGGCGCGCCGGCCGGTCGTGGCGATGGGGCCGGCACCGTCGATCGCGTTGCCCAGCGGGTCCACGACGCGGCCGAGGTAGCCGTCGCCGACGGGCACCGAGAGCACCTCACCGGTGCGCCGGACCTGCTGCCCCTCCTCGATGCCGGAGAAGTCACCCAGAATGACGACACCGACCTCGCGGACGTCCAGGTTCAGCGCCAGACCGCGGACGCCGCTCTCGAACTCCAGCAGCTCGTTGGTCATGACCGAGGGCAGGCCCTCGACCCGGGCGATGCCGTCGCCGGCCTCGGTGACGATCCCGACCTCTTCGCGGGACACGTCAGGCGAGTACTCGGTGACGTAGTTCTGGATGGCACTGCGGATCTCTTCTGCGGAGATCGTCAGCTCGGCCATGGCTCTGAGTCCTCTTCCCTGCGGGGTCGTGATCTGTGGTGGTGGGCGGTCAGCCGGCGAGCTGCCGTCGGGCGGCTTCCAGCCGGTGGGCGATGCTGCCGTCGATGACCTCGTCGCCCACCTGGACGAGGAGACCGCCGAGGACCGTCGGGTCGACGGTCACCTGCAACCCGATGGTCCGCCCGTAGAGGCGGCCGAGCACGTCGACCAGCCGCTGCTCCTGCGCCGGGGTCAGGGCCACCGCCGTCGTCACCCGGGCCACGGACTGGCCGCGGCGACGGCTGGCGACCTCGGAGAGGCGCTCGACCGCGACGCCCGCCGTGCCGGCGTGCGAGGTGGTGAGCACGTTCCGCAGCAGGAGCTCGGTCACCGGGCTGACCCGGCCGGAGAGCAACTGGTCGAGCAGGGCGGCCTTGCCCGCGGCCGGGGCCCTGCGGTCGCTCAGGATCCGGGACAGCTCCCGGTCGCCCTCGATGATGCGGCCGAAGCGGAAGAGCTCGTCCTCCACCCCGTCCAGCTCACCGCGGGCACCGGCGGCGTCGAGCGCGGCCTCGGTGGCCAGGGTCGTCGCCGCCTCGATGAGGTCGGACGGCCGCGACCAGCGCTGCCGGACGCTGTACTCGACGACGTCGAGGGCCACCGCGGACAGCCGGCTGCCGAACAGCCGCTGCGCCAGCGCCGCCCGCTCCTCGGGCTTGCCCGAGGGGTCGGTGAGCGCCCGGCGCAGCGAGGGCTGCGCATCCAGCAGCCGGGCCACCGCGAACAGCTCCTCGGCCAGCGCGAGCTGTTCCTCGGCACCGGTCGCCCGGGCCTGCCCGGTCAGCCGGTCCTTGGCCTTCCCCAGGAACCCCGAGGGGTCCCGGGTCAGCTCGTCCAGCCGCTCCCGGGCGGCGAGCAGCGCCGCACGGCTCGAGGCGTCCATCAGCGGGTGCCCCCGGCGACGGTGCTGCCGCTCCGGCCGTCGGACCTGCCGGCGGCCAGCTCGTCGAGCTGGTCGAGGAAGCGGTCCACCGTGCCCTGCCGGCGCGCCTCGTCGGCGAGGGACTCCCCGACGACCCGGCCCGCGAGCTCGACGGCCAGGCCACCGACCTGCCCGCGCAGCTCGTTGACCACCTGCTGGCGGGCAGCAGCGATCTGCTCCTCGCCACGGGCGACGATCCGCGCCGACTCCTCCTGCGCCTGGACCCGCAGCTCCTCGATGATCTGCTGGCCCTCGGCACGGGCCTGGTCACGGATCTGCGCCGCCTCGTTGCGGGCCTCGGCCAGCTGCGCGCGGTACTGCTCGAGCGCCGCCTTGGCCTCGGCCTGCATGGCCTCGGCGCGCTCGATGCCGCCCTCGATGGTGCGCTGGCGCTCGGCCAGCATGGCCTCGAGCCGAGGCACGACGAAGCGCTTGTAGAGGAAGTACAGGATGGCGAAGGAGATGATGCCGACGATCAGCTCACCCGGGTGCGGGATGACCGGGTAGGCGTCCTCCCAGAAGCCCCCCTCACCGCTCTCGGCGGCCAGGATGTCGGCCGCGTTGTCGATCGCGCCCATCACGAGTTCTCCTTCCGGTCCTCGGTCAGCTGAAGACGAAGGCCAGGGCGATGCCGAAGATGGCGAGCTGCTCGCAGAGCACGAAGCCGAGGATGGCGATGGTCTGCAGCACACCGCGGACCTCGGGCTGACGGGCGACGCCGGCCACGTAGGCAGCGAAGATCAGGCCGATGCCCACGCCCGGCCCGATGGCCGACAGGCCGTAGCCGATGATCGCAAGGTTGCCTTCCATTGGGTGTGTCCGTTCCTCTCAGTCGGTGTGCTGCCGGGTGGCGCACATCGGTTGTGCAACTCGGGGGCGGTGCTCCGCGGACGTCAGTGGTCGTCCGCGTAGACCTCTGCGATGTACACAGAGGCCAGCAGGATGAAGACGTAGGCCTGCAGGAACGCGATCAGGATCTCGAACGCGCTGAAGAGGATGAACATGAGGAAGGCCGGGATGGACACCAGCTTCAGCAGGCCCTCGCCGTGCAGGAGCAGGTACTCCCCGCCGAGCGCGAACAGCAGCAGCAGGATGTGGCCGGCGAACATGTTGCCGAAGAGCCGCAGCGTGAGCGTCACCGGGCGGGTGACGAGGAACGTCACCAGCTCCAGGATGAAGACGACCGGGACGACCCAGAAGGGGAGCCCGCTGGGCACCAGGTTCTTGAGGAAGCCCCCGAGCCCGCGACGGCGGACGCCGGCGACCAGGTAGACGACGTAGACCCCGAGCGCCAGGGCGAGGGGGAAGCCGATCCGGCTCATCGTGGGGAACTGGACGGGCGGGATGATGCCCATCAGGTTGTTCACCAGGATGAGCGTGAACAGGGTGAACAGCAGCGGGACGTAGGGCCGGAAGTGGTCCGAGCCGATGATGTCCCGGCCGATCGAGTTGCGGACCAGGCCGTACACGCCCTCGAGCCGGTACTGCCCGCGCCCGGGGACCACCGACAGCCGGCGCGTGGCCAGCATCATGACGACCGCGAGGCCGATGGTCACCAGCACCATCACGATCATCGAACGCGTGATGGCGAAGGCGCCGTCGCCGACGAGCGGCTGCCAGAAGTCCGGCGCACTCGGCGGTACGAACTCCTCGGCGGCCGAGACCACGGTCGTCACTACTCAGCCTCCGTCACGAACTTCTGGGTGGTTTCGTACTACGGCCCGGAGGGCCGCCTTCCGCATCTGCGGCGTGGCAGGCCTCACGGGCCGTGGTGAGCGTAGCGGACCCAGATCACGGAGATCGAAGCGGCCATCCCCAGGACGAGGGCCACGGGCAGCACCCACACCTGGCCGAGCGCCTCGCTGAGCCACCAGCCCGGGAGCCCGAAGACCAGCACACCGGAGAGCAGCATGCCCAGCGCGTCCCACGCCTCGCGCAAATGCGCGCCCGCCACCATCTGGTGGTGGACCGGCGTCGGCCGCTCGGTCCGGCCGGGCTCGGTCAACGCGCCGCCCCGGACGCCGCGCCCGGCTCGTCGTAGATGTAGGTCTTCACCCGGGTGAAGGCGACGATCTCGCCGATGGTGCCGGCCAGCGACACCACGATGGCCGTGACGGCGAACGCGATCGGGGAGAGCCACTCCGCGTTGCGGAACAGCACGAGGAAGACCCCGAGCAGCATCACCTTGAAGAAGTAGCCGACGAGCGCGCCCATGAAGACGACGCGCGGATCGAGCCCGGCCATCCGGCGCAGCAGCACCAGGGTGGAGACGGTGCTCACCAGGACGACGGCGATGGCCAGGGCGCTGCCGGCCGCGCCGAGCGCGCCCTCGACCGCCACGAAGACGGCGAGGGAGAGGACTCCGACGACGGTCGCGGGGACGAGGCCGCCGCGGAGCATGGCGCCGTAGGGGTCGGGTCTCGTGGCCGGTTCACCTTGCGAGTGCACGCCTCACGGTACCTGGAGCGAACCGGCCGCCCTACCGGTGCGAGGCCGGCCGCGCGCTCAGAGCGGGACGCGCTCCGCGCCGGGAGCCGGAGGCGCCGGTTCCCGGTTCCCACCGCGGTGCGCCCGCGCGGTCGGGTGGTCGGCCCGGCTGCGGCGACGCTGCGCCTCCAGCTCCGCGGCGCGGGCCTCGCGGGCGGCCCGGCGGGCCCGCGGGCTGAGCACGACGACCACACCGACGACGAGCAGGACCGCGACGGCCACGACGAGCTCCACCCGGCCGCCGGTGATGGACATCCCCACCGCGCCGAAGGAGAGCAGCGCGGCCCAGAAGTACATGACCAGCACCGCGCGCTTGTGCGAGTGGCCGATGGACAGCAGCCGGTGGTGCAGGTGCATCTTGTCCGGCGAGAACGGCGACTGCCCCTTCCGCGTGCGCCGGACCACGGCCAGCACCAGGTCGGTGAAGGGGATGAACAGGATCGCGATCGGCACGAGCAGGGGCAGGGTCAGCGGCAGGAGGCTGGCCGCCGAGTCGAACGTCTGGGCGTCCACCCCGCCGGTGGCGGTCACCGCCGCGGCCGAGAGCATGAGCCCGACGAGCATGGAGCCCGAGTCGCCCATGAAGATCCTGGCCGGGCTGAAGTTGTGCGGCAGGAAGCCCAGGCAGGCCCCCGCGAGGACCGCGGTGATCAACGCCGGGGCGCTGGCGGTCTCGACGTAGCCGGTGAGCCCGAGGTGGAAGCTGTAGGCGAAGAACGCCAGGGCCGCGATCGCCGAGACACCGGCGGCCAGGCCGTCGAGGCCGTCGATGAAGTTCAGGGCGTTCACGGCGAACACTGTCAGCAGGATGGTCAGCGGGACCCCGACGTCCGGCCCGAGCGACACCGTGCCGATGTCGGCCACCGGGAGGAACAGGAACGCGAGCTGGACCCCGAGCAGGACCATGACCCCGGCCGCGGCGATCTGCCCGGTGAGTTTCGTCAGCGCGTCCAGGCCCCACTTGTCGTCCAGCACCCCCAGCAGGCAGATGAGGCCGCCCGCGACGAGGACCGCGTAGACCTGGGTGTCGTCGAACGTCCGCTGCAGGGCCGGCAGCCGCGAGGCCACCAGGACCGCGGCCACCACCCCGAGGTACATGGCCACACCTCCGCCCCGCGGGGTCGGGATGACGTGCACGTCCCGCTCGCGCGGGGCCGCCATCATCCGCAACCGGATCGCCAACATCCGCACCACCGGCGTGGCCAGGAAGGTGACCAGCGCCGCGGTGAGCAGGACGACGACGTACTCGCGCACGGGCTCAGGCGGTCCGCGCCGGCTCGGGGGAGGCAGTCGGTCGGGTCGGGTCGGGGTACGCAGGGTGGGCGCCGACGAGCTCGCGGACACCCGCGGCGACCTCGGCGGTCCGGCTGCCGTCGGCGTCGCGGATGGCGGCACCGATGAGGGAGGCGATCGACTTCATCTCGGCCTCCGTCATGCCCTGCGTCGTGACGGCGGGGCTGCCGACCCGGATGCCCGAGGCCACGGACGCCGGCTGGGGGTCGAAGGGGATCGCGTTCTTGTTGAGCACGATGCCCGCGGCGTCGCACCGCTGCTCGGCGTCTGCACCGGTCACACCCGTCCCCTGCAGGTCGAGCAGCGCCAGGTGGGTGTCCGTGCCGCCGGCGACCGGCCGCAGCCCCTCGGCGGCCAGGCCCTCGGTGAGCGCCTGCGCGTTGGCGATCACCTGGCGGGCGTAGGCCTGGTACGCCGGCTGCAGGCACTCCTTGAAGTTCACCGCCTTGGCCGCGACGGCGTGCATGAGCGGTCCGCCCTGCATCATCGGGAAGGCGGCCTTGTCGATCGCCTTCGCGTGCTCGGCCCGGCACACGATGGCGCCACCGCGCGGACCGCGCAGGACCTTGTGCGTGGTGAAGGTCACCACGTCGGCGTGCGGCACCGGGCTGGGGATCGCCTTCCCGGCGACCAGGCCGATGAAGTGCGCGGCGTCGACCATGAAGATCGCGCCCACCTCGTCGGCGATCTGGCGGAAGGCGGCGAAGTCGATCAGCCGCGGGATGGCCGAGCCGCCGGCCACGATCAGCTTCGGCCGGTGCTCGCGGGCCAGGTCGCGCACCTGGTCGTAGTCGATGTGCTCGGTCCGCGGGTCGACGCCGTACTGCACGGCGCGGAACCACTTGCCGCTGAAGCTGACCTTGGTGCCGTGCGTGAGGTGGCCGCCGTGCGGCAGCGCCATGCCGAGGAAGGTGTCCCCCGGCGAGAGGAAAGCGCCGTACGCGGCCAGGTTGGCGTTGGCCCCGGAGTGCGGCTGCAGGTTGGCGTGCTCGGCGCCGAAGAGCTCCTTGGCCCGTTCGATGCCGATCTCCTCGGCGCGGTCGACGACCTCGCAGCCGCCGTAGTACCGCCGCCCCGGGTACCCCTCGGCGTACTTGTTCGACAGCGTGCTGCCCAGCGCCGCCAGCACGGCCGGGCTGGTGAAGTTCTCGCTGGCGATCAGCTGCAGCCCACCGCGCAGCCGGTCCAGCTCACCGGTGACCACGCCGGCGATGTCGGGGTCGAAGGCCGCGAGGGCCTCGAAGTCCGGTCCCCAGTAGGGGCTGCTCATCTCAGGCGCACTCCAGACGGATCGGATGCCGGCCGCGGCACCGGCGCGGGCGGCGGCCGGTCCACGGTATCGCTCCGACCCGTGCGAACAGCGGACCCGGGGAGCGGCCCCGTGCCGGGGCCCGAACTGAGCGTGCGCAGGGTGGGGAGGACGGGGCCCTTCTTCAGTCGCTGAGCTCGGGGACGACCTCCCGCAGCCGCTCGACCGGCACGGCCCCCACCCGCAGGACCCGGGGCACGGGACCGGTGCAGTCGACGATCGTGCTCGCCCCGGAGCTCGTGCGGGGGCCGCCGTCGAGCACCACCGCGGCGTGCAGACCGAGCTGCTGGACGGCCTGCTCGGCGGTGGTCGCCGCCGGCCGCCCCGAGCGGTTGGCGCTGGAGACCGCCAGCGGCCCGGTGCGGCGCAGCAGGTCGCGGGTGAGCTCGTCGTCGGGGAGCCGCACGGCCACCGTCCCCTGGGCGTCGCCCAGGTCCCACGCCAGCGACGGTGCGTGCTCGACCACGAGGGTGAGGCCGCC
Organism: Blastococcus sp. SYSU DS0533; assembly: GCF_054050775.1. Taxonomy (NCBI): domain Bacteria; kingdom Bacillati; phylum Actinomycetota; class Actinomycetes; order Geodermatophilales; family Geodermatophilaceae; genus Blastococcus; species Blastococcus sp. SYSU DS0533. Next base: position 49,529 of record NZ_JBJGZZ010000003.1, on the reverse strand, counting down.
GGGCCAGAACTCCTGGGCCAGCCGCGTCGCGACCGCCGGGGTCTGCAGCACCAGCCCGGCCAGGGTGGAGGCCTCGCCGACCAGCACCGGTACCGGCATCGCCCGGCCGCGGTTCTTCGCCTCCAGCAGCCGGCGCACCGCCGCCGGGGAGAAGGCGTCGGCGGCCACGCCGTAGACGGTGTCGGTCGGGAGCAGCACCAGGTCGCCCCGGCCGATCGCCGCCGCCGCGGCGTCGAGGCCGGCGGCGCGCGCCTCCGGGTCGGAGCAGTCGTAGAAGTCGGCCACGGGTGAGGAGTCTGTCATCGAGGTGGGCACGCGCGTCCGGCCGGACTCACCTCCCGCCCTCGTCCGCCTCCTCGCCCTCCTTCTCCTCCTCGGCCTCCTGCTCCTTCTCCTCCCGCTTCTCCTCCCGCTTCTCCTCCTCCGTCTTCTCCTTATCGTCCTCCTTCTCCTGGTCCTCCGACCGCTCACCGCCGCCCTGGTCGACGGGCGCGGGCACCGCCAGGGGCGGCACCGCGTAGGACAGCCGCACCAGGTCCCCGGAGGCCAGCGTCCCCACCGGGTCCACCGCCGTCACCGCGCCGGCCGGCACGTCCGTGACCTCGACGGGCACGACCTCCACCCGCAGCCCGCGAGCGACCAGTTCGGCGCGCACGTCCTGCACGGGCCGGCCGAGGTGGTCCGCGACCACCACCTCGACGCCCGCGGGCGTCGTCCCCGTCGGCGCGGTCCCGCCGGAGGGGCGGTCGGCCCCGCCCGGTAGGAGGAGCACCGCCAGCACCACCGCCAGCAGGACGGCGGCCATGCCCGCGAGCAGGGGGACCAGTCCCCGTGGCGGGCGCCGGCGCCCGAGCGGGGGCGTCACCAGGGCAGGCAGGGGCCTGGTGCCCGGGCCGGGCACGGGGAGCACCGCGGTGACCCCCGGCCGCACCGGTCCGGCGGGCAAGCCGGCGGCGCAGCGCGCAGCGGCCTCGTGCAGAGCGCCACCGTCCGCGAACCGGGCCGCCGGGTGCTTGGCCATGGCCCGCTCCACGAGCGCACGCACCCCGGCCGGGACGGCCGCCGGCAAGGGCGCCGGCTCGTCGCGGATGTGCATGACGGCGACCTGGACGGGGCTCTCGGCGTCGAAGGGCCGGCGCCCCGTCAGGCACTCGTACGCCACCGCACCCAGCGCGTAGACGTCGCTGGCCGGGGTCGCCCGCCCCCCGGCCGCCTGCTCCGGTGAGAAGTAGTGGGCCGTGCCGATGATCTGCCCGGTGCCGGTCACCGCGGCGCTCGCGGCGGACCGGGCGATCCCGAAATCGGCCAGCTTCACGGTCCCTCGGGGCGTGACCAGCAGGTTGGCGGGCTTGATGTCGCGGTGCACGAGCCCGGCGGCGTGCGCGGCGGCGAGCCCGGCGGCCGCCTGCCGGACGACGTCGACGACCCGTTCCGGTGCCAGGCGCCCCTCCCGGGCGAGCAGCCCTGCGAGGGACTCCCCCTCCACGAGTTCCATGACCAGGTAGGCCAGCGGTGCCGCTCCGGGCCCGGTCGGCACCTCGCCGTAGTCGAAGACCGCAGCGATGTTCGGGTGCGTGAGGGACGCGGCGTGCTGCGCCTCCGCCCGGAAGCGGGCGCGGAACACCTCGTCCCCCGCGAACTGGTCCTGCAGCACCTTGACGGCGACGGGGCGGTCGAGGAGCGTGTCGTGCCCCCGCCACACCTGTCCCATGCCACCGCCGGCGATCACGGACGTCAGCCGGTACCGGTTCGCCAGCACCTCGGCCGGTGGCCCCATCGTGCACCCCTCTCGTCCGTTCCCTCGTGCCACCACACTGCTGCGGGTGACCGGCGGGTGCTCAGGAAGCACCCGTCCGAGTGCCGGCTCAGCCGGCGCGGCGGGCGGTGGTGTAACGGGGCCTGCCGGCGAGGTCGGGGTGGTCGTCGACGTCGGTGAAACCCCCGTGGGAGCGGACGACGGCGGGCAGCGACTCCCCCTGCTGGTCGGCGTGCTCGATGCCGATCCAGCCGCCGGGTCGCAGCAGCCGTGCCGCGGTGACGAGCAGCCCGCGGACGACGTCCAGACCGTCGGGACCGCCCCAGAGCGCGAGCGGCGGGTCGTGGTCGGCGACCTCGCGCGGCACCCGGGCGCCGTCGGGCACGTAGGGCGGGTTGCTGACCACGAGGTCGACGCGGCCGTCCAGCTCCCGCAGCAGCTCCGGATCGGTCATGTCGCCGTCGAGCACGGTGACGGGGGTGTCCCCCGCCTCCGCCCGCGCGCCGGCGTTGTGCCGCGTCCACCCGATCGCGCCGGGGTCGCGCTCCACAGCCGTCACCCGCGCGCCGGGGTGCTCGTGGGCCAGGGAGAGCGCGATCGCGCCGGAGCCCGATCCGAGGTCGACGACGACGGGCTCGGCGACGCCGGCCAACCGCTCGAGCGCCCAGCTCACCAGCTGCTCGGTCTCCGGCCGGGGCACGAACACCCCCGGGCCGACCAGCAGCTCGAGGTGGCGGAAGGGTGCCCGACCGGTGAGGTGCTGCAGCGGCACCCGGTCGGCGCGCTGGGCCACCAGCGCCTCGAACCGGGCGGTCGCCGCGCCGTCGACGTCGTCCAGCGTGAGGAGCCGGGTGCGCGGGACGCCGAGGACGTGCGCCAGCAGCAGCTCGGCGTCCACCCGCGGGCTCTCCACACCGGCCTCGGCGAGCCGGGCGGCCGCGCCACGCAGGAGCGGCCGCGCGTTCAGGAGCCGGCCGCCAGCAGCTCGGCGGTGTGCGCGGCCACCAGCGCGTCGATGACGCCGTCGAGGTCGCCGTCCAGCACCTGGTCGAGGTTGTGCGACTTGTAGCCGACGCGGTGGTCGGAGATCCGGTTCTCCGGGAAGTTGTACGTGCGCACCCGCTCGCTGCGGTCGACGGTGCGCACCTGGCTGCGCCGCTGGTCGCTCGCTGCGGCGGCGGCCTCCTCGCGCGCGGCGGCCAGCAGGCGCGAGCGGAGCACCCGGAGCGCGGACTCGCGGTTCTGCAGCTGACTCTTCTCGTTCTGCGAGCTCACCACGATGCCGCTGGGCAGGTGGGTGATCCGCACGGCCGAGTCGGTGGTGTTCACGCTCTGCCCGCCGGGGCCCGACGAGCGGAAGACGTCGATGCGCAGGTCGTTCGGGTCGACGCTGACGTCGACCTCCTCGGCCTCGGGCAGCACGAGGACCCCGGCCGCCGACGTGTGGATGCGGCCCTGGCTCTCGGTCGCGGGCACCCGCTGCACCCGGTGCACGCCGCCCTCGAACTTCAACCGTGACCAGATGCCCTCGTCCGTGCGCGACTTGACCGCGATGGAGACGTCCTTGAAGCCGCCGAGCTCGGCGTCGACGGCGTCCAGGACCTCGGTGGCCCAGCCGCGCCGCTCGGCGTACCGCAGGTACATGCGCAGCAGGTCGCCGGCGAACAGCGCCGACTCGGCGCCACCCTCCCCGGCCTTGATCTCGAGGATGACGTCCTTGTCGTCGTCCGGGTCCTTCGGCAGCAGCTGCTCGCGCAGCCGGTCGGTGAGCTCGGCGATCCGCTGCTCGAGAGCCGTGGCCTCGGCGGCGAAGGAGGCGTCCTCGGCGGCGAGCTCCCGGGCGGCGCTCAGGTCGTCGCGCGCCTGCTCCAGCGCGCGGGCGGTCTCCACCAGCGGCGCCAGCTGGGCGTACCGGCGGCCCATCCGGCGGGCGCGGGCCTGGTCGGCGTGCACGGCCGGATCGGCCAGCTCCTGCTCCAGGCGGGCGTGCTCGGCGAGCAACCCGGCCAGCCGGTCGGGCGCCGACGTCTCGGTGGTGCTCATCGCTGCTGCTGCCTCTCGGGGTGCGGGAACTGCGGGGAGCCGGCGCGGGCCGGACATGACGACGGCGCCCGCCCCACCACGCGGGTGGGACGGGCGCCGTCGGGGGTGCTACTGCGCGTCGGCCGAGGCGCCGGCGCCGCGCTTGCCGAACCGCTTCTCGAAGCGGGCGACGCGGCCACCGGTGTCGAGGATGCGCTGCTTGCCGGTGTAGAACGGGTGGCAGGCGGAGCAGGTCTCGACCGTCAGCTGACCGGTCGGGGAGGTGCTGCGGGTCGTGAAGGTGTTGCCGCAGCCGCAGGTCACGGTGGTGACGTTGTAGGCCGGGTGGATGTCGGGCTTCATGGCTGCTGCCTCTTCTACGAAGTCTGTGTCGTTCAGTCGGTCAGAACGCCGGGGGCCGGACGGGTATTTCCGGCCGCGTCAGCGGGGCTCGGTCGACCAGTCTCCCAGATCGGGGGACCGGCCGACCGGTGACCCCCGTTACTCCTGGCCGGGGCCCAGCGTCGTCTTCTGGATCTGCATGAGGAACTCCACGTTGTTGCGCGTCTTCCTCAGCTTGTCCAGAAGCAGTTCCAGCGCCTGCTGCGGCTCGAGCGCGGCGAGCACCCGGCGCAGCTTGATGACGATGGCCAGCTCGTCGGGCGACAGGAGGATCTCCTCCTTGCGCGTACCGGACGCGTTGACGTCGACGGCCGGGAAGACCCGCTTGTCCGCCAGCCGGCGGTCCAGCTTGATCTCCGCGTTACCGGTGCCCTTGAACTCCTCGAAGATGACCGTGTCCATCGTCGAGCCGGTCTCGACCAGCGCCGAGGCGATGATCGTCAGCGACCCGCCGTTCTCGATGTTGCGGGCCGCGCCGAGGAAACGCTTGGGCGGGTAGAGCGCCGTGGAGTCGACACCACCGGAGAGGATGCGCCCGCTCGCGGGGGCCGCCAGGTTGTAGGCGCGGCCCAGCCGGGTGATCGAGTCCAGCAGGACGACGACGTCGTGGCCCATCTCGACCAGGCGCTTGGCCCGCTCGATGGAGAGCTCCGCGACGGTGGTGTGGTCCGCCGGCGGCCGGTCGAAGGTCGAGGCGATGACCTCGCCCTTCACCGAGCGCTGCATGTCGGTGACCTCTTCCGGACGCTCGTCGACGAGGACGACCATCAGGTGGCACTCGGGGTTGTTCGTGGTGATCGCGTTGGCGATCGACTGCAGCACCATCGTCTTGCCGGCCTTGGGCGGGCTGACGATGAGCGCGCGCTGGCCCTTGCCGATCGGCATGACCAGGTCGATGACCCGGGTGGTCAGCAGGTGCGACTCGGTCTCCAGCCGCAGGCGGTCCTGCGGGTAGAGCGGGGTCAGCTTGGTGAACTCCGGCCGGTTGCGGGCCTGCTCGGGGTCCAGGCCGTTGACCGTGTCGAGGCGGACGAGCGCGTTGTACTTGTCCTTGCGCTCGCCCTCGCGCGGCTGGCGGACGGCACCGGTGATCGCGTCGCCCCGGCGCAGGCCGTAGCGGCGCACCTGCGAGAGGGAGACGTACACGTCGTTCGGACCGGTGAGGTAGCCCGACGTGCGGACGAACGCGTAGTTCTCCAGCACGTCGAGGATGCCGGCGACCGGCAGCAGGACGTCGTCCTCGCTGACCGTCGGCTCGCCCTGCTCGAAGCGGTCGCGGGTGCCGCCACCGCGCTTGTTGCGGTCGCGGTAGCGACGGCCACGCCGGCCGCGCCCGCCCTCGAAGTCGTCGTCGTCGTCCTCGGCGGGGCGGTCGTTGCGGCCACCGTCCGTGCGACCACCGTCGGTGCGGTTGTCGCTCCGGTTGTCCGGTCGGCCACCCCGGTCGTTGCGGCCGTCGGGCCCGCGGTTGCCGTCACGGTTGCCCCGCTCGGCGCGGTCGGCACCGTCGCGGTTGCCCCGCTCGGCGCGGTCGGCACCGTCGTGGTTCCCGCCGTCCCGGTTGCCCCGCTCGGCGCGGTCGGCACCGTCGCGGTTCCCGCCGTCCCGGTTGCCCCGCTCGGCGCGGTCGGCACCGTCGCGGTTGCCGTCCCGCTCGCCGCGGTTGCGGCCGCGGTTGCGCTGCGGCCGCTCGCCGTCGCGCTCCTCCTCCTGGCGCGGCTCGGCGGGGGCCGTGTCCTGCGCGGGAACCTCGGCAGGAGCCGGCTCGGCAGGCGCCTGCTCGGCAGGCGCCTGGGCGCCCTGGGCCGGGGCGCCGGGCGAGCCGGCCGGGCGGCTGGCCGACCGACGGGTGCGCACGGGGGCTTCGCCGGTCACCGGGCCGCCGTTGGCGCCACCGCTGACGGGGGCCTCGAGGGGCGTGGCCGACGCGGCGGCACCGCGCGCGGCCTCGGCGCCACCGGTGGAGCCGCTCTCCGTGCGGGGCGCGGGCGCCCCGCCCTCGGAGCCGGCGCCCACCTGGCGCGCGGAGATGGCAGCCACCAGGTCGCTCTTGCGCATCCGGCCGGTGCCGGGGATGCCGAGCTCGCCGGCGAGGCGCTGGAGTTCGGGCAGGAGCATGCCCGACAAGCCGTTGCCGCGGCGGCGGGGACGCCCGGCCGACCCAGAAGCGGCAGTGCCCTCGGCAGAGGCGGCGGCATCGGGCGCGCCGGTCGTGCCGAGGTCGGTGGTTTCGCTCACGTACAGGTCCTTCCCTGCGGTGACCTGCGCGTCTCAGCGCAGGGGGTGCCCGGTCCCCGGCGGACCGGCCCGGTGGGCGGGTGCGCGTCAGGAGACAGGTCGAGAGGTGCGAGGCGGATCAGCGGCGAAGAGGTTCGGACATCTGCTTCGGCCCCGCGCGAGGCTCGCCCGAGTGGGCGGCTACGCCGTGAGCCTAGTCGCAGCTCACGGGCGAGACAACACCGGATGATCTCGGCGTGTTCCCCGTTACCGAGACGATACCTGGCGCACCGGGCGGTCGAGCCGAGCGCCGGTCGGGTCCACGGCCAGCGGCAGCACCGTCCAGCCCTGCTGCGCCAGCGCGGTGATCTCCTCGACCTCCTCCTCGCCGGGCTCGCGGTCGGCACCGCGCACGGTCCGCCGAGCCAGCACGAGGACCGACGGCCCCGCCCCCGACACGACGGCCGCGTGCCCGGCGGCGCGCAGCCGCTCGACCAGGTCGATGGACGCCGGCATGGCCGCGCGCCGCTGCTGCTGGTGCAGCCGGTCCTCGGTGGCCTCCAGCAGCAGGCCGCCGGAGGTCAGCGCGTGCACGAGCAGCGCCGACCGGCCGGCGTTGAACGCCGCGTCGGCGTGCGGGACGACCTCGGGCAGCAGGCCGCGGGCCACCTCCGTCGACAGGGTGGCGTCGGGCACCAGGACCACCGGCAGCACGTCCTCGTGCACCGGCAGGCTGTCGGCGCCCACGCCGCCCTCCCCCGTCCAGGACAGCGTGAGCCCGCCGAGGAGGCAGGCCGCCACGTTGTCCGGGTGCCCCTCCATCTCGGTGGTGAGCCGGAGGACGGCGTTGCCGTCGATGCTCTCGACCCCGGGGCACAGGGCCCACGCCGCCAGGACCCCGGCGACGACCGCGGCGGCCGAGGACCCCATCCCCCGCCCCTGCGGGATGGCGTTCACGGCGACCACCCGCAGCCCGGGGGGCGTCCAGCCGAGCTCGGCGCACGCGGCGCGGAAGGCGCGCACCACGAGGTGCGACTCGTCGGTGGGCAGCTCCCCGGCGCCCACGCCCCGGATCTCGACCCCCAGACCGGCCGGCTCCACCGAGAACTCCAGGACGTCGTGCCGGGCGAGCGCGAGCCCCGCGCAGTCGAAGGCAGGGCCGAGGTTGGCGCTGGTCGCGGGGACGCGCACCCGCACCCGGCCGGCGTCGAGCACGCTCACAGGCCGAGCTGGGCCGCCGCGACCGCGGCGTCGACCGGCACGGTGACCGGCGCCGGCGCCCCGGAGATGGCCCACTCCGGGTCCTTGAGCCCGTTGCCGGTGACCGTGCAGACGACCCGCTGGCCGGGCTCGAGCTCGCCGGCGTCGGCCACCTGCAGCAGCCCGGCGACCGAGGCGGCCGAGGCGGGCTCGACGAACACGGCCTCGCTGCGGGCCAGCAGCCGGTAGGCCGACAGGATCGCGCGGTCGGTGACGGCGTCGATGCGCCCGCCGGACTCGTCCCGGGCGGCCAGGGCCCTGGTCCAGGACGCGGGGTTGCCGATGCGGATGGCGGTGGCGATCGTGCTCGGGTTCTCCACCACCTGCCCGTTCACGATCGGGGCGGCACCGGCGGCCTGGAAGCCGAACATGCGGGGCGTGCGCGAGGCGGTGCCGTCGGCGGCGTACTCGCGGTAGCCCTGCCAGTAGGCGGTGATGTTGCCCGCGTTCCCCACCGGCAGGCAGTGGACGTCGGGGGCGTCGCCGAGTACGTCGACGATCTCGAACGAGGCGGTCTTCTGCCCCTCGATGCGGAACTGGTTCACGCTGTTGACCAGGCTGACCGGGTAGTCGATCGCCAGCTTGCTGGCCAGGGCGAGGCAGTCGTCGAAGTTGCCGTCGACCTGCAGCAGCTTCGCGCCGTGCACCAGCGCCTGGGCGAGCTTGCCCATCGCGATCTTGCCCTGCGGCACCAGGACGGCGCAGGTCATGCCGGCGCGGGCGGCGTAGGCCGCGGCGCTGGCACTGGTGTTGCCGGTGGAGGCGCAGATGACCGCCTGCGCCCCCTCCTCGAGGGCCTTGGTGATCGCCATCGTCATGCCCCGGTCCTTGAAGGAGCCGGTCGGGTTGGCGCCCTCGACCTTGAGGTACACCTCGCAGCCGGTGCGCCGGGAGAGCTCGCGGGCGGGCACCAGCGGGGTCGCGCCCTCCTGCAGGGTGACCACCGGGGTGGTGTCCGACACCGGCAGGCGCGACCGGTAGGCCTCGATGAGACCCGGCCAGCCCGGGGACACGACCGACGAGACCGTCATTGCAGACCCTCCACGCGCAGCACGCTGGTGACACCCCGGACCGCGGGCATCTCCCGCAGTGCGGCAATGGTGGCCGACAGCGCCGCGTCCGGGGCGCTGTGGGTCACGATGACCAGCGTGGCGGCGTCGCCGCGGCCGGTCTGGCGGACGGTGGAGATGCTCACGCCGTGCTGCGCGAACTCCTGCGCGACGGCGGCCAGCACGCCCGGTTTGTCCGCGACGTCGAGGCTCACGTGGTACCGCGTCGGCGTCTCGGCCATGGGACGCACGGCGAGGTCGGCGTAACCCGTGGGCCCCTGGCCGGCGGCTCCGGCCAGCCGGTTGCGGGCGACCGCGACCAGGTCGCCCAGGACGGCGCTCGCGGTCGGCTCGCCCCCGGCGCCCTGCCCGTAGAACATCAGCTGCCCGGCGGCCTCCGCCTCGACGAAGACGGCGTTGAACGCGCCGCCGACCGATGCCAGCGGGTGGGTCGTCGGGATCATCGCGGGGTGCACCCGCACGGCGACCGAGTCGCCGTCCCCGTTCCCGTCCACCCGCTCGCAGATGGCCAGCAACTTGACGGTGCAGCCGATCTCCGCGGCCCGCGCCACGTCGGTGGCGGTCACCGTCGAGATGCCCTCGCGGTGGACGTCGGCGGCCGAGACCGGCGTGTGGAACGCCAGGGAGGCGAGGATGGCGGCCTTGGCGGCGGCGTCGAAGCCGTCGACGTCGGCGGTCGGGTCGGCCTCGGCGTACCCCAGCTCGGTGGCCTCGGCCAAGGCCTCCCCGAAGCCGGCGCCGGTCTCGGCCATCCGCGACAGGATGTAGTTGGTGGTGCCGTTGACGATGCCCACGATCCGGGACAGCTGGTCACCGACCAGCGACTCGCGCAGCGGGCGCAGGATCGGGATCGCCCCGGCGACGGCCGCCTCGTAGTAGAGGTCGACCCCGGCCTTGGCCGCGGCCGCGTGCAGGGCCACGCCGTCCTCGGCGAGCAGCGCCTTGTTGGCGCTGACCACCGACTTGCCCGCCTCGAAGGCGGCGAGCATCAGCGACCGCGCGGGCTCGATGCCGCCGATCACCTCGACGACGAGGTCGACGTCGTCCCTCGTGACCAGCGCGTGCGCGTCGGTGGTCAGCAGGTCCGCGGGCACGTCCGGGTGGTGGTCCGGGCGGCGCACGGCCACGCCCGCCACCTCCACGGCGCGGCCGACGCGGGCGCCGAGGTCGTCGGCCTGCTCCTGCAGCGCCCGCAGCACCGAACTGCCGACTGTGCCGCAGCCGAGCAGCGCCACCTTGAGGGGTCGGTTCACGAGGTCGCTCCCGCGGGGTGCTCGGGCGCCGGCTGGTCGATGGCCGGCGAGGGGGCGGGGCGGTCGGCGAGGACCGCGTCGAGGGCGAACACGTCCGCCAGCGTCTGGCGTCGGACGATCTCCCTGGCGACGCCGTCCCGGACGGCGACCACCGGGGGCTTGAGCAGGTAGTTGTAGTTGCTCGCCATCGACCAGCAGTAGGCACCGGTCGCGGCGACGGCCAGCAGGTCGCCGGGCTGGACGTCCGAGGGCAGCCAGAGGTCGCGGACCAGGATGTCGCCGCTCTCGCAGTGCTTGCCCACCACCCGGCACAGGGCCGGCGGGGCCTCGGAGACCCGGTTGGCCAGCACGCAGGTGTAGGCCGCGTCGTAGAGGGCGGTGCGGATGTTGTCGCTCATGCCGCCGTCGACCGAGACGTAGTTGCGCACCAGCGGTGCCCCGGGGGCGCCGCTGGCCCCCAGCCGCACCGGCTTGATGGTGCCGATCTCGTACAGCGTCACCGTGCCCGGCCCGGCGATCGCGCGGCCGGGCTCGACCGCGAGGCGCGGCACCGGCAGGCCCAGCTGGGTGCACTCGGTGGCGACGACGGCGCGCAGCCGCGTCGCGACGTCCGCCGGGCTCACCGGGTCGTCCTCGGACAGGTAGGCGATGCCGAAGCCACCACCGAGGTTGAGCTCGGGCAGCACCTGGCCGGTGGCCTGGTGCACCTGCCCCAGCAGCCCGACCACCCGGTGCGCCGCGGCCTCGAAGCCGGCGGTGTCGAAGATCTGGGAGCCGATGTGGCTGTGCAGCCCGGCCAGCCGCAGCGCCGGTTCGCGGATGATCCGCACCGCGGCGGTGAGCGCGTCCCCGGTGGCCAGCGAGAAGCCGAACTTCTGGTCCTCGTGCGCGGTGGCGATGAACTCGTGGGTGTGCGCCTCGATGCCGACGGTCGCGCGGATGAGCACCGCCACCGGCGCCCCACCGCCGGCGACCCGCTTCTCGGCCAACGGGACCAGCCGCTCGATCTCGTCGAAGGAGTCGAGCACCACGTGGCCGATGCCGGAGTCCACGGCCAGCTGGAGCTCGACCAGCGACTTGTTGTTGCCGTGGAGCGCGATCCGCTCCGCGGGGAACCCGGCCGCCAGGGCCACCGCCAGCTCGTTGCCGCTGCAGGCGTCCAGGTGCAGGCCGTCGTCGGCGATCCAGCGGGCCACCTGGCCGCAGAGGAACGCCTTGGACGCGTAGTGGACGTCGGCGTCGTCGAAGGCCCCGGCGAACTCCGCGGCGCGGCCGCGGAAGTCCTCCTCGTCGAGCACGAACAGCGGGGTGCCGTGCGCGCGGGCCAGGTCGGTGACCGCCCGGCCGCCCAGGTGCAGCTCGCCGTCGACACGGGTGGCCGAGCGCGGCCAGACGTGCGGATCGAGGGCGCCCAGCTGCTCCGGCGGGGCGCCGGCGGCCGTCGGCGGGGTGATGTTCCCGTGCAGCGGCCCCGCGGGGTGCGCTCTCACATCCGCTCCGGCGCGGTCACACCGAGGACGCCCAGCCCGTTGCGGAGGACCACCGCGGTCGCGGCGCAGAGCCAGAGCCGGGCGGTGGTGAGCGGCGTGGCCTCTTCGTCACCGCGGGGCAGCACCCGGCAGGCGTCGTAGAAGCGGTGGTAGGTCCCGGCCAGCTCCTCCAGGTAGCGAGCCACCCGGTGCGGAGCGCGCAGCTCGGCGGCGGAGGTGAGCACCCGCGGGAACTCCCCGAGGGCCCGCAGGAGGTCGTTCTCCCGCTCGTGCACCAGCGCGGTGACGTCGACGCCGTCCGCCTCGCCGAGCGCGATCCCCAGGTCGGCGGCGTTCCGCAGCACCGAGGAGATGCGGGCGTGCGCGTACTGCACGTAGAAGACCGGGTTGTCGTTGGTCTTCCGGGTCCACAGGTCGATGTCGATGTCGATCTGCTGGTCGACCGAGGCCCGGGCCAGGGCGTACCGGGCGGCGTCGGCGCCGATCGCGTCGACGAGGTCCTCGAGGTTCACCACGGTGCCCGCGCGCTTGCTCATCCGCACCGGCTCGCCGTCGCGGAGCAGGTTCACCAGCTGGCCGAGCAGGATCTGCAGGTGGACGCCGGGGTCGTCACCGGCCGCGGCCACCAGCGCCTTGTACCGGCCGACGTAGCCCGAGTGGTCGGCGCCCAGCATGATCACGACCTTGTCGAAGCCGCGCTCGCGCTTGTCCAGGTAGTAGGCGCAGTCGGCCGCGAAGTAGGTCGGCTCGCCGTCGGCCTTGACGAGCACCCGGTCCTTGTCGTCACCGAACGTCGTGGTGCGCAGCCACACGGCGCCCTCGGACTCGTACACGTGCCCCTGCTCGCGCAGGCGGGCCACCGCCTTCTCCAGGGCACCGACCTGGTGCAGCGAGGTCTCGGAGAACCAGACGTCGAAGTGGACGCCGAACGCCTCCATCGTCGCGCGGATCTCGGCGACCATGAGCTCCACGCCGCGGGCCCGGAAGACCGGCAGCTGCTCGGCCTCGGGCCGGTCCAGCAGACCCGGCTCGGCGGACACGACCTGGGCGGCGATGTCTCCGATGTAGCTGCCCGCGTAGCCGTCCTCGGGCACCTCGCGGCCGTGCGCCGCGGCGAGCAGGCTCCGCGCGAACCGGTCGATCTGGGCCCCGGCGTCGTTGAGGTAGTACTCGCGGGTGACGTCCGCCCCGCTGGCCTCCAGCAGCCGCGCGATCGCGTCACCGACGGCGGCCCACCGGGTGCCGCCGATGTGCACCGGGCCCGTCGGGTTGGCCGAGACGAACTCCAGGTTGAGCTTCTGCCCCGCCAGGGTGCCGGTGCGCCCGTAGGCCTCCCCGGCCGTCACGGCGTCGACGGCGATCTTGCCCAGCGCGCCCTGCGCGAGGGTGATGTTGAGGAAGCCGGGGCCGGCGATGTCGACGGCGGCGATCCCCGGGTGGGCGCGCAGCTCCTCGCCGAGCAGCCCGGCCACCTCGCGCGGCGGCCGGCCCGCCGGCTTGGCCAGGCGCAGGGCGACGTTCGTGGCGTAGTCGCCGTGCTCGGGGTTCTTCGGCCGCTCGACGACGACCTCCGCGGGGACGTCGACGGGCAGCGCGCCTCGCCCGACGACCGCGGCCACGGCGGTGCGGACGACGTCCTGGAGCTGCTCCGGTGTCACCCGTCGAGCGTACTGATGGCACCGGCGGCGCCCCGCCGCCCCCGCCCGGCTCCCAGCTGACGCACAGGGAGCCGACCTAGACTCGCGCCCGGTGAGCCGGGCCCGTCCGGCCCGAACGGCACCGGCGCGGACGCGCCCCGTGAACGAGGAGAGGCCTTGGCCAAGGACCGCACGCCCGACAAGAGCCGAGCCACCGGTGGTGGGTCCACCCGGTCCGGCGGGCGGGCAGGGGGCCGCACCCGGCCGCCGACGCAGGTCGTGGCGCAGCAGCGGCCGTGGGGCCTGATCGCCGCCGCGATCGCCGTCGTCGTCTTCGCCGCGGCCGTCATCGGCTACGCCGTCGTCCAGGTCAGGGAGGCCGACGCCCTCAGGGTCGACTCCATCGACGAGATCGCCGACGCCCGGACGTACGAGTACGAGGGCGGCCTGCACGACGACGGCCCCATCGAGTACACCGAGTCGCCGCCGGTCGGCGGGCAGCACGCCAACCTCTGGGCCGACTGCACCGGAACGGTGTACGACGTCGACATCCGGCACGAGAACGCGGTGCACAGCCTGGAGCACGGCGCGGTGTGGGTCACCTACAACCCCGACGAGGTGTCCGACGCCGACGTCGAGACCCTGGCCGGGCTGGTCGAGGGCGTCTCCGGCCGGATGCTCTCGCCGTACGAGGGGCTCGACTCCCCGATCAGCCTCCAGTCGTGGGGGCACCAGCTGAAGGTGGACAGCGCCGACGACGAGCGGATCAAGCAGTTCGCCGACCTGATGACCTACAAGGCCGACAGCTTCCCCGAGCCGGGCGCCACCTGCGAGAGCCCCACCTTCCTGGCCGACCCGCCGCTGGAGAGCGACGACCCCGCCGCCACCCAGTGACCGATCCGGTCCCCCGGGAGGTGACCCCGTGAGCGCAGGAGACCCGCACCGGCGCAGCCCCCTGCGCGTCGCGCTCCTCGCCGTCATCGGCGTCGGCCTGCTCCTCCTCGGCGGTGGGCTAGCCGTCGCGCTGGGCGTCGGCCGGGACGCCGAGCCCGCGGCCGGCTCGGTGGACGCCGGCTTCGCCCGCGACATGTCGCGGCACCACCTGCAGGGCGTCGAGATGGCCAACCTCGTGGCCGAGCGCAGCGACGACCCCGAGGTCGAGCAGCTGGCCTTCGACATCTCCGCCACCCAGACCAACCAGGCCGGGCGCATGCAGGGCTGGCTGTCGCTCTGGGGCGTCCCGCTCACCGGTGGCGACACCATGGCATGGATGCCCGCAGGCGAAGGGCACGCCGGGCACGACACGGCGGCCATGGGCACGGGCGCACTCATGCCCGGCATGGCCACCGAGGAGGAGCTCGCCGAGCTCCGCGGGCTCTCCGGCACCGCGTTCGACGTGGAGTTCCTCCGGTTGATGATCCGCCACCACCAGGGCGGCTTCGACATGGCCGCCTACGCGGCCGAGAACGCCGAGGAGCAGGCCGTGCGCGACCTCGCCCGGTCGATGGTGCGGTCCCAGGGCGCGGAGGTCGAGACCATGACCCGCATGCTCGCGGCCCGGGGCGGCACCCCTCTTCCGGAGCCCTGACCGGCGCAGCGGGAGGCGCCGCACGGGCCTCGGAGGCGGGCTGGTACCTTCTCCCCTGCCCCACCACCGAGCCCCCGTAGCTCAGGGGATAGAGCACCGCCCTCCGGAGGCGGGTGCGCAGGTTCGAATCCTGCCGGGGGCACAGAGCAGGAGCAGCGAGGGACGGCGGGCAGCGGCCGGCACGGGTCTCCCGAGGGGCAGCCGGACGGTCAGACCTCCGCGGGAACGCGGGCGCGCACTTCGGACAGCACGTGGTCCCCGTGCTCGTCGACCCGGTAGCGGCGGCCGTCCTCCGGCGTCGCGGCGATGGCACGGAGAGCCTCCCCCAGCGCCGCGACGTCCTCGACCGAGGTGGCCCGGTTGGCGCTGGCGCGCACGGCGCCGGGCAGCTGGCGGCGCCCCGCTCGGGCGTCCTGGTGGAAGCGGCCCACCTGCTCCTCGGTCAGGTCCAGCAGCCGGGCCATGTAGGGATGGGCGCAGAAGCAGCCGCTCCGCACACCGATCCCGTGCTCGGTCGACAGCCGGGCAGCCAGCAGTCCGTGCGGCACGCCGTCGAGGTTGAAGGCGGCCACCGGCAGCCGGTCCCCGGAGGCGGGCCCGTAGCGACGGAGCCCCGGGATGCTGCCCAGCTCGGCATCCAGCGCCTGGGTCAGGGCCTGCTCGTGGGCCAGCAGGCCGGCCCAGTCGCTCCCCAGCTCCTCGGCGGCCGCGGCGAGGGCGACGGCCCCGAGGACGTTGGGCGACCCGGCCTCGTCCCGGTCGGGTGCCTCGGCCCAGACCACGTCGTCGAAGGAGACGGCCTTCACGGCGCCGCCGCCGACCAGCAAGGGCTGCCCGCGGTCGAGGACCTGCCGGGGGGCGATGAGCGCCCCGGCACCGAAAGGTGCGTACATCTTGTGCCCGGACAAGGCGAGGGCGTCCACTCCGAGAGCCGCCATGTCGATGGGCCGGTGCGGTGCCAGCTGCGCCGCGTCGACGACGACGAAGACGCCCCTCTCCCGTGCCGCGGCCGTGATAGCAGCCAGGTCGGGCAGCCAGCCGGTGACGTTCGAGGCCCCGGTGACCGCCAGGACCCGCGGTGTGGGCCGCCGGTCGAGCGCGGCGACGACCTGCTCCGCGGAGAAGGTCCCACCGGCATCGACGTCGACGACCCGCAGCCGCGCGTGGCGGCGCCACGGCAGCAGGTTGGCGTGGTGCTCGACGGCCGTGGTCACGACCACGTCGTCCGGCCGCAGGTCCAGCCGGAACGCCAGCACGTTCAGCGCCTCGGTGGTGTTCCGGGTGAACACCGCGACGTGCGAGCAACGGTCGGCCCGGACGAAGTCCAGCACGGTCTCCCGCGCGCCCTCGTAGCGGGCGCTGGTGCACCGGGACTTCGCCCCCGCCCCGCGGTGCACGCTGGAGTACCAGGGCAGGAGGTCCTGGATGGCCTGCACCGCCCGGACGGACGCCGAGCTGGTCGCGGCGGCGTCCAGGTCGACGTAGCGGGACAGCTCTCCACCGAGCCTCGGAACCCGGACGTCGTCGCCGACGAGCCGGCCCAGGGTCGTACCGCGTACCGGTTGCATGGTTGTCCCATCGGCCGCCCGCGGCATTTCTCAAGCGGGCGTGCGACACCGTCCTCCTGCGCTGACCCGTCCGGGGGATCTCCGGGCCGCAGGCTCAAGCGCGCGTACCGGTTGTCGAGTGACTGTGCATGAGCGGAACGCAGATAGAGGCCGGCCACGGCCGCCACCGGCGCCGGGGACTGCGGCTGACATCGCGGGTCTTCTGGGACCTGGCGGTCTGGATGGTCGGTCTCGGCATCGCGGTCGGGCTGGTCTTCCCGCCGTTCGCGACCGGGTTGGGTGTGCCGGCCCAGTACGCCGAGCGCCCGGTGTTCAAGGCGGCGTGCCTCGGCGCCGGCTTCCTCGTCGGCGCCCTCAGCTACGCGCTGTGCCGGTGCCTCGTCGGCGGCCGGCTGGCCGTGCTCAGCAGCCACCTGCGCTCGGTCGCCCAGGGCATCTCGCAGGCCAGCCGCACCGGCGACTGGACGCAGTCGACCTCCCAGCGCATCCGCGTGGACTCCGACGACCAGCTCGGGGAGACCGCCCAGGCCTTCAACAGCCTGCTCGACGCTCTCGAGGCGGGCGAGCACTTCCGCTCGCTCGTGCGCAACGCCTCCGATGTCATCACCGTCGTCGACGCCTCCGGCACGGTCACCTACCAGACGCCGTCGGTCGGCTGGGTGCTCGGCTACCCGCCCGGGACGCTCATCGGCACCGACATCCACGGCCTCGTGCACCCCGAGGACGCCGGCACGTTCCGCAACCAGCTCGCCTCGGTGGTCAGGGGCGCACCCCCGGCGTCCAGCCCCGCTGTCCGGATGCGGCACCGCAACGGCTCCTGGCGGTGGACCGAGACCGTCGTCAACGACCTGCGGGACGACCCCGCCGTCACCGGCGTCGTGCTCACCACCCGGGACGTCAGCGACCGCCGGGAACTGGAGGAGCAGTTGCGGACCCAGGCGTTCTACGACCCGCTGACCGGCCTGCCGAACCGGGCTCTGTTCATGGAGCGCCTGCGCGCCGCCGAGGAGCTCGAACACGAGACCGGCACCCCGGCTGCGGTGCTGTTCCTGGACCTCGACAACCTCAAGACGGTCAACGACACGCTCGGCCACGACGGCGGGGACGCCCTTCTCGAGGTGGTGGCCCAGCGGATCGGCGCCTGCCTGCGTCCGGGCGACACGCTCGCCCGCCTGGCCGGCGACGAGTTCGCCGTGCTCCTCGGCGGCCCGCAGAGCGGTGAGATGGCCCCGCGTGTGGCCGAGCGCATCCTCGCGGCGCTCCGCGAACCGGTGCTCGTCGTCGACCGCATGGTCCGGGCCGGCCTCAGCATCGGCCTGGCCACGACGACCACCGCCGGCGTCAGCGGCATCGGGCTGCTCCGTGCGGCGGACATCGCCATGTACGTGGCCAAGACCAGCGGCAAGGGCCGCTGCGAGGTGTTCCAGCCCAGCCACCACGCCGACCACCTCGACCGCGAGCGCCTGCAGGCGGATCTCTTCCAGGCGCTGGAGCGGCAGGAACTGGTGCTGCACTACCAGCCGATCGTCGACCTGCTCCCCCGCCGGATCAGCGGCTACGAGGCGCTCGTGCGCTGGGCGCACCCCACGCGCGGGCTGGTGCCGCCGGCCCAGTTCATCACCCTGGCCGAGGACAGCGGCCTCATCGTGCCGATCGGCCGCTGGATCCTCCGGGAAGCCACCCGTCAGGCCGTGGCGTGGCAGCAGCCCGGCGGGTGGCGACCGCGGATCAGCGTGAACGTCTCGGTGCGTCAGTTCCAGCACCCCGATCTGGTGGACGACGTCCGGGAGGCCTTGCGGACGTCCGGCCTCGCGCCGGACCGCCTGACCTTGGAGATCACCGAGTCCCTGTTCGCGGAGGACACGGCTGGCACGACGCACAAGCTCGAAGAGCTGAAAGCGCTCGGGATCCGGCTCGCCCTCGACGACTTCGGCACGGGCTACTCGTCGCTGAGCTACCTGCGGCGCTTCCCCATCGACGTCCTGAAGATCGACAAGTCCTTCGTGCGCGGCATCGCGACCTCCTCGGAGGACCGGGCCGTCATCGGTGCGATCGTCGGTCTCGGGCAGATCCTGGACCTGACGCTGGTGGCCGAGGGCATCGAGACGGCCGACGAGCTCGCCGCCCTGGAGGCGCTCGGCGTGCAGTACGGGCAGGGCTACCACCTCGGACGGCCCGCTCCACCGCAGCAGGCCTCGCCCGACACGGAGCGCCGTCGGTCGGACAGCCCAGGAGCCGCGCTCCGCATGGCGCCGCCTCCCCGGGCAGCTGCCGGGGCGTCACCAGGGAACATCGACCCCGTCGGCGAAGCCGCGGCACGGCACCACGCCCAGCCTTCGAACTGAGGTCCGCCGGCACCCGGGGCGCCGGCGGACCCCGTAGTCATCGGCCGGACGCCCCCGCTCCCCGGGCGCCCCAGGAGGGGACGGAGAGGCCCTCGCGGGTGTTTGATGAGGCCCGGGTGCCGGCACGCCCTCCTCGACGACCCGGCGCTCGAGGTGCTCGCACGCCGGCGGGCCTGGACACGGGAGGTGCGATGAGCTCGACAGCGGGTGCCGCCGCGCAGGAGGAGCGCCGGCGCGGCGCGTTCAGCTCCCGGCGGGTCTTCATCCTGGCGGCGATCGGCTCCGCGGTCGGGCTGGGCAACATCTGGCGGTTCCCCTACGTCGCCTACGAGAACGGCGGCGGCGCCTTCGTGGTGCCCTACCTCGTGGCGCTGCTCACCGCGGGCGTCCCCTTCCTGCTGCTCGACTACGCGATCGGCCACCGCCACCGCGGCTCCGCACCGCTCTCGTTCGCTCGCCTGCGCCGAGGTACCGAGGGGCTCGGCTGGTGGCAGGTGGCGATCTGCTTCGTGATCGCCGTCTACTACGCCGCCGTGCTCGCCTGGGCGCTGAGCTACACCTTCTTCTCGCTGGACCAGGCCTGGGGCGCCGATCCGGAGGGCTTCTTCTTCGGGGAGTACCTGCAGGCCGGTGACGTGGAGGTCACCGCCGACGTGGTACCCGGGGTCCTCGTGCCCCTGGCGATCGTCTGGCTGGCCGTCCTGGTCGTCATGGCGCTCGGCGTCCAGCGCGGGATCGGCGCGATCTCGCTGGTCTTCATCCCGGTGCTCGTGCTCGCGTTCGTCGTCCTCGTGGTCCAGGCGCTGCTGCTGCCCGGGGCGGGCGCCGGCCTCGACGCCCTGTTCACCCCCGACTGGGCGGCGCTCGCCGAGCCCTCGGTCTGGGCCGCCGCGTTCGGCCAGATCTTCTTCTCGCTGTCGATCGGCTTCGGCATCATGATCACGTACGCCTCGTACGTCGGCCGCCGCGAGGACATGACCGGCTCCGGCCTCGTCGTGGGGTTCTCGAACTCCAGCTTCGAGCTGCTCGCCGGCATCGGCGTGTTCGCCGCCCTCGGCTTCATGGCCCAGGCCGGTGGGGTCGCGGTCGGCCAGGTCGCCAGCGACGGGATCGGCCTGGCCTTCATCGCCTTCCCCACCATCATCAGCGAGGCCCCGGGGGGCGCCTTCATCGGCGTCCTGTTCTTCGGGTCCCTCGTCATCGCCGGCATCACCTCGCTGATCAGCGTGATCGAGGTCGTGATCTCCGCCGTCCGCGACAAGCTCGACACAAGCCGGCTCACCGCCACGCTCGCGGTCGTCGTCCCCACCGCGGTGCTGAGCCTGCTCCTCTTCAGCACCACCAGCGGGATCTACGTGCTCGACGTCGTCGACCACTTCGTCAACCAGTACGGCATCCTGGTGGTGGCGCTGCTGAGCATGCTGGTCGTGGCCTGGGTGCTGCGGGCCCTGCCCCGGCTCGGCGACCACCTGAACGTGCACGGCCGCCCCCGGGTCGGCACCGGCTGGCGGGTGCTGACCAGCGTCGTGGCCCCGGCCGGGCTGGCCATCGTGCTCGTCCTCGCGGTGCGCGACGACCTCACGGCGCCCTACGAGGGGTACCCCACCTGGCTCCTGCTGGGCTTCGGCTGGCTGCTCGTCCTGGCCCTGCCGCTGATCGGCTTCCTGCTCGCCCGGCTGCCGTGGCGCGCCGGGACGCACCTGGACGGACCACCACCGGGCACCGATCCCGGCACACCGCTGGGCGCGGCACCGGTGGCGGACGCGAGGCCCCGCGACCGCTCGGTCAGCGGGTACGACGAGGGAGGCCGCCGGTGAGCGCCAGCGCGATCGTGATGATGGTGGTGGCCATGCTGGTCATCTGGGGCGGCCTCGCCCTGGCCGTTGCCAGCCTGGTCCGGCACGGCGCCGTCGAGGGACGTGCCGAGAACGTGCGCCGGGACCTCTGACCCGCGCACGCCCCCGGCGGAACGCCGCTCAGCTGGTGAGCATCCCGCCCTCGACCGGGATCGTCGTGCCGGTGACGTAGCCGCCGGCATCGCTGACCAGGAAGACCAGCGCGGCGGCGAGCTCCTCGGGCTCGCCCTTGCGGCCCACCAGCACCCGGGACAGCTGCGACTCCAGGTAGCCCTCGGGGTACTGGTCGGTCATCTCCGACGTGAAGAAGCCCGGCGCCAGGGCGTTCACGCGGATCCCCTTGCGGCCGGTCCACTGCTGGGCCAGGTCGCGGGTCAGCCCGACCAGCCCCGCCTTGCTCGCGGCGTAGGCGGCCTGCGGCAGACCGGCCGTGGTCAGCCCGAGCACGCTGGAGATGTTGACGACGGAGCTACCCGGCTGCATCACCCGGCCGCAGGCCTGCGCCATCCAGTAGCAGCCGTTGAGGTTGACGTCGATGACCTGCCGGAACTGCTCCGGCGTCTCCCGGGTCGCCGGTACCGCGGTGCCCACCCCGGCGTTGTTCACCAGGATGTCGACCTTGCCGAACTCGGCCATGGCGGCGTCGACCAGCGCCTGGCAGTCCTCCGGCCGGGAGACGTCGGTGGCGACGCTGATCGCCCGCCGCCCGGCCGCCTCGACCGCGCGCTGGGTCTCGGCCAGCCGGTCGGCCCGGCGGGCGCCCAGCACGACGTCGCAGCCCGCCTCGGCCAGCGTGCGGGCGAACACCGCCCCCAGCCCGGAGGAGGCCCCGGTGACGATGGCGACGCGGTCGTCGAGGCGGAAGAAGTCGAGGATCGAGCGGTCGGGCATGAGCGGGAGTCTCCTCGCGGTCGGCGGGCTGTCGCGCCACCGTATCGGCCCTGTGCGGTAGATCACCGGTCGAGCCGGGTAGGGCCCCTGCCGTCCAGGCACCGACCACCGGGGGGCGACCGATGACCGACCTCGCGCAGCAGCCGCTCGACCCCGCGCGGCGGGTGCCCCGGGTGGACCGGTGAGCGCCCCGCTCTGGCGTCAGGCGTTCGACGCGGCCGAGCGTGCCGTGGCGCCGCGCGCGGAGAGCCTCGTCCGCACCGAGCACTTCGCGCTCGGCGCCGCACTGGTGCGGCGGGCGCAGACCCTCGCGAGCCGTTCGGCGCAGGGCCTCAGCGCCCGGGCCTGGCACCTGCTCAACCTGCCCGCCGGGAGCGACATCAGCCGGCTGCGCGCGCAGATCGGCTCGCTCGACCGCGAGGTGCGGCGGCTGACCATCCAGCTGGAGCAGGAGCGGCGCCGCAGCTCCGCCGCGCGCCCCGGTGCTCCGCGACCCACGACCACCACCACGGAGGACGGCGATGCCGACGGTGCCCAGCCCGCAGACGGTGCTCGACCGAGTCCGGCGCGACGTCGAGCGCAACACCCTTCGCGCCCGTAACGGCATCAAGCTCGTCGCCGGCGTCGACCGGCCCGGGGTCGGCCAGACCCCCAAGGACGTCGTCTGGCAACGCGGCCGCACGCAGCTCTGGCACTACCGCAACGACCCCGCCACCTACGGCGGGGTCCGGTACGGGCCCCCGCTGCTGATCGTGTTCAGCCTGGTCAGCCGCAGCTACATCCTCGACCTGACGCCCGGCAACAGCTTCGTGGAGCAACTGCTCGAGGCGGGCTTCGACGTCTACATGCTCGACTGGGGCGAGCCCGACGAGCGGGACGCGGGCAACGGGCTGGAGGACTACGTCGACGACTACATCCCGGCCGGCATCGACCGGGTCCTCGAGCTCTCCGGCGCCGACGAGGTGAACCTCTTCGGCTACTGCTTCGGCGGGGACCTCGCGCTGCTCTACGCGGCGCACCACCCCGACGCGCCGCTGCGCAGCCTCACCGTGCTGGCCACGCCGGTGGACTTCCGCCACATGGGCCCGCTCGCCGACATCTTCGCCGTCGGCGGGATGGACGTGGGTTCCGTCCTCGACGCGGACGGCAACGTCCCGCCCTCGGTCGTCGTCCAGGGCTTCCGGGCGCTGACCCCGACCGCGGAGGTGACCCGCTACGTCACCCTCTGGGAGCGGCTCTGGAACGACGAGTACGTCGCGTCCTACCAGGCCATGACCGGGTGGTCGGACGACCACGTGCCCTTCCCCGGCGCCGCGGCCCGGCAGACGGCGGAGATGCTCGTGCGGGCCAACGGCATGGTGAACGACCGGCTCACCGTGGGCGGCGACCCGGTGCACCTCGCCGACATCCAGGTGCCCTTCCTGACCGTGCGCGCCAACCGCGACCACATCGTGCCGCCGGCGGCGACCGCGCCGCTGATCGACCTGGTCGGCTCCCCCGACAAGCACGAGCTCTGCCTCGACGCCGGCCACATGGGGCTGGTCGTCGGGCGGACCGCGGCGAGGACGACGGTGCCCACGATCATCGACTTCGTCCGCCGGCGCAGCGACCTGCTCGACACCGACGAGAAGCCCCAGGAGGCCTGACGTGACCGTGGTGGAACTGGGGCCCGAGCGCTGCGACGCGCTGCTGCGGTTCTTCGGCGACCTGCCGGAGGGTGACCGGACCTTCATCAAGGAGGAGGTCACCGATCCGGAGACCGTCCGCTCCTGGGCCACCGGCGAGTCCGCCGGAGGCCGCTGGGTGGCCGTCGACGGCGACGAGGTCACCGGTTACGTCGCCGTCCGGCCGCTCCCGGGTTGGTCGGACCACGTCGGCGAGATCCGCCTGGTGGTCGCGCCGTCCCGCCGCGGGAGCGGGCTCGGCCGGGAGCTGGCCCGGCAGGCACTGGTGGGCGCGGTCTCCTCCGGGGTGTCGAAGCTCGTCGTCGAGGTGGTCGCCGAGCAGGGGCCGGCGCTCGCGCTCTTCGGCGACCTCGGCTTCACCGGCGAGGCGCTGCTGAAGGACCACATCCGCGACCGCAGCGGCGAGCTGCGCGACCTGATGGTGCTGGCGCACCACGTCTCCGACACGTGGGCGGGGATGGACACCGTCGGCATCGCCGACGAGCTCGGGACGCCGGCCGGCTGACCCGCTCAGCGCTCGGTGACCCGCCCGCCGTCGACCTCGAGCCGCCGGTCGGTGGCGACGGCGGCGAGCATCCGCCGGTCGTGGGTGACCAGGAGCAGCGTGCCCGGGTAGTCGGCGAGCGCCTGCTCCAGCTGCTCGATGGCCGGCAGGTCGAGGTGGTTGGTCGGCTCGTCCAGCACCAGCACGTTCACCCCTCGGGCCTGGAGCAGCGCCAGCGCGGCGCGGGTCCGCTCCCCCGGCGACAGCGTGACCGCCGGGCGCAGCACGTGGTCGGCGGTGAGGCCGAACTTGGCCAGCAGCGTGCGCACCTCCGCCGTCGGCCAGTCGGGCACCTCGGCACCGAAGGCGTCGAGCAGCGGCTCGTCCCCGAGGAAGCGGCCACGGGCCTGGTCGACCTCGCCGACCTGGACCGAGGGTCCGAGCGACGCCGCGCCCTCGTCCAACGGCACCCGGCCGAGCAGCGCCGCCAGGAGGGTCGACTTCCCCGAGCCGTTGGCGCCGGTGATGGCGATGCGGTCCCCCCAGTCGACCTGCAGGTCGACCGGCCCGAGGGTGAACCCGCCGCGGCGGACGACCGCGCCCCGCAGCGTCGCCACGACCGCGCCGGCACGCGGTGCGGCGGCGATCTCCATGCGGAGCTCCCACTCCTTGCGGGGTTCCTCGACCACCTCGAGGCGCTCGATCAGCCGGTCGGTCTGCTTCGCCTTCGCCGCCTGCTTCTCCGCCGAGGCGCGGGCGAAGTTCTTCCGGTGCTTGTCGGGGTCCTTCTGCTTCTTGATCGCGCCGCGGACCCCCTTGGCCATCCAGTTCCGCTGCATCCGCGCGCGGGCCTCGAGCCCGGCCTTCGTGTCGGCGAACTCCTCGTACTCCTCGCGGGCGTGCCGGCGGGCCACCTCGCGCTCGACCAGGTACGCCTCGTAGCCGCCGTCGTGCACGCGCACCAGCTGCTGGGCGAGGTCCAGCTCGACGATGCGGTTGGCCGTGCGCGCGAGGAACTCCCGGTCGTGGCTGACCACGACGACGCCGGCGCGGGAGCCGGCGACGAAGCGCTCCAGCTGGTCCAGCCCGGCGAGGTCGAGGTCGTTGGTGGGCTCGTCGAGCATCAGGACGTCGTAGCGGGACAGCAGCAGGGAGGCCAGGCCGACGCGCGCCGCCTGCCCACCGGAGAGCCCGGTCATGGGCGCGTCCAGCGCCACACCCGGGGCCACCTCGGCGACGACCTCCGCAGCGCGTTCGTCGAGGTCCGCACCGCCGAGCGAGAGCCAGCGCTCCAGCGCGTCGCCGTACGCGTCCTCGGCACCCGGCTGCCCCGCCGCGAGCGCCTCGGTCGCGGCGTCGAGCACGACCTGCGCGGCGGCGACGCCCGTGCGCCGCGCCAGCGCGTCCAGGACCGTCTCGTCCGGACGGCGCTCGTGCTCCTGCGGCAGGTAGCCGAGCGTCGCCGTGGGCGGGCTGAGCGCGATGCTCCCGGCCTCGGCCGCCAGCTCCCCCGCCAGGGTGCGCAGCAGGGTGGACTTGCCCGCGCCGTTCACCCCGACCAGGCCGACGACGTCGCCCGGTGCGACGACGAGGTCGAGGTCGGAGAAGAGCACGCGGGCGCCGTGACCGGCCGCCAGTCCACGGGCGACGAGGGTGGCGCTCACCCCTCCAGCCTGCCAAGGGCTCCCGGATCCATCAGTCCCGGCTCGCCGACGCGTCGTCGTCGACGTCGAACGCGTCGTCGCCGTAGCCGCTGTCCTCCGCGGCCGCTCGGCTCCGCCGCACCAGCCACGGCTGCAGCTGGTCGTACCCCCGCACGGACACCCGCCGCAGCGGCCGGACCCGGTAGTCCTCCAGCGGGCGCAACCGGTCGGCGAGGTCGCGGTCGACGAGCAGCGCGCCGGGACGGGCCAGCGAGGTCAGCCGGCTGGCGAGGTTCACCACCGGTGAGTAGACGTCACCCAGGCGCGTGAGGACCGCGCCGTAGGCCGCGCCCACGCGCAGCGGCGGGCGGTCGTCGGCCGCCCAGGCGTCGGGGAGCTCGAGCCCGATGTCCGCGGCGTCGGTCGCCGACCACGCGGTGAACAGCACGCCGTCCCCGACGGTCTTCACCACCCGGCCGTGGTGGCGGGCGATCACCTCGGCGGCGGTGCTCTCGAAGTCCTCGACCATCGCGCCCAGCTCGCGCCCGCCCATCCCCCGGCTGCGGGAGGTGTAGCCGACCAGGTCGGCGAACCCGACGGCGAGCTCCCGCCGGTCGCCGGGACCGGTGGCCGCGAGCAGCCGGTCGACGTTGGCGACGAGGTGCCTGCGCCACACGTAGTCCTGCACCTCCCGCAGCCGGGGCAGCAGCGCCTGCGCGGCGGCCACCGCCCGTTCGGTGGTAGCCGCCGGCTCCTCACCGGGCTGCGCTCCGCGGAGCAGCGCGTCGGCCAGCATGTCGGTCTGCCAGTCGGCCAGCCGCGACAGCGACTGCCCCATCGCCCGCGCGATGGACGCCTCGCTCTCGGCGTCGACGAAGCCGGAGTCGATCAGCGTCGAGAGCACCCCGAGCGCGGCGATGTCGGCGTCGGTGAACGCAGGGTCGTCGTCGGCCGCATCGGGGAAGCCCAGCGCCCGCCACAGCCGCTGCGTGCGCTCCGGTGGCATCCCGGCCATCCGCCCGACCTGCAGGCGGGTGTACCGCCGGGGGCCGCCGAGCAGCAACCGCTCCAGCGCCTCGCGGGCGCCGTGGTCGGGGCCCACCCCGGGATCGTCCATGCCCGTCGCGGACCTCAGCCCGTGGTGTGGACGATCAGCACGTCGCACTGCGAGCGGCGGGAGACGTCGGCCGGCACCGAGCCCAGCAGCCGGCCCTTGATCCCGCTCAGCCCGCGGTTGCCGACGACGAGGAGGTCCGCCTTCTCGCGGCGCACGACCTCCAGCAACGTCTCGACCGGGGAACCCGTGACGGCCACGGTCCGCACGTCGCCGGCGCCGGCGGCGAGCGCGCGCTCGGCGGCGGTGCGCACGGTCTCCTCGGCGGGGTGCGACCCGACCACCTGGTACGCCTCGTCGCCGAGCACGTCCTGGGCGCGGGCGAGCTCCCGGTCGTCGGTCTCCGCGGGCAGGTAGGCGCAGGCGACCACGAGCGTCGCACCGCAGGCGCCGGCCAGCGCCCCGGCCCGGGCGACGGCGCGCAGCGACGATTCCGACCCGTCGGTGCCGACGACGACCGTGGAGTAGGCGTTCACCGGCTCGCTCACGGCGCGCACTCTAGGCGACGCCGGCCGGACGTGTGCCCGGGGTCACGCGCACCGGGCGGGGTGAACGGCAGGCGACATGCGCGCGCGGGCTCCCGGAACGCCGCCCCGGTGCGCTTGGATGGTCCGCAGACGCCTCACCACCGGAGGAGGAGCGACATCGCCACCCCGCACGCCCCCGCGACCGACCCCGTGCGGGTCGAGGTCCGGGGGCTCACCAAGTCCTTCGGCGCCGTCCGGGCGGTGAGCGACCTGGGCTTCACCGTCGAGCCGGGCACGGTGACCGGGTTCCTCGGTCCGAACGGCGCCGGCAAGACGACGACGCTCCGCATGCTGCTCGGGCTGGTCCGGCCCGACGCCGGCACCGCCACCTTCAACGGCACCCCGTACACGTCTCTGCAGGAGCCCGTGCGCACCGTGGGCGCGGTGCTGGAGACCGCGTTCCACCCCGCCCGCTCCGGCCGCAACCACCTGCGCGTCTACTGCCGCGCCGCCGGGCTGCCGGTGGAGCGCGCCGACGCGGTCCTGACCCAGGTCGGCCTCACCGACGCCGGCCGGCGGCGCGCCGGCGGCTACTCCCTCGGCATGCGTCAGCGGCTGGGGCTCGCGACGGCGCTGCTCGGGGACCCCTCCGTGCTCGTCCTCGACGAGCCGGCCAACGGGCTGGACCCCGAGGGCATCCAGTGGCTCCGCGGGTTCATCCGCCACCTCGCCCACGACCAGGGCCGCACCGTCCTGGTCTCCAGCCACCTGCTCTCCGAGGTCGAGCAGACCGTGGACCGCGTGGTCATCGTCGGCGCCGGCCGGCTGGTCCGCGAGGCGTCGATGGCGCAGCTCCGCTCGGGCGCCGAGGGGGGCGGCACGGTGCTGGTGCGCAGCCCGCAGGTCGCGCGCCTGGCCGAGTCGCTGCGCGCCGACGGCATGCCCGTCACCCTCGACGGCGACGACTCCCTGACCGTCGCCGGGCGCACGACCGCCGAGGTCGGGGCCCGCGCCTTCGCCGCCGGGGTCGAGTTGCACGAGCTGCGCTCGCGCACCAGCGGCCTGGAGGAGATCTACTTCCAGCTCACCGCCGGCCAGGAGCAGTACGCCGCCGGCGCGCCGTCCCCGGAGGCCTCGCGATGACCGACCTGATCCGCGCGGAGTGGACCAAGCTCTTCACGACCAGGGTCTGGCTCGGGCTGCTGCTGGGCGCCTGCGTGATGGTGGTCGGGTTCGCCGTCCTGCTGACCGCGTTCGCCGGCAACCCGGAGTCGGGCATCCCGGCCGTGGGCACACCGGTCTACGAAGAGCTGGCGATGGCCAACGCGGTGAACGTCAACGTGCTGTTCCTCATCGTCGGCATCATCGGTATGACCCAGGAGTACCGGCACCGGACGGCCACCCCGACCTTCCTCACCACCCCGCGACGCGGGAAGGTCGTCGTCGCCAAGCTGCTGGCCTACGCGCTCGCGGCGGCGGCCTTCGCGCTGGTGGTGCTGGTCGTCAACTACGCCGCCGTGGCCGTCCACGCCGGCGCGCGCGGTGCGGTTCCCGCGCTGGACGCCGGCAACCTGGGCACGCTCGGCAGCGCGGGGCTGGCGCTCGTCATCTACGCGATCATCGGCGTCGGGCTCGGTGCGCTGCTGCGCAACCAGGTCGGCGCGATCGTCGGCGGCCTGGTCTACCTCTTCGTCGTCGAGCCGATCATCAGGTCGATCCCGGCCACGTCGGGCGCGTACAAGTGGATGCCGGGGGGCGCGCTCGAGGCGCTCACGGCGACCTTGGCAGGCCCCGACCTGCTCCAGGCGTGGCAAGGCGGACTCCTGCTGCTCGGTTACGGTCTCCTGGCGGCCCTGCTGGGCACCTTCCTGGCGGTCCGCCGCGACATCGCCTGAGGGGCCGGAGCCTCCCCCGCGACCCCTGCACCGGTCGAGAGCACGCGCCGGGCAGCCACGAACGCAGAACGGAGAACGCGTGACCACTCGCATGACCGTCCAACGCCTCGGCCGGCTGATCGTGGACGGCGACACCGATGCCGTCCGGTCGGCGGTCGCCGACTCGCCCCAGCTCCTCGAGGGCGCCGTCGAGCGGGACGGCCAGGGCGGCTGGACCCCCCTGCACCTCGCGGTCGCCTGCGACCGTGCGGAGATCGTCCGCGTGCTGGCCGCCGCAGGCGCGGACCTCACCGCGCGCACCGACCAGCACCGCACCCCGCTGCACGTGGCGCTCGAGCACGCACCGGACCTGGTGCCGGTGCTGGTGGAGCTGGGCGCGGTCCTCGACGCGTCCAGCGCGGCCTACCTCGACGACGTCGACCGGCTCGCGGCCGAGCTGGACGCCGGAGCGGCGCTCACCGACCCGGCCACCGGGGTCGACCTGCTCGCGTGGGCGGCGTTCGGCGGGGCCGCCGGCGCGGCGCGGTTGCTGCTGGACCGGGGTGCGGACGCCGACGGGGGCGCCCTGCACGCGGCCTCCGCCGGCGGCAGCGCGGAGCTGGTCCGCCTGCTCCTCGACGCCGGCGCCGGCGTCGACCGCCGGGACCCCGACACCGGTCGCACCCCCCTGCACACCGCCGTGGCAGCGGGAGCGACGGGCGACGCACCGGAGATCGTCCGGGCGCTCCTGGACGCCGGGGCCGACGTCAACGCCACGACGCACGACGGCGCCAGCGCGCTGGACATCAGCCGCGTCGCGGCGGCCCGGCACCGACGTGCGGACGAGGACCGGGCCAGCGGCAACGACGCCCTGGTCGAGCTCCTCGTCGCCCACGGCGCCACGCACTGACCACCAGGTGGGACAGGCGCGCGGATCCCGCTCCGCACCCGGTCGGTCACCCGGCACGGGCGTAGACTCGACACCCGGTCCAGCGACGCGCCCCTCAGACGCAGCCCCGAGACGAAGAAGGCACTCGACCCCGTGTCAAGCGTGAGTTCATCCCGACCGTCGTCCACCTCGTCCCCGGTCGCCGGGTTCGGCACCAACGAGTGGCTGGTCGAGGAGATGTACCAGCAGTTCCTCGCCGACCCGTCCAGCGTCGATCAGGCGTGGCACGAGTTCTTCGCCGACTACCGTCCCGGTCCGCCGGCCGGTGACGACCGGGAGCACGCGCCCTCGGGGAACGCGGCTCCCGCGGCGCCGGCGCCGGAGCGGGCGGCCCCCGCCGAGGCCCCCGCCTCGCCCCCCGCGGCCCCGGCCGCGGAGAAGCCCGACGTCCAGCGCCCGGCCGCCGGGTCCCAGCCGACGGGGAGCCAGCCCGTGCAGAAGACCGACCAGCCCGCCGCCAAGCCCGCCCCCGCTGCGCCCAAGCCGCCGGCCGGCAACGGCAAGCAGTCCCCTCTGCGCGGCGCCGCCGCGGCGGTGGTCAAGAACATGAACGCCTCGCTGACCGTGCCGACGGCGACGAGCGTGCGCGCGGTCCCGGCCAAGCTGCTGGCCGACAACCGCATCGTCATCAACAACCACCTGGCCCGTGCGCGCGGCGGCAAGATCTCCTTCACGCACCTCATCGGCTACGCGCTCGTCCGGGCGCTCGACTCGTTCCCGAACATGAACAGCGCCTTCGCCGAGGTGGACGGCAAGCCGGTGCTGGTGCAGCCCGAGCACGTCAACTTCGGGCTCGCCATCGACCTGCCGAAGCCCGACGGCTCGCGCTCGCTGGTGGTGGCGTCGATCAAGGCCGCCGAGGAGATGGACTTCGCCGGCTTCTGGGCGGCCTACGAGGACATCATCCGCCGGGCCCGGAACAACAAGCTGACGATGGAGGACTTCTCCGGCACCACGATCAGCCTGACCAACCCCGGCACCATCGGCACCAACCACTCGGTGCCGCGGCTGACCGCCGGGCAGGGCGCGATCATCGGCGTGGGCGCCATGGAGTACCCGGCCGAGTTCCAGGGGATGAGCCCCGAGGTGCTCACCGAGATGGGCGTCTCGAAGATCATCACGCTCACCTCGACCTACGACCACCGGATCATCCAGGGCGCCGAGTCCGGCGACTTCCTGCGCAAGCTGCACGCGCTGCTGCTGGGTGAGGACGGCTTCTACGACGAGGTCTTCCGCTCGCTGCGGATCCCCTACGAGCCGGTGCGCTGGATGCCGGACGTGCGGGTGACGCGCGAGGGGCAGATCGACAAGGAAGCCCGGGTCATCGAGGTCATCGAATCCTACCGGCGCAACGGCCACCTGATGGCCGACACGGACCCCCTGGAGTTCAAGGTCCGCACCCACCCCGACCTGGACATCCTCCAGCACGGGCTGACGCTGTGGGACCTGGACCGGACCTTCCCGGTGGGCGGGTTCGCCGGCGAGCGGCTCATGGCGCTGCGGGACATCCTCGGCGTGCTGCGCAACTCCTACTGCCGCACCGTCGGCGTGGAGTACATGCACATCACCGACCCCGAGGAGCGCGAGTGGCTCCAGGAGCGGATCGAGGTCAAGCACGCCCAGCCCGACCGGGAGAAGCAGAAGCACGTGCTCGGCCGACTCAACGCGGCCGAGGCCTTCGAGACCTTCCTGCAGACGAAGTACGTCGGGCAGAAGCGGTTCAGCCTCGAGGGCGGGGAGTCGGTGATCCCGATCCTCGACGAGGTCCTCATCGCCGGTACCGACCACGGCCTGGACGAGGTCGCGATCGGCATGGCCCACCGCGGCCGGCTCAACGTGCTCGCCAACGTGCTCGGCAAGAGCTACGCCAAGATCTTCGGCGAGTTCGAGGGCAACATCGACCCGGGGACCGTCCAGGGCTCCGGTGACGTGAAGTACCACCTCGGCGCGACCGGGAAGTTCCGCAACCCGTTCAAGCCCGATGCCGAGATCGCCGTCTCGCTGGCCAGCAACCCCAGCCACCTGGAGACGGTGAACCCCGTCCTCGAGGGCATCGTCCGCGCCAAGCAGGACATGATCGACAAGGGCGAGCAGGGCTTCACGGTGCTCCCGGTGCTGCTGCACGGCGACTCCGCGTTCGCCGGCCAGGGCGTGGTGCAGGAGACGCTGAACCTCTCCCAGCTGCGCGGCTACCGCACCGGCGGCACGGTCCACGTGGTCATCAACAACCAGGTCGGCTTCACGACCAGCCCCGGCTCGGCGCGCTCGACGCTCTACTCGACCGACGTCGCCCGGATGGTCAACGCCCCGATCTTCCACGTCAACGGCGATGACCCGGAGGCCTGCGTCCGGGTGGCCCGGCTGGCGGTCGAGTACCGGCAGCAGTTCAAGAAGGACGTCGTCATCGACCTCGTCTGCTACCGCCGCCGCGGGCACAACGAGGGCGACGACCCCTCGATGACCCAGCCGCAGATGTACGACATCATCGACCGCAAGCGCTCGGTGCGGAAGCTGTA
Source organism: Blastococcus sp. SYSU DS0533 (assembly GCF_054050775.1). Lineage (NCBI taxonomy): Bacteria > Bacillati > Actinomycetota > Actinomycetes > Geodermatophilales > Geodermatophilaceae > Blastococcus > Blastococcus sp. SYSU DS0533. The sequence continues at coordinate 17,442 of NZ_JBJGZZ010000003.1, read as the reverse complement.
CACCGAGGCGCTGGTCGGCCGCGGTGACATCACGCTCGAGGAGGCCGAGGAGGCCCTCAAGGACTACCGCGGTCAGCTCGAGCGGGCGTTCGCCGAGACGCACGACGCGCAGGACTCCTCCAAGCCCGAGCCGGTCATGGACCCGCGCACGCCGCAGGAGTCCACGGTGCGGACGGCGATCACGCAGGAGGTCCTCAAGACCATCGGCGACGCGCACGTCTCCTTCCCGCCGGACTTCACCCCGCACCCGAAGCTCCAGAAGATGTTGGAGAAGCGGGCCGCGATGGCGAGCGAGGGCGGCATCGACTGGGCCATGGGCGAGCTGCTGGCCTTCGGGTCGCTGCTGATGGAGGGCGTGCCGGTCCGGCTGGCCGGGCAGGACTCCCGCCGCGGCACCTTCGTGCAGCGCCACTCGGTGCTCATCGACCGGGAGAACGGCGCGGAGTACACGCCCCTGGCCAACCTCACCGACGAGCAGGCCAAGTTCTTCGTCTACGACTCGCTGCTGAGCGAGTACGCCGCCCTCGGCTTCGAGTACGGCTACTCCGTGGCCAACCCCCGGGCCCTGGTGCTCTGGGAGGCGCAGTTCGGTGACTTCGTCGACGGTGCCCAGATGGTCATCGACGAGTTCATCAGCTCCGGCGAGGCCAAGTGGGGGCAGCGCTCCGGCGTCGTCCTGCTGCTGCCGCACGGCATGGAGGGGCAGGGACCCGACCACTCCAGCGGCCGGATCGAGCGGTTCCTGCAGCTGTCGGCGGAGAACAACATGACCGTCGCCAACTGCACCACCCCGGGCAACTACTTCCACCTGCTCCGCCGCCAGGCGCTGTCGGACGTGCACCGGCCGCTGGTCGTCTTCACGCCGAAGTCGCTGCTGCGGGCCAAGGCGGCGGTCAGCCCGGTCGAGGCGTTCACCGACGAGGGCTTCCGCCCGGTCCTGGCCGACACCGGCGTGGGCGGCGAGCCGCTGGACGGGTCCGCGGTGAAGCGCGTGCTCCTGTGCAGCGGCAAGGTCGCCTACGACCTGATGGCGCAGCGGGAGAACGAGGGCATCGCCGACACCGCGATCGTCCGCGTCGAGCAGCTCTACCCGCTGCCGGCCGAGCAGATCCGCGCCGAGCTCGAGCGCTACCCGGAGGCCACCGACGTGGTCTGGGTGCAGGAGGAGCCGGCGAACATGGGCGCCTGGCAGTTCATGGCCGTCAACCTGCCCGAGGAGCTGCCCGCGGGCCGGAAGCTCCGGCGGGTCAGCCGCCGGGCTTCGGCGAGCCCGGCGGTCGGCTCCGCGAAGGTGCACGAGGTCGAGCAGCGCAAGCTGGTCGCCGAGGCCTTCGCGGACTGACCGGGCCTCCTCCGCGCGCGACCACCTACGACGCCCGGCCCCCGATCACCCCGGGGGTCGGGCGTCGTAGGTTCTCCGGCATGTACTTCACCGACCGGGGCCTGGAAGAGCTCGCCGAACGGCGGGGCGGGGAGCAGGTCACGCTCGCCTGGCTCGCCGACCAGATGCAGGCGTTCGTCGACCAGCACCCCGACTTCGAGGTGCCCGTCGAGCGGCTGGCCACCTGGCTCGCCCGGGGCGGCACGGACGACGACGACCTCGACGAGTGAGGGCCCCCGCTCGCGGTGCTCGTCGGTGAGAACGGCAGTGGCAAGTCGACGATCGTCGAGGCCGTCGCGCACGCCTGGCGGGCGTCGCTGACCGTCAGGTGAAGCACTGGGGGCCCCTGCCCTTCACCGAGGACGCCGCGCTGTGGCGCGACCTCGAGCTCCCCGGCGAGCGCCCCCGCCCGCAGGGCGGGGTCTGGCTGCGCGGTGAGGCCGTGCACGACGTCTTCGCCGGCATCGACAGCGCCGCCCACGAGCTGCGCGCCTTCGACGGCGTACCGCTCGCCGCCTGCTCCCATGGTGCGGGTTCCCTCGCCTTGCTGGAGTCGCGGACCACCGAGCGCGGGTTGTGGGTGCTCGACGAACCGGAGTCCGCCCTGTCGTTCCGGTCGTCGCTCCGGCTGGTGGCGTTGCTGCACGGCGTGGCAGCGACCGGCTCCCAGGTCCTGGTGGCCACCCACTCCCCGTGCTCGCGGCCCTGCCGGGTGCGCGCGTCTACGAGCTGGACGGCACGGGGTTCATCGAGCGGCCGTGGGCGGAACTCGACCTGTGTCCGCGACTGGCAGGCCTTCTTCGACCCCCGGAGCGCCTGCTGCGCCACCTGCTCGCCGGCTGAAGGCCGGACACGCCGCCGCACCTGCCGCGGTCCGGCGCGGCGCGGCGGCACGCTGGGCACGTGCTCGGTCACTCCCATGCGCTCTCCGGCCTCGCCGCCGGCGCCGCGACGCTGCCGTGGGCCCCGGTGCAGGGCGCGGTGGGCCAGGGTGCATGGGTCGCGGCCGTCGGCGGGTTCGCGATGCTCCCCGACCTCGACCACCGCAACTCCACGGTGTCGGACATGTGGGGCCCCGTGACCGACGTGCCCGCCGGCGCGGTCGGGGCGCTCGCGGGCGGGCACCGCTGGGGTACGCACGACGCCGTCCTCGCGCCGGTGGCCTTCGGTGCGCTGGCGATGGCGGCCTCCGGGGCCTTCTGGTCCAGCCTGCTGCTGCTCGCGCTCGCGATCGGGCTCGCGCTCCGTGCCCTGCACTTCGTGATCCCGGGCCGCGCCGAGACGACGATCCTGGGCAACCTGCTGCTGTCCTGGTGTGGCGCCTGGCTGCTGCTCGACCACACCGGCACCCCGTCCTGGCTGCCCTGGGCGGTCGCCGCCGGCGTGCTCACCCACGTCGTCGGCGACGCGATCACCACCGCGGGAGTGCCGGTGCCGCTGCTCTGGCTGGTGAAGCGCAAGCGCCTGGCGCTCTCGCCGGTCCGCACCGGCGCCACCGTGGAGAAGGTCGCGCTGGTCCCGCTGTTCGTCGTCGCCACGGCCGTGTTCGCGTACACCAACACCGAGCTGCACACCGCGCTCGACCCGATCGTGGACCGGCTGCTCAGCTGGGGCTGAGCCGGGTCACGGGCGTGGATCGGTCCGCGTCCACCCGCGGTCGTCGCGGCGGGCGCCCTGACCGGCGCGGCAGCGGCGGCACACCGCCTGGACCTCCTCGGCGTGCCGGCCCGACTCCGGCTGCACGTCCGGCCAGCCGACGTGCGGGAAGCGGGTGAGGCGCGAGCGGCTCAGCGACAGCCCGCAGACCGTCTCGTTCCGCCCGCGCTCCCACGCGTGCACCTCCCCTGCGGGGTACCGGATCCCGTCGTCGGGGTCGACCCACTGGTCCGTCGCGGCCACCGCCGCCCTGCCCGCTGCCATGGCCGCACCTGTACCCGCGACCGGGCGCCGGGTGAACGAGTCGCCGCCGACCGTGCCCCGCCGGAGAATCCAGCGGGTGGAGAGACTTTCGGACAAGCTGCTGAACTGGGCGAGCATCCTCGACGAGGAGACCCGCCGGCAGGCCGAGCGCACCGCCTCCCTCGACATCGTCGACCCGCACGTCGCGCTGATGCCGGACGCCCACCTGGGCAAGGGCGCCACCGTGGGCTCGGTGCTGCCCACCCGGCGGGCGATCATCCCGGCGGCGGTCGGTGTCGACATCGGCTGCGGCATGATCGCCGTCCGCACGCCCTGGTCGGTGGACGAGGTGCGGGCACGGGGCCCGCTCGCGCCGCTGCGCGGTGACATCGAGCGCGCCGTCCCGCTGTCGGCGGGCCGCTACAACAAGAAGCTGACCGAGACCGCCCGCCGCCGGGTCGCGGAGCTCGAGGCCACGGCCGAGGAGCTCGGCGACCGCGTCCTGCACTCGGTGACGACGACGGCCCCGAACTGGGCGCTCCAGCTGGGCAGCCTCGGGTCGGGCAACCACTTCATCGAGGTGACCGCGGACGAGCGGGACCGCGTCTGGCTGTTCCTCCACTCCGGCAGCCGCGGAGTGGGCAACAAGATCGCCCAGAAGCACATCGCGATCGCGCAGGAGCGTGCGCGGCGCGACGGCCTCGACCTGCCCGACCGCGACCTCGCCTGGCTGGACGAGGGGACCCCGGAGTTCGACCGCTACATCGCCGAGCTGCGGTGGGCGCAGCACTTCGCGCTCCTCAACCGCGAGGAGATGATGGACCGGGTCGCCGACGCCCTGGCCCGGCACATGCGCGCCGACGCGACCCCGGAGCTGGAGCGGGTCAACTGCCACCACAACTTCACGCAGCACGAGCGGCACTTCGGCGAGGAGCTGTGGGTGTCGCGCAAGGGCGCCATCCAGGCGGAGAGGGGGCAGGCCGGCCTGATCCCCGGCTCGATGGGGACGGCGAGCTACGTCGTCACCGGCCTGGGCAACGCGGACTCGCTGAACAGCTCGCCGCACGGCGCCGGCCGGGTGTACTCGCGCAGCAAGGCGCGCCGGACCTTCACGCGGGCCCAGCTCGACGAGTCGATGCGCGGGATCGAGTGGCGGCACAGCGACGCGTTCCTCGACGAGATCCCCGCTGCGTACAAGGACGTCGACGTCGTGATGGCCGACGCCGCCGATCTCGTCGAGGTCCGGCACACGCTGCGCCAGCTGGTCAACGTCAAGGGCGACTGACGCAGGACCCCCACCGTTCGCTCGCGGCGGGTCCCCTGCAGGGGCCACCCCGCGGCAGCGTGAAGGGGTACCGTCTCGATCTTGTGACCGCCGTCTCATCGGGCCCCCGGCTGACCCGGGGCACGCACCTGGGCTACGCCACGGGGTCGATCGGGACGGCCGCCTTCGGCACGGTCCCCGGGCTGCTGCTCCTGTACTACCTGACCGACGTGCTGGGCGTGGCCGCGGGCATCGCCGGGCTGGTGGTCTTCGCCCCCAAGGCCTGGGACGTGCTGCTCAACCCGTGGATCGGCAGCCGCTCGGACCGCACCGAGAGCCGCTGGGGGCCCCGCCGGCCGTGGATGCTGGCCGGCGGCGTCGCCCTCCCCCCGCTGTTCGTCCTGGTGTTCGCGGGGCCGGGCGCCCCGCCGGCGGCAGCCGCGGGCTGGGTGGCCGTCACGTTCCTGCTCGCCGCCACGGCCTACGGCTGCTTCCAGGTGCCCTACGTCGCCCAGCCGGCCGAGATCACCGACGACCCGGACGAGCGGTCGACGCTGATGTCCTGGCGGGTCGCCGCGCTCGCGGTCGGCATCCTGCTGGCGGGCGCGGGCGCGCCCGCCGTCGTCGACGCCTTCGGGGGCGGGCGCAGCGGCCACCTGGCCATGTCGGTGTTCGTCGCCGTGCTGCTGGCCCTCGGGATGCTCGGCGCCGTCGTCGGCACCCGGGGCGCGCCGACGCTGACCCGGGTGCGCAGCGAGGGACGGCTCGGCGCCACCCTGCGACTGGCGTGGCGTTCCCGGCCCTTCCGGGTCCTGCTGACCGGATTCGTCGTCCAGGCGCTGGGCATCGGCGTGATGCTGGCCGGGGTGCCGTACTTCTCCGAGCAGGTGCTCGGTGACCCCGCGGCGGGGACGCTGCTGTTCGCCGCGCTGGTCGGCCCGGCGATCCTGGTCATGCCGCTGTGGCTGCGGACGGGCCGCCGGGTGGGCAAGCGGGCGGGGCTGCTGGCCGCCTCGCTGCTGTTCGCCGGGGCAGCGGGCGCGCTCGCCGTCGTCCCCGAGGGCGGCACGGGGTTCGCGGTCGGCCTCGTGGCGCTGGTCGGGGTCGGCTACGCCGGCATGCAGATGTTCCCGCTGGCCATGCTGCCCGACGTCATCGCCGCCGACGAGGCCTCCTCCGGCGCGCGCCGGGCGGGTGTCTTCACCGGCGTCTGGACGGCGGCCGAGACCCTGGGCCTCGCCATCGGCCCCGGCCTCCTGGGTGGGCTGCTCGCCGTCGCCGGCTACGTCTCCTCCACCGGCGGCGAGGTCGTCGCACAGCCGGCCGGCGCCGTCCTCGCCGTGCGGGTCGGCTTCACCCTGGTGCCCGCCCTGCTCGTGCTCGCCAGCCTGCCCGTGCTCGCCCGCTACCGGCTCGACGCCGTCCCCACCCAGGAGGTCCCCGCGTGACGCCCCAGGACGTGCTCGCCGAGCTGACCGCGCTGCAGCGCGACGACGTGCCCACCCACGGCGGGGCGACGATGGCCTACGTCTACGATTCCGGGCTCGCCGAGGTCGACGAGCTGGCCTCGGCCGCGCAGGCCGCGTTCCAGTGGACCAACGCGCTCGACCCCACCGCCTTCCCCAGCGTCGCCCGCATCGAGAACGACCTGGTCGGCGCCGCGCTCGAGCTGCTCGGGGGTGGGCCGGACGCCGTGGGGACGCTGACCAGCGGCGGCACGGAGAGCTGCGCGCTCGCGGTCCTGGCCGCGCGCGAGCAGTGGCGCGCCCGGGGCGGCACCGGGCGCCCCCGCGTGCTCCTGCCCGTGACGGCCCACGCCGCCTTCCGCAAGGCCGCGCACCTCTTCGGCATCGAGGTCGTGGACATCCCGGTGGACCCGGTCACCTGCCGGGCCGACCCGTCGGCGGTCGTCCGCCAGCTCGACGAGCGCACGGTCCTGGTGGTCGTCAGCGCGCCGTCCTACCCCCACGGCGTGCTCGACCCGGTCGGGACGGTCGCGGGGCTCGCCGCCGCCGCCGGGATCCCCTGCCACGTGGACGCCTGCATCGGCGGCTGGGTCCTGCCGTTCCTCGACGACGTCCCCGGGCCGTTCGACCTCTCGGTGCCCGGCGTGACCTCGCTGTCGGTGGACCTGCACAAGTACGGCTACGCGCCCAAGGGCGTCTCGCTGCTGCTCACCGCCACCCCGGAGCTGCGGCACGCGCACTGGTTCGCCACCGCGGGCTGGCCCGGGTACCCGGTGGTCAACCCGACCCTGGCCGGCACCCGCCCCGCCGGGGCCATGGCGGCCGCCTGGGCGGTGCACCGCTGGCTGGGCACCGACGGGTACCGGGAGCTGGCCCGCCGCGCCCGGGGCGCCGCCGTCCGGCTCGCCTCCGGCGCCGCCGCCATCGACGGGCTGCGGGTCGTCGGCCGGCCGGTCGCGACGCTCGTCGCCCTGGCCGCGGACGGCCCCGAGGGCATCGACGTGCTGCACCTCGCCGACGAGATGACGGCACGCGGCTGGCTGCTGCAGCCGCAGCCGCCCTTCGCCCAGGACGGCGGCGACCTGCCCGCCACCCTGCACCTCACCGTCACCGCGGCCACCGCCGACCGGGTGGACGCGCTGCTGGCCGACCTCCGCGACGCCGCGCGCGCGGCGGCCGCCCTCCCCCGCCCCGTGCCCGACCCCGCCCTGGTGTCCGCGGGCGCGACCACCGACCCGGCGGCGCTGACGGTCGCCGAGGTCGAGGCGCTGCTGGAGCTGGCCGGGGTCTCCGGCGGCGCGCTCCCCGAGCGCATGGCACCGGTGCACGCCCTCGTGGCAGCCCTCCCCCGGCCGGTCGCCGAGCGGTTGCTGGCCGGGGTGCTGGGGCGGGTCTACCGACCCACGCTCAGCGGGTGACCCCCTGCCTCCGGGCGCAGGCGCCCACGGCCTCGGCGACGGCGGTCGCGACCCGGCGGTCCAGGGGGCTGGGCACGATGTAGTCCGGCCGCAGGTCGTCGCCCACGACGCCCGCGATCGCGGTGGCGGCCGCCAGCTTCATCTCCTCGGTGATGCGCGTGGCACCGGCGTCGATGGCGCCGCGGAAGACGCCTGGGAAGGCCAGCACGTTGTTGATCTGGTTGGGCAGGTCGCTGCGGCCGGTCGCGACGACGGCGGCGTACTTCGCCGCCATCCCGGGGTCGACCTCCGGCGTCGGGTTGGCGAGGGAGAACACGATGCAGTTGTCGGCCATCGAGGCGATCGCCGCCTCGGGCACCGAGCCACCGGAGACCCCGAGGTAGACGTCGGCGCCCTCGAGAGCGGACACCATGGTGCCGGCGAACCCGCCCCGGTTGGTGTTCTCGACCAGCCACTGCTTGGTGCCCGTGACCTCGCGGCCCGCGTGCAGGATGCCCTGCGAGTCGGCGACGGCGATCTCGCCGACACCCGCCTCGAGCAGGATCTTGGTGCAGGCGACGCCCGCGGCCCCGGCGCCGGAGACCACGACCCGCAGGTCCGCCAGCTCGCGGCCCACGACCCTCGCGGCGTTGCGCAGCGCGGCGAGCACCACGATCGCCGTCCCGTGCTGGTCGTCGTGCATGACCGGGATGTCCAGGCGCTCGCGCAGCCGGGCCTCGATCTCGAAGCACCGGGGCGCGCTGATGTCCTCCAGGTTGATCCCGCCGAAGGACGGTGCGATCGCCGCCACCGTCTCGACGATCTCGTCCACGTCCGTGGTGGAGAGGACGATCGGCACCGACGAGAGGCCGGCGAACTCGCTGAAGAGGCAGGCCTTGCCCTCCATGACCGGCAGGGACGCGGCCGGCCCGATGTCCCCCAGGCCCAGCACCGCGGTGCCGTCCGAGACGACGGCGACGACGCGGGGGGCCCAGGTGAACCGGCGCGCGAGGTCCGGCTCGGCGGCGATCGCGCTCGAGACCCGCGCGACCCCCGGGGTGTAGGTGAGGGCGAGGTCGGCGACGGAGCCGATCGAGCGGGTCGACGACACCACGAGCTTGCCGCCCTCGTGCACCGCGAACGCCGGGTCGGCGGCGAAACGGTCGGTGCCGACGTGGTCCCCGGAGGTCGGATTTCCGCTCATGGGCACAGCAGCGTAAACCCGGCCGGGGACCGCCCTGTCGCTACGGTGCGGTCGTGGAGATCCGCGAGCTCGCCGTGCCCGACAGCTACGTGATCGACCTGCCGCCGCACGAGGACACGCGGGGGCGTTTCACGGAGTGGTACCGCGCCGACCTCCTGTCCCAGTGGCTGGGACACCCGCCGACTGTCGCGCAGGCCAACCACAGCGTCTCGGCGGCGGGCGTGCTGCGCGGGGTCCACTTCGCCCTCGTGCCCCCTGGCCAGGCCAAGTACGTCTACTGCCCGGCGGGCCGGGTGCTCGACGTCGTCGTCGACGTCCGGGTCGGCTCGCCGACGTTCGGGGTGCACGACACGGTGCTGCTCGACAGCGAGCGGCCGCGGGCGGTGTACCTCGCCGAGGGGCTCGGGCACGCCTTCCTCGCCCTGGCCGACGGCAGCTCGGTCACCTACCTGGTGTCCTCCCCCTACGACCCCGGGCGCGAGTTCGGCGTCTCTCCGCTGGACCCCGACCTCGCCCTGCCGTGGCCGGCCGACGTCGCGCTCGAGATGTCGGCCAAGGACCGCACGGCGCCCACCCTCGCCGAGGCGCGGGACCAGGGTCTGCTGCCCACGGTGGAGGAGTGCGCGCAGCGGTACGCGCAGCTACGCGGGGCCTGAGCCGGACGCCCGGGGCACCGGCGGCAGCCGGCCCGGGCGCGGCCACACCCGGCCCACCACCCGGCCCACGACGGCGGCGGCCCCGAAGGCGCGGCTGTCGTCGGCCACGAACGGGTTGTCGCCCTCCACCCAGTGCCCGCCCTCGACGGCGCGGCGGACCCGCTTGACCACGAGCAGCTCGGGCCGGGTGGGGAACCGCGCCAGCACGACGTCGCCCTCGCGCACCGCCGCACCCGACCGCAGCCGGCGCACGAGCAGGCGGTCCCCGTGCCGGACCGTCGGGGACATCGACGGGCCGCTCACCCGGGCCAGCACCCAGCGCGTCGCCAGCCCGGGGAGACCCTCCGGACCGCGACCGGCCGACGTGTTCGCGCTGATCACCGCGGGTAGGGTCGCAGAAGATCCATCCCCACGAACCCGGAGGCACCTCCCATGCGTCTGTTCCGCATGTTCTCCGCCGTGGAGGCCACCGCGCACTGCGACCTCCCCTGCGGCGTGTACGACCCGGCCCAGGCCCGCATCGAGGCGGAGTCGGTCAAGGCCATCCAGGAGAAGTACCAGAGCAACGAGGACCCGGTCTTCCGGACCCGGGCGATCATGATCAAGGAGCAGCGGGCGGACCTGGTCAAGCACCACCTGTGGGTGCTGTGGACCGACTACTTCAAGCCCCCGCACTTCGAGAAGTACCCGCAGCTGCACGAGCTCTTCAACAAGGCCACCAAGCAGGCGGGCGCCGCCGGCGGCAAGGGCAGCATGGACCCGGCCGAGGGACAGAAGCTGCTCGACTACATCGCCGAGATCGACAAGATCTTCTGGGAGACCAAGGCCGCGGCCTGAAAGAGGACCCCGTCCTCCTCACCCCTCGCACGCTCGGGGCGAGCCTCGGGACGGGGCCGTTCCAGCATCTTGCCGGCCGGTGACCCCTCGGGGTCACCGGCCGGTGGCGTCCCCGGGCACCGATGAGTTCCGGGCACGGGCCTCGTCCCACCTCGGAACGCCACCGACCCGAGGAGCGACCATGGCCGTCCGTCTCAACCCGTACCTGCACTTCGCCGGCGATGCGCGCGCCGCGATGGAGTTCTACCGCTCCGTGCTGGGTGGGGAGCTGGAGGTGATGACCTTCGGCGACGCCGGCGGCGGGGGCGGCGAGCACCCGGACGACGGCGTCATGCACGCCTTCCTCCGCACCGACACCGGCCTCGAGCTGATGGCCTCTGACGGGCACGACCCGCAGTCGGGCGGGCCCGACAAGGTCTCGTGCTCCCTCTCGGGCGACGACGCCGAGACCCTCACCGGCTACTTCGAGGGGCTCGCCGCGGGCGGCACCGTGGACGTGCCGTTCGAGAAGCAGGTGTGGGGGGACACGTTCGGGCAGGTCACCGACCGGTTCGGCGTCCGCTGGCTGGTCAACGCCGCCACACCCGCCTCCTGAGCCCCGGACGTGGCCCACGGGTCCGGCGGTCCGACGACGGCACGGCGCCCGCGCGACCGCCCCCGGTAGCGTGGGGGCCACCATGCGCATCGACCCCGCCGGCTGGCCCTTCATCGCCGGCCCGCTGACCCCGGCCGCACTGCTCGCCGCGGGAGCCCGGGTCACGGGCCGCCGCTGGCCACGCCTGGCCGCCTGGCCCCTGCTCGGGCTCTCCGCCTACATGGCGCTCTTCTTCCGGGATCCCGACCGCCGGTGCGACACCACGCCCCCCGGTCCGGACGACGTCCTCTCCCCCGCCGACGGCGTCGTCATGGTGGCCGGCGAACCGCAGGAGGGCGTGGCCCCAGGCGACGCCCCCGAGAGCGGCTGGCAGCAGGTGAGCGTCTTCCTCTCGGTGGTCGACGTGCACGTGAACCGCTCGCCCTACCGCGGGGAGGTCGTCGAGAGCTCCTACCGCAAGGGCAGCTTCCTGGCGGCCTACCGCAAGGAGTCGGCGCACCGGAACGAGCGCAGCGAGATCCGGCTCCGCGACGGCGACCGCACGGTGGTCTTCCGGCAGATCGTGGGCGTCCTCGCGCGCCGGATCGTGACCCGCACCGGGGTCGGCCGCTCGCTGGCGACGGGGGAACGCATGGGGCTGATGAAGTTCGGCTCGCGCATGGACGTGTTCGTGCCGCGCGAGTGCACCATCACCGTGACGGAGGGACAGCGCGTGCGCGGCGGCGAGACCGTCATCGCCCGCTGGCCCGCCACCCGCTGAGGCCACCCGTGGCGACACGGCGCACGGCCACCGTCGAGTTCGTGCGGGGCTCGGTGCGCGGCACCCGCCGGCGGGCGCTGGCCACCCTGCCCAGCCTGTTCACCCTCGGCAACATGATGTGCGGCTTCGGCGCGATCCTGGTCTCCATCCGCGGTGACCACGGCCTCGCCGCCGTCCTCATCGGCCTCTCGGTGCTGTTCGACATCACCGACGGCGCCGTCGCCCGGCTGGTCGGGGCGGTGACCCCCTTCGGCCTGCAGTTCGACTCGCTGGCCGACCTGGTGTCCTTCGGTCTGGCCCCGGCGCTGCTGGCCTTCACGCTCTTCTCCGAGGGCCGCGACGAGTGGGACCCGCTGGGCTGGGTGGTCTGCTTCCTCTGGGTGGCGTGCGCGGCGATCCGGCTGGCCCGCTTCAACACGACGATCGACCCGACCGCCGACAAGCGGTACTTCACCGGCATGCCCAGCCCGGGCGCGGCGGGCGTCGTGCTCGCGTCGGTCTTCGCTTTCGGCGACGACATGCAGGGCCGCGACCGGCTCTGGGTGCTCCTGGTCGTCGCCGTCCCGGCGGTGCTGATGGTCACCAACATCCGGTTCCGCTCCTTCCGCTCGCTGGTCAGCCCGAAGAGCGGCCGCCCGTACGGGCTGGTCGCGACCGCGGTGCTGCTGGTGATCGGTTTCGCGCTGTTCCCCGTCGTCACCGGCTGCCTGTTGGCGTACGGCTACCTGCTGGCGCCGGTCCTGGTGCCGCTGCTCTCCCCGTTGGGCCGCCTGGTGCCCACCCGGCTCAAGGAGGCCCTGTCGTGAGCGTGCGGCCGATCCGCCCCGACGACGTCCCCGCCGTCGTCGGCCTGGTGCGCGAGCTCGCCGAGTACGAGCGCGCGCTGCACGAGGTCCGCCTCACCGAGGAGCAGCTCACCGCCTGCCTGTTCGGCGACACCCCCGCCCTCTTCGGCCACGTGGCAGTGGTCGGGGGCGAGGTCGTCGGCACGGCGCTGTGGTTCCTCAACTTCTCCACCTGGCGCGGCACGCACGGGGTGTACCTCGAGGACCTCTACGTGCAGCCGCAGCACCGGGGCGCCGGCCTGGGCAAGGAGCTGCTGCGCACCCTGGCGCAGGTGTGCGTCGACCGCGGGTACAGCCGGCTCGAGTGGTCGGTGCTGGACTGGAACACGCCGTCGATCGAGTTCTACCGCGCCGCCGGCGCCGTCCCCATGGACGAGTGGACGGTGTTCCGCCTGACGGACGACGCGCTCGCCTCGTTCGCCTCGGCGGGACGGAGCTGACCACTCGGCGCTAGCGTTCGTCCCGTGACCACCGAGCGCGGACCGATCGAGTGCTGGCTGACCGACATGGACGGCGTCCTCGTCCACGAGGGGAACGCCCTGCCCGGCGCCAAGGAGTTCCTCGACCGGTTGGTCGAGCGGCGACGCCGGTTCCTCGTGCTCACCAACAACTCCATCTTCACGCCGCGCGACCTGGCGGCCCGGCTCAGCCGCACCGGCCTGCTCGTCCCCGAGGAGGCGATCTGGACCTCGGCGCTCGCGACGGCGGACTTCCTCGCCACGCAGCTGCCCGGCGGCTCGGCGTACGTCATCGGCGAGGCGGGGCTCACCACCGCGCTGCACGAGGTCGGGTACGTCATGACCGACACCGACCCCGACTACGTCGTCCTCGGGGAGACCCGCACGTACTCCTTCGAGGCGATCACCCGGGCGATCCGGCTCGTGGGCAACGGCGCCCGCTTCATCGCCACCAACCCCGACGTCACCGGCCCCTCCCCCGAGGGCCCGCTCCCGGCGACCGGGTCGGTGGCCGCGATGATCACCGCGGCGACCGGCGCGAAGCCCTACTTCGTCGGCAAGCCGAACCCGATGATGTTCCGCAGCGCCATGAACCGGATCGAGGCCCACTCGGAGTCCACGATCATGGTGGGTGACCGCATGGACACCGACGTCGTCGCCGGCATCGAGGCCGGGCTGGAGACCGTGCTGGTCCTCTCCGGCTCGACGGCGGCGCACGAGGTCAGCCGCTTCCCGTTCCGGCCCAGCCGGGTCTGCGACTCGATCGCAGACGTCATCGAGCTGGTGTGAGGAGCGCGGCGGCGGCTCAGCCCTCCTCGTAGGCCAGCCGCGAGTCGGGTGCGGCCAGCAGGTACAGCACCGCCGCCACCAGCGCCAGGATCGGCAGCCCGACGAGCGGCTGCTGAGCCGAGAACGCGAAGGTGAAGCCGGTCAGCCCCAGGAACAGCTGGAGGGCCACCACCGGCCCGCGGGCCCAGGCCGCCACGTGCCAGAGCCCCCGCGCGGCGGCCAGGAGCACGCCGGCCGCCAGCGACGCGAGCACCACCTCGGCGAGGGCGCGCGGCACGCTCTCCGGGTCGCCGGTCAGCGTGAGGTAGAGCAGGACGAGCGCGACGACGACGAGGACCACGCCCTCCAGCCCCACCACGAGCGCGGCCCGGCGCAGCGACGGCGGCGCCTGCGTCCCCGGCTCGACGGGGCGCGCCGCCGGCTGCGCCGCCGAGGCGCCGAACAACCGGTCGGCGAGGCGACGGGGCGGCGGGGCGGGCGTGCCGCGGTCCTCGGTCACACCGGCGAGACTACGCGGCCGGCCGCCGGCCACGGCCCGCGCCGGCGATCCCCGGCAGGCGCCGGGACGCCCTGGTTAGCCTGACGGCATGCGCGCGCTCGTGGTCGTCAACCCTGCGGCCACGACCACCACGGCCAAGATGCGCAACGTGCTCGTCGGCGCCCTGGCCAGCGAGCTGAAGGTCGACGTCGCCGAGACGACGCACCGCGGGCACGGCCACGAACTCGGCGCCCGGGCCGCGGCCGACGGCATCGACGTCGTCGTCGCGCTCGGGGGCGACGGAACGGTCAACGAGGTGGTCAACGGCCTGCTCGCCCAGGGGCCGGGGCCGGATGTGCCCGCGCTGGCGGTCGTGCCCGGCGGGTCGACCAACGTGTTCTCCCGGGCGCTGGGCCGGTCCCGGGACCCGGTGGAGGCGACCGCGGAGATCCTCGCCTCGCTGCGCAGCGGCCGCACCCGGTCGGTCTCGCTGGGCACCGCCAGCGCGACCGGTACCAGCACCGCGGCGGTCACCGGCGTCGCACCCGCGGCGGCGGAGGCGGTCGCCCGCGCAGACGCCGAGGCCGACGGCCCCGGGTGGACCGATCCCCGCTGGTTCGTGTTCGCCGCCGGCTTCGGGTTCGACGCCGAGGTCATCGCCCGGGTCGAGGCCCGTCGCGCCCGGGGGCGGCGGTCGACCGGCGCGCTCTACGTCCGGGAGGGCACGAGCGCCTTCCTCTTCGGCCGCGAGCGGCGGCGGCCGGCCATGGCCCTCGAGGTACCGGGCGAACCGCCCGTGGAGCAGCTGTTCCTCTGCCTGGTCTCCAACGTCAGCCCCTGGACGTACCTGGGGGCCCGGCCGGTCAACCCGACACCGCAGGCGTCCTTCGACACCGGGCTGGACGTCTTCGCCCTCGGGCGCACGGGCACCGCCCGGATGCTGCGCGCGCTCCGCCAGTCCATGCGCCCCGAGCCCGACCTGCGCGGACGCGGCCTGCACCGGTGGCACGACCTCCAGGAGCTCACCGTGACGGCGGTGCGACCGCAGGGCTGGCAGCTCGACGGCGACCACCTCGGCACCGCCACGGGCGTGCGGATCACGAACGTCCCCCACGCGTTGCGCGTCATCGCCTGAGAGGCGTTCCTCGATCGTCCGGCAAGGGTTTTCCTCCTGCCGGGTGGCGGGCCTAGCACGGGCGTGGTGAGGTTGCTCACGCGGGGGTCAGCGCTGACCGCGTTTCCCTTGACAGGCGTCCGGCACGTGAAAACATCGCTGCTGGAACGCAACCTGCCGGTAACAAAGCAGGTAGTCGCTTACGACATGACGCTGGGTGACCCGGCGTCGGCCCGGCGATGGCAGACCGAGTACAGCGACTGACGTACCGACCGCAGACGATATCGAGGAGTACAACGCCATGGACTGGCGCCACCGCGCGCTCTGCCGGGACGAGGACCCGGAGCTGTTCTTCCCGATCGGGACGACCGGCCCCGCGCTCGTCCAGATCGAGCAGGCCAAGGCCGTGTGCCAGCGCTGCCCGGTGGTCTCGTCGTGCCTGGACTGGGCCCTGCGCTCCGGCCAGGACTCCGGTGTCTGGGGTGGGCTCTCCGAGGACGAGCGACGCGCGCTGAAGCGGCGCCAGGCTCGCACCCGGGTCCACACCGCCTGACCGCGGAGCACGACCGCGCCGCCGGTGCACCTGGCGGCGACCGCACCACCGCAGTCGCACCGACCGCCACGAGGCCGGTCCGGGACCTCCCGGGCCGGCCTCGGCGTCGTCCGGGGCCCGCCGCGCTCAGCGCCGGGGCCGGGCGCTCTCCGGGAGCGTCAGCACCACCTCGGTGCCCGAGCGGCCCTCCAGCGGGCCCATCGCCAGGCTCCCGCCCAGCTCGCTGATGATCAGCGTGCGCACGATCTGCAGCCCGAGCCCCTCGCTCGCCGCGGGGTCGAAGTCCGGCGGCAGCCCCTGCCCGTCGTCGCGGACGCGCACGCGGAGGTCTTCCCCCTCGCGCTCGGCGACCAGCTCGATCACGCCCGGTGCCCCCTCCGGGAAGGCGTGCTCCGCCGCGTTGTGCAGCAGCTCGGTCACCGCGAGCACCAGCGGCGTCGCGGCGGCCGCGGGCAGCTCCCCGAACGATCCGATCCGCCGGGTGCGGGCTGCGGGGCCCACGCTGGTGAGATCACCGAGCATCGGCAGCACCTGGTCGAGGACGTCGTCGACGTCGACGACGTCCTCCCGGCTGCCCGCCAGCGTCTCGTGCACGACGGCGATGGAGGCGACCCGCCGCACCGACTCCTCCAGCGCCGCCCGGGCCGCCGGCTCGGTCATCCGCCGGGCCTGCAGGCGCAGCAGCGCGGCGACCGTCTGCAGGTTGTTCTTCACCCGGTGGTGGATCTCCCGGATGGTCGCGTCCTTGGTCAGCAGCGCGCGGTCGCGCCGGCGGACGTCGGTCACGTCGCGGACGAGCACCAGCGCGCCGTGCTCGGCGCCGGGGGCCTGCAGCGGCAGCGCCCGCAGCAGCAGTGTCGCGCTGGCGCCCTCGACGTCCACCGGGTCGAGGTAGCGCCCGCCGACCGCAGCTGCGATCCCCGCGGCCGCCGCCTCCCCGGCGACGCGATCGGTCACCACGCGGCACGTCACCTCGGCGAGGACGGCGCCGGCCAGGTCACCGGCCACACCGATCCGGCGGTAGGCCGACAGCGCGTTCGGGCTGGCGTAGGTGACCCGGCCGGCCCGGTCCAGGCGCACCAGCCCGTCCCCCACCCGAGGGCTCATCTCCGCGTCCTGCAGCGTGACCGGGGGGAAGGTGCCCGCGGACACCATGAGGCAGAGGTCGGCGGCGATGTCGAGGTAGGTGAGCTCCAGCGTCGACGGCGACCTGGTCACCGCGAGGTTGGTGTCCTTGGCCAGCACGGCGATCCCGGTGCCCTCGTGTGCCACGGGGATGACCTCGCGGCGGCGCGGGGTCGCCCCCGACCAGTCGGGCTCACCGTCGGTGACGGGGCGCCCCTCCCGGAGCGCCACGGTGAACGGGCGGGCGGAGTCGGCGTCCAGCTCGACGCCCACCATGTCCTCCGGCCGGCTGGTGGGTGCGGTGAGCGGGCGCACCTGGGCCACGCACCACCACGACCCGCAGGACTGCGGCACCCAGAGCGTCAGGTCGGCGAACGCCAGGTCGGCCAACAGCTGCCAGTCGGCCACCAGGCGCCGCGCGTGGTCGATCTGGGCGGGGCTGGAGGCCGTGCCGCGGGTGAGACGCTCCGAGAGGCTGCTCATGGTGGTCCGAGCCTAGGTGTACCGAGCCATCACGTTGGTGCCAGTCGGCTGATCGGGGGCTCCCCGCCGAGGGCGCTGTGGCGGCGTTGAGTGTTGTAGTGCTCCAGCCAGGGAGCAAGCGCGGCTGAGCGCTGGTCG